>CALQRA010000284.1 GCA_943332855.1 Candidatus Kuenenia stuttgartensis
ATCGGCCATGCCGATTCCTCGCGCACCGGCAACGACAAGACGTCGCTGATGTTCGAGATCGAGCACCGCCCCGGCGGCCTCGCCGACGCCCTGGCGATCCCCAAGAAGCAGAAGCTCAACCTCACCTGGATCGAGTCGTTCCCGCTCCCTGGCGAGGAACGGGGCTACATCTTCTTCGTCGAGCTCGAGGGGCACCGCGACGACCTCCGCGTCCGCCGGGCGATCCAGGCCCTCGAGGCGCGCTGCAAACGGGTCGTTGTCCTCGGGTCCTATGCCTCGGCTGCCGCCGTCGGCTGAAAGCTCCATCCCGCTCCCGACCGCCGCGCCGCGGTTCTCCCGATTCGCAGTTGCCAGCGGCGTCGAAATCTGATTCGCTCTCCCCATCGCCCAGCCAACCTTCCCTCTCCGAGATTCCCGCATGTCCACCCGCAGGAAGTCGATCGTCGCCGGCAACTGGAAGATGAACCTCGATGCGGCCAAGGCCCGCAGCCTCACCGAGGCCATCGCTGCAGGCGCCAAACAGACCGGCAGCGTCGATCTCGTCCTCTGCCCGCCGGCGCTCTACGCGACGACCGTGGCCGCGGCCCTCGGCCTGGCCGCGGGGGTGGCGCCGTCGGGTGTGGCGCTTGGCGGCCAGAATGCCCACGATAAGGAGAGCGGCGCCTTCACCGGCGAGGTGGCCCCCGGCATGCTCCGCGACATCGGCAGCCGCTACTGCATTCTGGGGCACTCGGAGCGGCGGACGCTGTTCGGGGAGACCGACGCGACGGTCAACGCCAAGGTCAAAGCGGTCCTCGCCGCGGGGCTGACGCCGATTGTCTGCGTCGGGGAATCGCTCGCGGAACGCGAGTCGGGGCGGACCGAGGCGGTCGTCACCGAGCAGGTCCTCGGGTCGCTCGCCGGGATTCCCGCCGACGACCTGGCGACGATCGTCGTCGCCTACGAGCCGGTGTGGGCGATCGGCACCGGGAAGGTGGCGACTCCGCAGCAGGCGCAGGATGTCCATGCCCTCGTCCGCGCGCTCCTGGGCCGCCTCTCCTCGCCGACGGTTGCCGACACGATCCGCATCCAGTACGGCGGCAGCGTCAAGCCCGACAACGCCGCCGAACTCGCCGCCTGCCCCGACATTGACGGAGCGCTGGTGGGGGGGGCGAGCCTCAAGGCCGATGACTTCCTTGCCATCGCCAAGGCCTTCGGCTGAACTCGCTCCGCCCGACACGCCCAGCCTGCGGCCGTTGGTGCCGGGGTGGAAAGTGTCGTGGATGACTTTCTCCTCAGACTGGTAGACTGCCCCCCTCGCTTTGGCGCTGTTGCCGGAGCGAGCCGCGCCGCGCCCCATGCCCCCTTTCCGACCGCTCCGGAATCCGTTGCCATGATCGTCCGCTTTCTCCTCGGCCTGTTCCTCATTCTTTCCTCGCTGTTTCTGATTCTCCTGGTGCTCATCCAGCGGGGGCGCGGTGGCGGGCTTGCCGGGGCCTTTGGTGGCGCCGGGGGGCAGAGTGCGTTCGGCACGAAGGCCGGGGACGTGTTCACGAAGATCACGATTGGCGTGGCGGCGTTCTGGATTCTTCTTTGCATCCTCGCCTTGAACGTCCTCGGTCGGCAGCAGTCGAAGTTCAATGCCGCCACACTCGGCGGATCGATGCCGATCGAGACCGGGAACACCGGCGGGGCGCTGCCCCCGGGAGAAACGCCCGCCACACCGCCCGTGCCCGGCGACGCCGAGCGCAAGTCCGAACCGTCGGCCGAAACGCCGGCCGAGGGCGCAGCCGCGCCGGCTCCCGCCGGCACCGATGCGCCTGCGTCGACCGAAGCGGCCAAGTGAAGCCTCCCGCACCCACCGCTGAGAGGGGATGACGACCACGTGGCGATCAGCATGACCGGTTGCGGCGAGGGGCTCGTCGCCGAGGGGGCGAATACCGCCCGTGTCGAGGTGCGGTGTGTCAACAACCGCTTTCTGAAGGTCACGCTCCGCTCCCGCGAGGGCTTCGCGATCCTCGAATCCCGGGTCGAGGCGGTCGTCCGTGAACGCATCCGGCGCGGGGCGGTGCAGGTGTCGCTCGACCTTGCCGGCCCGCTCGCTCCGGCCTCCCGTGGCATCGATCAGGTCCAACTCGCCGCCTACCTCGACCAACTCGAGGACTTCTGTGGCAGCCACGATCTGCCCGTGCCGAAGACGGCCGACGCCCTCTTGGCCCTTCCTGGGATCCTCGTCGAAGCGACGCCGTCGCAGGAGGCGATCGATGCGGCCTGGCCGCTCGTGCAGCGGGCCCTCGTCGTTGCCCTCGACGGCCTCGAACGGATGCGGCGGGCCGAGGGAGACTCGATGGCCCGCGACATGCTCGTCACCGGCGGCGAGATCCGGGGGCTGTCGGCGACGATCCGCGACCGTCTTCCGGCCGTCCTCGTCGAACACAGGCAGCGGCTCCACGACCGGGTGGCGAAGGTCCTCGAACAGCAGGGGCTGAAGCTCGGGGACGGGGATCTGGCCCGAGAGATCGCCCTTCTCGCCGATCGGACCGACATTGCCGAGGAACTCGTCCGCCTGGAGAGCCACCTCGACCAGTTTACCCGTCTTCTGGGGGAGGATTCTCCGGGACGATCGCTCGATTTCCTCTCCCAGGAGCTCGCCCGCGAGGCCAACACGATCGGATCGAAGTCGTCTGACGTGGCGATCGCCCATGCCGTCGTCGAGGTGAAGACCCGCATCGAGCGGCTCCGGGAACTTGTCCAGAACCTCGAGTGAACGACCCGCGGGGATCGGGTACACCCCGCGGCGACCGATCGGGCACCGAGTCCTTTCCAGCCTCCCCCGGAGTGAGGTACAACGATTCAATGGTGCGTTCTGAACAGCCCGTCGCGGGGAATGTCGTCGTCATCTCGGGCCCGTCCGGGGTCGGCAAGACAACGATTCTGCGGCGTCTCCTGGCCCGCCTACCGCAATTGCTGCCGAGCATCTCGGCCACCACGCGCCCCCCGCGGACCGGCGAACGGGACGGCCTCGACTATCACTTCCTCTCCCAGCTGGAATTCGATCGGCGCCGGGATGGTGGGGAATTCCTCGAGTGTTGTCGGGTCTACGGCCGGCAGCATTGGTACGGAACGCTGGCGAACGAAGTCGCTCCCCGTTTGGCGGCCGGCGATTGGGTGGTGCTCGAGATCGACGTTGAGGGTACACTGTCGATCCTCGACCGTTATCCCGAGGCGGTGACGATCTTCGTCGAGCCCTCCGCACCCGATCATCTCGAACAACGGCTCGTGGCCCGAGGCACCGAGACCCGCGAGGCGATGGCCCGGCGGCTCGAGGTCGCTCATCGGGAGCTCAAAGAAGCCCACCGCTACCGTCACCGTGTCGTCAACGACGACGTCGACGCCGCGGTGGGCCAGATCGAACAGATTCTCCGGACGGCCGGCCTCCCTCCGCAGCAGAAGGATCGACGTTGGCCGACGGCGATCTGACCGCACGACCCCCTCGGTCGCTACACCGACCCCCGCAGACCCCGACACTGACCCCCGCAATCATCCCCGAACACCCCGTCCGCCGACGCCCTACCGGTCGGCGGGCCGGATCGAAACCACCCCGAGCCACATCCCGCCAACGCAACCCGGCCCAGACGATCACCCGAGGAACACGATCATGATCGACGACCTGCGCGAAGAAGAGATCGTCAACAAGGTGGGCGGGCGCTTCAAGCTCTCCACGCTCATCCAAAAGCGGATGGTGGCGCTCAACGCTGGCGGGCGTCCGCTCGTCGACACCGTCAGCAAGGATAAAATGCAGATCGTCATCGAGGAGATCAAGCAAAACAAGATCTACCTCGACACCTCCGCGAACCTGCGGATCACGGGCGCATCGCCCGAGGCCGGCGGTCCGCTCGACTTCGATCCGACCGACCTCTGACGACGACTCTCTCGAAGAATGACGCCTCGGCCGTTCGAGGTATCGTCGCCGAAACCCATTCTTGGCGGGGACAAAAGTCGCGGTGGGCGCTCCAGTGGCGGAAGGCAATCTCGTCGGCCGTGAAATCGTCGTGGGGGTGTCGGCTGGCATCGCCGCCTACAAGGCTGCGGCGCTGACAAGTCTCCTCGTTCAGGACGGGGCCGGCGTGACGGCGGTCCTGACGAGGAACGCCCGAAAGTTTATCGGCACGGCGACCTTCGCGGCCCTCACCGGCCGTCCTGTGGCGACGCGCGGCTTTGACCAGTCGGCCCATCCGCTCGGAGCCCACATCGAGCTGGCGGCCCGGGCCGACTGTGTCGTTGTCGCTCCGGCGTCGGCCGACTTCCTCGCCAGGGCGGCGCACGGGCTGGCCGACGATCTTCTGACGACGCTCCTGCTGTGTGCCGATTGCCCGGTGATTCTCGCGCCGGCGATGAACGCCGCGATGTGGAAGCATCCGGCCGTGCAGCGGAACGTCGAGCAGGTCGTGGCCGATGGCGCTCGGATCGTCCCTCCGGGGAGCGGATGGCTCTCCTGCCGCCAGTCGGGCGTCGGGCGGATGGCTGAGCCGGCCGAGATCGCCGCCGTGATCCGGGCTGTCCTCGCTGGCGACGATCGGCCGCGGAGGGGATGAGCGTTGCCGTGACACGCATTCTTCTCACCGCCGGTCCGACGCGGGCCTACATCGACGACGTCCGCTACCTGACCAACGGATCGAGCGGCCGGATGGCCGCGGCCATTGCCCGCGCCGCCCTAGCCGCCGGGCACGACGTGACGATCGTCAGCGGACCGGTGTCGGTGGCCTATCCGCCGCGGGCGCGCGTCATCCCGGTCGTCTCGACGCGCGACATGCTCGCCGCCTGCCTCGTGGAGCTCCCCCGTGTCGACGGCGTGATCGCGGCGGCGGCGCCGTGTGATTTCGAGCCTGCGGCCCGCGTTCCCGGAAAGATCCCCCGGAAGGGCTCGGGGCTTTCGCTCGTTCTCGAGCCGACCCCCGACATCATCGCCACCCTCTCGCGGCGGGCCGCCCCGGAGCAGTGGATGGTCGCCTTCGCACTCGAGCCGGGGGCCGATCCGCGGCGGGCCCTGGAGAAGATCGATGCCAAGGCTTGTGATCTGATCGTCGTCAACGATCTCACCGCGGTGAACGCCGGGACGACGGCGGTCGCCGTCTACGATGCCGCGCATGCGAAGGTGGGGGAACGGCGGGGCGCGAAGGGGGCCGTTTCCGCCTGGCTCGTCCGGCTCATCGCCGTGCACTGCTCGACCCCGGTGAGCCGCCGTCCCCGCGGCCGCCGCCCGGCCGGCCCGCAGGCC
>CALQRA010000285.1 GCA_943332855.1 Candidatus Kuenenia stuttgartensis
ACCCATGCCGACTACGCCCGCAAGGCTTTTACCGCCGGCTGCCATGTGTTCCTCGAGAAGCCGCTGGCCAACACCGTCGCCGAGGCTCGCGAGGTCGTCGACCTGGCCAAGACAGCGGGGAAGAAGCTCGTCATCGGCTACGTCCTCCGCGTCCATCCCACCTGGACGAAGTTCATCGAGACGGCCAAGACGCTCGGGAAGCCGCTGGTGATGCGGATGAACCTCAATCAGCAATCGTCTGCCGACCAGTGGAAGACGCACAAGCAACTGATGAACTCCATGTCGCCGATCGTCGACTGTGGCGTTCACTACGTCGATGTGATGTGCCTGATGACCGGCTCGACGCCGGTCCGCGTCTCGGCCATCGGTGCCCGCCTCACCGATGAGCTCGTGCCGGGGATGTACAACTACGGCCAGCTCCAGGTGACGTTCGCCGACGGCTCCGTCGGCTGGTACGAGGCCGGCTGGGGCCCGATGATGAGCGAGGTGGCCTACTTCGTGAAGGACGTCATCGGCCCGAAGGGGTGCGTGAGCATCGTCGGCACGAAGGAGGGGGATGCCGCCAGCGACGACGTCAACGCCCATTCGAAGGCCGCGCTGCTGAAGCTCCACCACTCGGAGACGAAGGCCGACGGCACCTTTGCCCGGCGTGACGAGCTCATCGACTGCCACAACGAGCCCGACCACGACGGCCTCTGCCTCCTTGAGCAGGAGCTGTTTCTCGACGCGATCCTCCATGATCGCGACCTCACCGCGCACATGGAGGACGCGGTCAGCAGCCTGCGGATCGTCCTCGCCGCCGACGAGGCCTTCAAGACCGGCCGAACGGTCGAACTCTGATCCCCGCGGCCGGTGCCTCGATCCGGCCCCCGCCCGCCCCGCCTCAAGCCTCCGCCATTCCCCGTCCCCTAAGCCTCCCCTCCCATGTTCGAACCCGTTCGCGGCAAACCAGACTTCCCGGCCAACGAACTGGCGATCCTCGCCTTCTGGCGCGACGCTCTGATTTACCGGAAATCGCTCGAGCAGCGTGCCGGGGAAGAACGGTTCGTGTTCTTCGAGGGGCCACCGACGGCCAACGGCATGCCCCATCCGGGGCACTGCCTGACGCGGACGATCAAGGATCTCTACCCGCGCTACCAGACGATGCGCGGGAGACTGTGCGAGCGCAAGGGGGGCTGGGACACCCACGGCCTGCCGGTCGAAGTCGAGGTCTGCAAGGCCCTCGGCATCCATTCCAAGGCCCAGATCGAGGAGTACGGCGTCGAGCCCTTCATCCACCGCTGCCAGGAGAGCGTGTGGCGCTACATGAAGGAGTGGGAGTCGCTCACCGAGCGGATCGGCTTCTGGATCGATCTCTCCGAGGCCTATGTCACCTACCACAAGGCGTACGTCGAGAGTGTTTGGTGGGCGCTGGCCGATCTCTTCGACCGCGGGCTCCTCTACCGCGGCCACAAGATCGTCTGGTGGTGGGCCCAGGGGGGGACGGCGCTCTCCAGCGGCGAAGTCGGGCAGGGCTACAAGGAGGTCGCCGATCCGAGCGTCTTCGTCGCCTTCCCGCTCCTCGACGACGCTGGCAAGCCGACCAACCGCTGCCTCGTCGCCTGGACGACGACCCCCTGGACGCTTCCGGCGAACCAATTCGCGGCGGTGAAGGCCGATCTCCCCTATGCGGTGATCCGCGAGACGACCGCAGAGGGGGCTTTCGTCGACGGCGCCCCCGAGTTTGTCGTCGCCGCGGCGCTGGCCGCCTCGTTGCCGGAGAAACTGAAAAAGACATTCGCAACCGTCGCCACGATCGCTGGCCGCGACCTTGTTGGGAGGAGCTACCTTCCCCCCTTCGATACCTACCGGCCGGAAGGGATGCCGCGTGAATCCCCACTCGTCGGTGGCGGCCGGTCACCGGCGGCGTGGCGCATCGTGGCGGCCGACTTCGTCACCACCGATTCTGGCACCGGCATCGTCCATGTCGCCCCCGCCTTCGGCGAGGTCGATTATGGCGTCCTGATGGCCGAGCAACCGCGCTTCGAATCGGGGGGCCCGGCGCTGCTTAATTGCGTCGCCCCCGACGGCACCTTCACCGACGAGTTCCCGATGGGGAGCGGCCGGTTCGTGAAGGAATGCGACCGTGACATCACCCGCGACCTCAAGGCCCGCGGGCTCCTGGTCCATCAGGAGCAGTTTGTCCACGATTATCCCTTCTGTTGGCGGGCCGACAGCGATCCCCTCATCCAATACCCGCGTGCGAGCTGGTTCATTCGCACCAGCCAATTCCGCGATGCGATGCTCGCCAACAACGCCCGCATCGATTGGCTCCCGGAGCACATCAAGGCGGGGCGGTTCGGCAACTTCCTCGAGACAAACGTCGACTGGGCCCTCTCCCGGGAGCGTTACTGGGGAACACCGCTGCCGATCTGGGTGTGTGAGTCGACCGGCCGGGCCGAGGCGGTCCCCTCCTTCGCGGCCGTCCTCGCCAAGCCGGGCGTCGCCGGCACCGAGGTCTTCGATCGGGCCAAGGCTGCCAATCCCGATCTCAGCGACGATCTCCGCGTCCACAAGCCCTACATCGATGCGGTCACCTACGACTCCCCCTTCGCCCCTGGCTCACGGATGCGGCGGGTGACGGAGGTGATCGACTGCTGGTTTGACTCGGGCGCGATGCCGTTTGCTCAGTGGGGCTGGCCGCACACGGGTCGCGAGGATTTCGCCACGCAGTTCCCCGCCCACTTCATCTCCGAGGCGATCGACCAGACGCGCGGCTGGTTCTACAGCCAACTGGCGATCAGCACGCTCCTCTTCGGCGGCGACGGGCCGGGGACGCTTCCCGAGGGCGTCGTTGCCCCGGCAGCCGACTATCCCCACCCGTTTCGCGCCTGCATCGTCCTCGGGCTGATGCTCGGTGAGGACGGGCAGAAGATGAGCAAGAGCAAGCGCAACTACAAAGAGCCGGGGGTGATCTTCGACGCCTACGGCGCCGATGCGCTGCGCTGGTATTTCCTCGCCGGCCAGCCTCCGTGGACGACGATCCGCTACAGCGAGCGGACGATCCGCGAGAGCGTGCCGGAGTTTCTCATCCGGCTCTGGAACGTCTATTCGTTCTTCGTGATCTACGCCAACATCGACGGCTTCGATCCGGGCACGCTCCTCGACGAGCCGGGGTGCCTCGATCACGCCGATCTGGCCAAGGCCCGCGGCTGGCGCCCGGTATCCAAGCGATCCGAGCTCGACCGCTGGATGCTCGCCGAGCTCTCGGCGACGGCCGCCGGTGTCGTCGAGAAGATGGACGCCTTCGACCACTTCGCCGCGGCCGGAATGATCTCGGCGCTCGTCGATGGCGTCAGCAATTGGTTCGTGCGCCGCAGCCGCGACCGCTTCTGGGGAGCCGGGCGGGCCGACAGCCCCCAGGGCAATCTCGACAAACTCGATGCCTACTGGACGCTCTACGAGACGCTTCTCGGCGTCGCTCGCCTCGCCGCGCCGTTTGTTCCCTTCGTCACCGAGACGATCTGGCGGAATCTCGCCGTCGGCCGCTTCGGCGACAAGGTGGCGGAGAGTATCCATCTCACCGATTACCCTCGAGGAGAGCCCGGGCTCCTCGACGCCGATCTCGTGCGCCGGATGACGCTGGTGCGCGAGGTGGCGTCGCTTGGCCGTGCGGCCCGAGCAAGCGCGAAGCTCAAGGTCCGGCAGCCGCTCTCGAAGGTCGAGGTGATCCTCGCCGACGCCTCCCCCGACGATGCCGCCTGGCTGGCAGCGCATGCCGATCTTGTCTGCGACGAGCTCAACGTGAAGCAGTTCGAGATCTGCCGTGAGCCCGACCGCTACATCACCCGCAGCATCCTCCCCGATCTGAAAAAACTCGGGCCCCGCCTCGGGAAGCTTCTCCCCCAGGCTCGCGATGCGCTCACCAAGGCCGACGCCCAGACGCTCCTGGCCGCGTTCGCCCGCGACGGCCGCGTCGAGCTTTCTCTTCCCGGCGGCACGGCAACGGTGGATCGCGACGACGTCCTCATCCGCACCACGCCCCGCGAGGGCTGGGCCGCGGCAGAGGGGCCACGGGCGGTGGTCGTGGTCGCCGCCGGGCTGACGCCGGAGCTCGTCGCCGAGGGGCTCGCCCGGGAGGTGGTCCACGCCGTCCAGACGGCGCGAAAGGGCCTCGACCTCGAGTTCACCGACACGATCGCGCTCGCCTTCGAGACCGCTTCGGCCGAGCTCAACAGCGCCCTCGAGCAGCACCGTGACTCGATCGCCGGCGAGACCCTCGCCGCCACGCTCACGTTCGGGGCCGGGCCTGCCGGAGCGACCGCCGAAACGATCGATGTCGACGGCCATCCCCTCACGATCCACATCCTGCCGCTCGGGCGGCAGGGAGAGCGTGCATGACCTCTTCCCGCCCCCTCGCCGTCCTCCTGTCGGGCTCCGGCCGGACGCTCGAAAACCTCCTCGATCGAATCGCCGCCGGATCGCTTGCCGCCACGATCGTCACGGTCGTCTCGAGCCGGCCCGATGTCCGCGGGGTCGATATCGCCCGCCGGGCCGGGATCCCCGTCGCGGTGGTGCCGCGCGAGGGGCGTTCGACGGCCGCCTGGAGCGAGGCGATCTTTGCCCCCTGCCGAAGCGCCTCGGCAGACCTTGTCGTCATGGCCGGGTTTCTCCACCTCCTCGCCATCCCCGCCGACTTCGCCGGCCGCGTCATCAACATCCATCCCTCGCTCCTCCCCGCCTTCGGTGGGAAGGGCTTTCATGGGGAGCATGTCCACCGTGCGGTGCTCGAGCGGGGCTGTACGGTGAGTGGCTGCACGGTCCATCTCGTCGACGACCAGTACGATCACGGCCGGATCCTCCTGCAGGCGACCGTCCCCGTCCTCCCCGACGACACGGTGTCGTCGCTCGCCGCCCGCGTCTTCGCCGCCGAGTGCGAAGCCCTCCCCGCTTCAATCGCCCGATTCACCCTTCCCTGAACCCCAAGGAACCTCTCCCATGGCCCGTTCCATCGGTAACTCGATCGCCGACAGCCTCCAGCTCTCGCTCAACTACGCCGATCGGCTTGTGAAGGAGCTCCCCGCCGAGCGCTGTGCCCGCTTCGCCACCGTCGGTGGCACGACGGTCGAGTCGAATCATCCCGCCTTCATCCTCGGGCACCTGTCTCTCGACGGCCCGCGGATCACGGGCCAGCTCGGGGGCAGCCCCACCCTCCCGCCGGCGTCGTTCGAGAATGTGTTTTCCAAAGACGCGACCTGCG
>CALQRA010000286.1 GCA_943332855.1 Candidatus Kuenenia stuttgartensis
GATCAGGTGATGACCGGCCGCCTCGGACTGGTGATACAGGCGATCGAGGAGCACGCCCGGCAACAGCGCCGCGCCGACATGGAACGCTCCTCGAAGCCGGCGACACCCTGATCGGAGCGGAGGCCTGACCATGACCGATGACGTGTGGACCGTGGGGCGCCTGCTCACTTGGACAACCGAGTGGCTCACCGCAAAGGGGAGCGATTCCCCCCGCCTCGACGCCGAGGTGCTCCTCGCCCATGTCCGTGGCTGTCCACGGATCGCGCTCTACACCGCCTATGCCGAGCCGGTCGACGAGGCCGGGCGGGCCCGGTTCCGCGGCTTGGTCAAGCGGCGCGGGGAGGGGGAGCCGGTTGCCTACCTCGTCGGCAGCCGGGAGTTTTTCTCGCTGGCGCTGGCCGTCTCCCCCGCGGTGCTCATTCCCCGCCCGGAGACCGAGGGGCTCGTGGTCCGCGCCATCGATCTGTGCCGCCCTCTGGAGTCTCCGCGGATCGCCGACGTCGGGACCGGCTCCGGCGCGATCGCGGTGGCGCTGGCCAAGCATCTCCCCAAGGCCCGCGTGGTCGCCACCGACATCTCGGGCGACGCCCTCGACGTTGCCCGGGGAAACGTCACCCGCCACGGGCTCGACGGTCGAATCGAACTGGTCGCCTGCGATCTCCTCGACGCCCCGGCTGCTGCGGGACCCTTCGACTGCATCGTCAGCAATCCGCCGTATGTCCGCGAGGACGAGTTCGCCGGGCTCCCCCGGGATGTCCGTAACCACGAGCCGAAGGGGGCCCTCGTCGCGGGGCCGACCGGGGTCGAGGTGGTCGAGCGCCTCGTCGCGGCGGCCGAGAGCCGTTTGGCGCCGGGGGGCTGGCTCCTGGTGGAGATCGGCCCGTCGACCGCCGTGGCGGCCGAAGCCCTGATCCGCCGTCATTCCGGGCTCGTCCCCGCTCCGACACTCGCCGACATCGCCGGCCTCCCCAGGATCGTCCAGGCCCGAAAGGGCTGAAGCGCCCGCGGTGTTCCCGGTGGGGCGTTGCATCCCCCTCCGCGCGGCGGTAGGACATTTGTCCAGCGGAGCGCCACGCCCTCGAACGTGGGCGCCTTGCGACGGCTCACTGGAAGTCGGGGGAGAGTCGAGGGATGCTTTCGTTGTCGGGCGCGATGATCGACGTGTCGGCATGGCTCCGTCAGGCCCTGGCCCGGTGCCGATCGGCGTTTGCGGGGGGCTGGCGCCGTCGTGATTCCCTCCCCTCCCGGCCACTGGTGGTCGTCGCTGCAGCGCTGGTGGCAGGGATCGGTGCTGCGCTCCTCCTCCCCCTGCCGGCGACTGTCTGCTGGGCCACGGCGGTCGTCGTCCTCGGCGGCTGGGGGTGGTCGATCGGGCGGCGTCCGGGGATGGCCGCCCCTCTCCTCCTCGTGGCCATCGCTGCCGCCGGAGCGGCCTGGGGCACGGCCCGATGGCGGTGGTTCGCGGCCGATGATCTCGCCTGGAGCCTCTCCGACCGGCCCCTGCCGGTGGCCGTGGAGGGGAGGCTCGTAGCGGCACCGCGCCCGCTCCCCCGCTCGAGCGATCCGCTCCGCGGTGGGGGGCGCCCGCCGTCGAGCGACTGCCAGTTTGCGATCACGGCCGTGCGCGACGGGGAAGCGTGGCGACCGTGTTCCGGCCGGGCGGTGCTTGTCATCGATGGCCCGCCGCCGCGGCTCGGTGCCGGGGAGCGTTGCCGCGTCTGGGGGCGGGCGCTGCGCCCCGGACTGCCCGGCAATCCAGGCGAGTTCGACCAGCGCGCCCGCGCCCGGCAGGAACGCACCTTGTCGGTGATCCGGGTCGAGGGAGCCGGGGCGATCGAGCGGCTGGCGCCGGGGGGCTGGCCGACGCTCGCGGCGGTCCTCGAGGAGGTCCGCGAGCGCGGGGCGGCAGCGCTGCGGACGCATCTTTCGACGGAGCGCGGGGCGCTCGCCGCCGCCCTCCTTCTCGGCACGCGCGAGACGCTCCTGCCTGAGATGACCGAATCCTTCATGGTCACCGGGACCGTTCACATCCTCTCGATCTCGGGGCTCCATGTCGCGCTCCTCGCGGCCGGTCTGTTTGCCATCGCCAGGCTTGTGCGGCTCCCCCGGACCGCCGCGCTCCTCCTCGTGGCGGTGGCGACGGGGCTCTACATGATCCTCGTCGGCGGCGAGACCCCGGTGCTCCGCGCGACGCTCCTGGTTTGGTTGGCCTGCCTCGGCGCCGTCTGCGGTCGTCGTGCCGCCGGCCTCAATGCCCTGGCCGTGGTGGCGATCGTCGTCCTCGCCTGGCACCCACCGGAGATCCTCCGCATCGGCAGCCAGTTGTCGTTCCTCTCCACCGCCGTCCTCATCGGCGCGGCGACGGCGGTCGGCGCCGGGCGGCGCGACGACGACCCGATCGACCGGCTCATCGACCGCTCCCGCTCGCCGTTGCACCGGTCGGTCCGGCGGCAGGCGCGGGCTGCCTGCGATGCCCTCCTCATCGGGTTCGCCGTCTGGTTGGCGACAGCGCCGTTGGTGGCCGCCCACTTCCATGTCTTCAGTCCGGCCGGTCTGCTTCTCAATCCCCTCATCGCGCCGCTGGTCGGAGTGGCGATGGTGGGGGGATTCCTCTGTCTTCTCGCCGCGCCGGTCTGCTGGCCGATCGCCGCTGTCGGGGGGGCTGTCTGTGACGCGGCCCTGGCTGCGATCGAGATCGCGGTCGATCTCACCGCGCGGATTCCCGGGGCCTTCCAGTGGGTGTCGGGTCCGCCGGTGTGGTGGACCGTGGGGTGGTATGCCGGGCTGGTGGCGATGCTCCTCCTCCTCGCCAGAGCCAGGCTGGCGCGACCCTCGGTCTGGGCCTGTGCGGCGGGAATGTGGGCTGCGGTCGGCCTCGCCGTCGGCATGGTCGCGGTCGGCCCGGCGCCGGGCCTCGACGTGATCGCTGCGGCGATGGGACATGGCTGCGGCCTGGTCGTGCGCGGGCCCGCCGGACGCTGTCTGGTCTACGACGCCGGGAGACTCGGCGCCGGCGTGGCGGCGGGGCGCGGGCTTTCGGCGCTCCTCTGGAGCGAGGGGATCGGCCGGATCGACACCCTCGTCATCTCCCATGCCGACACCGATCATTTCAACGGCGTGCCTGACCTTCTCGAACGCTTCGACGTCGGCCGCGTCGTTGTTCCCGAGGCCTTCTTGACCAGCCCCGCACCGGCGGTCGCCGAGGTTCTCGCGCGGATCGCCGCCGCGCGGGTTCCGGTGTCGGCGGTCTCGGCCGGAGACGAGATCCCCTTCGATCCTCTCTGTCGGGTGCGTGTCCTCCATCCGCGCTCTGGACGCGCCGGGCCGGCCCCCGCCGACAATGAGACGAGCCTCGTCGTGGCGGTCGAGACGGCGGGGCGCCGGGTCCTGCTCACGGGCGATCTCGAAGGGGGGGCGCTCGACCGGTTCGTCGCCGCCGATCCCGGGCCGTGTGAGCTCCTGATCGCCCCCCATCATGGCAGCCTCGCCAGCCTCCCACCGGCCTTGGCGCGGGCGACGGCGCCGGCGTGGGTGATCGTCAGCGGCGCGGCGGGGCCGCGCTTCGAGGAGGTGCGCCGGGCCTATGCCACGGCTGCCGGCGCCGACAGGCCGGCCCGGGTGCTGCGCACTGAGGGGGCGGTGCGGGTTCGCCTCACGGCGGCAGGCTCTGAGGGGAGCCAATTCCTCGAGGGGCGTTGGCAACCGGTCGGATCAGCGCCGGCGGTCACTCCGCCGGCCGCCACGAACGCCGCGAACCCACCGGGGCCGTGAGGCGACGGATCACCGCCGCACGTCATCAAGGACCGGATCCTGGACCGGATCCTGGACCGGATCCTGGACCGGATCCTGGACCGGATCCTGGACCGGATCCTGGACCGGATCCCGAACGGTATCCCAGCGCAGGCTGTCGAGATTCATCATCCCTCCGGCCTGCTGCGGATGGGTGAAGCGGAGATAGACATCATGACGACCGGCGACCCGTGCCCAGGTCGCCGAGCGCTCGTAGAACTCCTCCCACTGGCCGTTGACCTCCACCGGGACGGTGGCCAGGAGCGGTCCGTCGGCGGCGTCGATCCGGACTTCGACGGCGCCCCCCGCCCCGGCTGACGCCATCCGCAGCGTCGTTCCCCCGACCGCATCGAGGGGAACGTCGCGGAACAGGAGCCAATGGCCGTGGTCGACCGCACCGAGAAAGTGCCCCGCTCCGGCATTCCCGGAGGCGAGCACCTGTGGCCCATGGATCCCGTCGGCGGTCTCGGCCTCGGTCAGCCGCGGCCGGAGCAACACCGTCGCCGTGCCGGCAAGCGCAGGGATCGGGCCGATGCCACGGTCGAGGCCGATTCCACGGTCAAGATAGGTCGCCTCGAGCCGGTAGCGGCCCCCCTTTCCGATCTCCTCCGGCGTCACCGGAATGCTCCCGACGAAGCCGGTGAAGACGCGCGTCAGGGCCGATGGGGTGAGCGAATAGATCCACCCCACCATCTCGCGGATCTCGTCGGGGGTGTGGTGGGAGTGGGGGATCATCGGGATCTTTCCCCATACGCCGCTCGAGCCCTTCAGCACCCGCTCGACGGAGGCCTCGAGAGCCCCTTCCTTGCCGCGGTACTTGTTTGCCACCTCCACCAGCGGCGGGCCGACGCGGGCTTGGTCGACGGCGTGGCAGTTGAAACAGTCGCTGTTCCGCATCCGCTCGAGTCCCGGGGGCACCGCGGCGGCCGCGCCGTCGACCACCCGACCGGCCTGCACGGTCGCCCGCGCGACGTCCGTCGACATCAATTCCTCGAGGCCGTCGGCGTCGGCCGCCGCCGTGTCGTTCGTGCCATCCTCGTGGTCGCGGACCAGGAGTCGGAAGTCAATCGGCGCTGCCGGGTCGAAGAAATCGCCGTCCGAAGGCTGGGCAAACCGGATTTCGGGACGGGCATTGCCGACGACCACCGGCACCGACGCGCTCCGCTCGGCTCCTGAAGGGTCGCGGACGACCAGTTCGACGGTGTAGACGCCCGGTGCGCTGAAGGTGAGCGTGGGATGGGGTTCGCGGGAGGCGACCTCGGCCGTCGTTGCGGGAGGACCAGCCTCCAGCGGGGGCGACGGCGGCTCCGCCTCTCCCTCGGCAGCGCGGATGATCCGCCACTGGTGATCGAGAGGGTCGCCGTCCATGTCGAACGTCCCCGCGCTCGAGAGCTTCACCGTGAGCGGATGACGGCCGATGTTGTTTTCGGCGGCTGCCACGGCCA
>CALQRA010000287.1 GCA_943332855.1 Candidatus Kuenenia stuttgartensis
AGCCACCGGGGGCGCCGTCGCCCCCCTCGCCCCCTCCATCGACCCCCCCCGACGTCGTGTTCGTTTGGCCCGGTGCGCCGGCGAGGCCCGCCTCGCCGAAGGCGCCTCCCGGTGTGCCGGGCGTACCCTCCGGTCCATTTCCGGCCATTCCGCCGCTCGCCGGCCCGCCGCCTCCAGCACCGCCGCCGCCGCCTCCAGGACCGCCGCCCATCCCCCGGCCGGAGGCGAGGATCGCGTCGCCGGCCGGATCGTCGGGAGTCCCCGCGGCCGACAGGAACGGCCGCCCCGGCGCGACGCCGTCGCCTCCGGCGTTAGCGCCGGCGTCATTGCCAGCGCCATTGCCCGCGCCATTGCCGTCGCCCCCAGCGCCATTGCCGGCGCCCGAGCCGCTGGCCGATCCAGTGCCAGCCAGGCCCGAGGGATCGCCGGAAGCACCGGCCGCGCCCGCCGCCACCCCCGGCCCGCCGCCGTTAAACGAGCGCCCGCCGCGACTGCCGCCGGGGGTCGGTGTCCCGCCGGCAGGCTGATTCTTCCATTCCCACTGCGCCTGGTCGCCGAGGACACTCGGGCCGCCGTTCTCGACCACGCCACCGCGGGTCGGGGCGGCCCGGTATTGGCGCTGCGGCTTGGCAGGGCGCTGCGGATGCGTCTCGGCGAGCCATTGCAGCCGGCGGCGCGATTCCTCGATCGCCCGGTTTTCCGCCTCGGCGATCGCCACGTCGGGCGGGGGATAAGCGATCGTCCAGTCATCTTCGATGAGCTGGTAGCCGAACTCGTTCCCCCACGAAGAGATCGCCTCACGGGCCGCGTAGTAGGCCATCACGCCGGACGGGCGGACGAGCAAGAGCGGATAGGGCTGCGAGGCGGGATCGCCAGGATTGGGAATGGTGCGCGCCATTTGCTCGCGGGCGGCGCGGAGGGCGCTGGCGAGTGGATTGCCCGGCCCCGGTGGGCCGTCGAAATCCCCCGGTGTCAGCCGGATCCCCTCCGGCTGGAGGAAGACGCCATCGACACAGCATTCGATGTAGAGCGGGCGGCGGTGGGTGCCATGCTTGCCGACATACGGCACGACGGCGTAGGCCGCCGGCCGGGTGGCCTGATCGGCCCGGGCCTTGTCGAGCGACTCGCGCGCATTGGTGAGCTTCACCTCGAGCGCCGCAAGGTCGGAGGAGTCAGTGACCTTCGCCTCGCTTTCCAGCGCCTCGACGACGCCGACGAGGCGGGCAAGCTCGTCCTCAAGCGCGCGGATGTTCTCCTCGATCCCCGCCAGCACCAGCCGGGCCCGGGAGAGATCGTCGTTGGTCTTTTGCCGGACGCCTTCGAGCTGATCGCGCCGCCAGCGGGCGTTCTCCCGGGCGAGCTCGAGCTCTTCGATGGCGGCCTCGGCCTCGCGGACCCCGGCCTGCGAGGCGGAGCGGCTGAAGAGCACGAGGAGCACCAGGAGGGCGCCCATCGTGCACAGCAGCACCGCTAGGAAGGGGAACAGCGAGATCGTCGGCGCGGCGGCGGGGGTGCGACGGCTCATGCGGCCCTTCTGGAACGCGGGAGGGCGTGGAGTTCGACCCGGCGCGGTTCGGCGGCCCCGTCGGCTGCTCGGCCCGCGAGGAGTTGCACGGCGGCGGAGAGGGTCGCGAGCGTCTCGTCGAACCGGCCCGTGGCGGTGAGCGCGGAGAGGTTATTCTCGAGCGAGCGCTCCAGATCGGTGACGTCGCGAGTGGCATCGACCACCCGCTCGAGGAGCTCGGTCTGGTCGGCGAGCGCCTGCTGGTGGCGCTCAAAGCCCTCCATGGCCGTGGTCAGCGCATCGGCGGCCTTCGCCCACCGATCCTCCCGCTGGCTCGTGACATGGGCCTGGGCACGGACGAGCGATTCACTCCACTGTGAGAGGCTCGAGCCGAGCGAGTCGGACAGCGCCGTCCGCAGTTCCTGGCCGCTGGCCGCCACGGCGCGGGACAGGCTGCCGGAGGCGGCCTCCTCGAGCGCCCGCCAGGAATGCTCCTGGGCCTGAAGGAGCTTCTCGGAGCTGCGCGACACCGCCTCCGAGAGCTTTGCCAGCGCCACCGCCGTGCCATCGTCGGCGGCGACCGATTGGAACCTGCCCGCCAGGCCGATCCAGGCCGCCGAATCGACGGCCCCGAGCAGCCGCTGCTCGGCCCGGTCGACGAAGAACTGGATGAGCATGAGCACCATCGACAGCGTCAGGGCCGTGGCCGTGGTGTCGAAGGCCACGCCGAGCCCGGCGACGACGCCCGTGATGTTTTCCAGTTGCGTCGGCGAGAGGTTGGCGATCGCCTCGGTGATCCCGATGACGGTGCCGAGGAAGCCCATGATCGGGATCGCCCAGATCACGAAGCGCACCAGACCGTAGCTCTGCCCGGCCCGCGCGGCATCGAGGTCGGAGAGGTATTTGAGATGGTCCTCGAGACCTTCGGCGGAGCCGGTGCGGACGACCAGATCGAGCGCCTCATGCATCCGGTGTGGGAGGTAGCCATCGGCATCCACCTCGACGAGCTTCGCCTGGAGGCCGGTCGCCTCGCCGGGCAGCTGACCACCGGTGGGGATCGCCTCGATGAGCGGCTCGCCGACCTCCGCCGCCTGACGGCGGACATCGAGCCACTTCAGCACCAGCGCCGACAGCCCGACAGTGAACATCACCGTCTCGACATACTCGACCCAGTGGCCGGCGAGGTAGCGGATCGTGCCGGCATGCCTGATCACGCCACCATGGATGAGGGCGAAAAAGCAAAAGGCCATGGCGCCGCCCCAGAGGAGTGGCGAGCGGATGAGACCCGCGGTGAATGACTTCAAGTACGACACCCGTTGCACCTCCCAAGCAGGCTGGCGATGGCTGTCCGGGGTGACCGCGCACAAGTCCGCGGGACCGGCACCACCTTTTTCATCGGTAGGCTTTGCCCGACCGATTGAATCGAAAGACCGCGGCCGGGGAAATGGCAGATGGGAGACAACAACAGGGCAAGCTGCGGCGGTTGGCGAACCCCAGGCTGGTCGGGGGGCGACATTGCCACCGCCGCCCCCGGCGACCTACCCTCCCGCACGGGGTGCGTGCGACGCGCCCACCGAGATCGCCATCGATGGATGCCTCCCCGATGCCCCTCCGCAGCCCTGCCTCCGATGCTCCGGTCGCTCCGCCGACCGCCTTTCCTTGGCGCTCGTCCCTCCTGCCGCTGGTCGTTGGCGTGACGCTGACGGTGGCCGGAGGGGGGATGCTCTCCGCTCAGCAACGGGGCCTCCGTCCCGGCCTGGCCGGGGGTGCCGCAGGCCCGGCAGGGGAGGGGGCCGGCCAGCCGCTGTGGATCAGCGCCACGCCGCTCGACGACGGCCGTCAACTCCTCCTCATCATCGACCCCCAGATGAAGAATGCCGCCATCTACCACGTCGACGGAACCGGCTCCCTGACTCTCCGCAGCACCCGCAACATCGCCTGGGATCTGCTTGTTCCCGAGTACAACGCCCAGGAACCGCGCCCGGCGACCCTGAAGAAAATGCTCGAGGTCGGTGCGGAAGGTGTTCCGACTGGGCAAAATCGACCATGAGCGGATTTGCCGGCCGTTCCGGAGGCGCCCGGCCCCGGCAGGATCGTGGACTTCGACGGCGGATTCGTCGACACTGACGGTGGTGAGATCTCCGTCCCCGCACCCGTCAAGGCAGCCATGGCCGGCAAATTCATGTCGCCTGAGGAAGCAGCCCGGCTCCTCGGCGTCTCCGTCGACGAAGTCAACCGACTCGTCGACCGTAAGAAGCTGTTTCCGATGCGCGACGGCGTTACGAACAAGTTCAAGACGGATGATGTCGAGCGGCTGTTGCGCACCCTCGGCGACGAATCCGGCTCCGGGAGCGGAAGCGGGGAACTCGATCTCGATCTCCCCGAACTCGTCCTCGACAACGCCCCCGCCGGAGGCCCTGGCGAAGCGACCGATGACGACCAACTGATCCTCGACGACGGCGCTGATTCGATCTTCTCCACCCCCACGGCAAAGGGATCATCCGCCTCCGACACCGGCGTTGGGAAGGGGAGCGTGGCCTCGAAGAGCAACTCCGGCCTCTCGCTCTCCTCCCCCAGCCTCTCGCTCTCTTCCCCCGGCGGCCTCTCCGGCGCCGACCTCGTCCTCGGTGACAGCGTTCTCGGCGACGATCTCGAGAGCGACGACCTCGCCATCGAATCGATCGTCGGAGCGTCCTCCCCCTCCCTCGGCGGGAGCGGGATCTCCAAGGCCGGCGGCTCCGGCGACCTGGCGATCGAACTGTCGGGCATCAGCAGCGTGTCATCGGCCGCCAGCAAGTCAGACTCAGGGATCGCCGGCCTCTCGGGACCGGGCTTGTCGGGACCGGGCTTGTCGGGACCGAGCCTCGGCGGGCTCGGCAGCGGCGTGTCACTCGGCGACAGTCTCGCCGACTCTGGTGTCGATCTCGGCAGCGCCGCCTCCGCCGCCAAGGGCGCGGCCTCGGGAGACGACTTCGAACTCGGCGGGGAGACGACCGACGACGAGAGTGCGTCGGTCGTGATCGCCTCCGATTCCGAGGCGGGCGACTCGAGCTTCTTCGGCCAGACGATCGGCGGGCAGAGCTCGAGCTTCGGCGTCGATGACAGTTCGCTGGGATCGGCCGGATCTGGCGAGACGCTGGCCTTCCCGACCCAGATGCTCGACGAGATGAGCTTCAGTGCCTGGCAGATCGTCGGCCTCGTCTGCTGCTCGTTGCTCCTCCTCTTCGGGGGCTTCATCGCCTACGACCTCGTCCGCACGATCGGCAGCCCGGAGAGCACCACGCTCTCCAATCCGCTGCTCAACTCGCTGGCCGAGATCTTCGGCTGGCGGTGATCCTCTCCGGCCCCCCGGGGACCCCGGAAGCCGGCGATCTCCGCAGCAGGAGTCGGGGGACTATAATCGCGGGGCGGTTCCCAACCCCTCGCGCCCCCCTCGACTCCATCCCATGGCTGCACGCCGGCTCGCCACGCCCGATCAACCTGCCGCCGTGCGGGCCGTGCTCTCCGTCTACGAGTTCCTCGCCTCGCTCCGGTTCGCGGTCGTCCTCATCGCCCTCCTGGCGATCATTCTCGGGCTGGGAACCTTCGTCGAGAGTGCCTACGGCACCGAGGCGGTGAAGTTCGGCGTCTGGAACACCTGGTGGTTCACGCTCCTGAATGCCCTCTTGGCGGTGAGCATCTTTTG
>CALQRA010000288.1 GCA_943332855.1 Candidatus Kuenenia stuttgartensis
CCGCCGCGGTGGCCGCCACGACCGGAGGGAGCTTTGATGAGCCGCGACAACCAGCGAGAGTTTCAGCCGGGGCACGTGGCCAAGCCTGACGAGGGGACGATTCTCGGCCATCCGCCGGGGCTGTTTCTCCTTTTCTTCGTCGAGATGTGGGAGCGCTTCAGCTATTACGGGATGCGCGGATTGCTGGTCCTCTATCTGATCGCCGGCCTGTACACCGCCAAATTACCCGACGGCGCTGAGGCCCGCTTCGCCACCGGCAGCGTCGTGGAGGTGACCACCGCCGCGGGAGTCGCCAAGGGGAAGGTCGTGCGCGTGTTCGAGGATGAACAGGCGGCCGACAAGGGGCGGATGCTGCAGTTGAGCGTCCCTGCAGCCGACGGCACCTCGGAGAGCCGGACGATCGCGCTGGCGGAAATCACCGCCATGACCGTGGGGGCGGGGGCCAATCCCGGGCCGGGCTGGACCAAGAAAACGGCCAGCACCCTCTACGGCTGGTACACGGGGCTGGCCTACCTGTTCCCGATCTTTGGCGGGATCATCGCCGACAAGCTCATCGGCACCCACCGCTCGATGGTCGTCGGCGGCCTCCTCATCGCCATCGGCCACGTCGTTCTCGGCTTGTCGGGCTTCGGGGCGCTTGCCCACAGCGATGTGGGGATGTCGGTGTTCGTCGCCGGCCTGGCGATCATCGTCCTCGGGACCGGCCACTTCAAACCGAGCGTGTCGGTGATGGTCGGGCAGCTCTACAAACAGGGAGACCCGCGCCGCGACGGGGCGTTCACCATTTTTTACATGGGGATCAACCTCGGGGCCTTCCTGTGCGCGTTCGTCTGCGGCACCCTCGGCGAGAAGGTCGGCTGGCACTGGGGCTTCGGTGCCGCCGCCATCGGCATGATCGCCGGCCTCGTCCTGTACACGATCCTCCGGCCGAAATACCTCGCCGACATCGGCCTCCCCCCCGACGGCCGTGGGGCCTCGGCGCCGCTGTTTGTCGTCGCGAGCCTCGTTCTCGGGGCCCTCTGCGGGGTCGCCTATCACTACGGCTTGTTGAACGCCTTCTCCGATCTCCTCTCGCCGCTGCTCGTGGGGGCGCTGGCCGCGGTGATCCTCGGGCTCGTGATCTGGTTCGTTTCCATCCAGCGGCCTGAGGATCGTGGCCCCACCGCCTCGATCTTCCTGTTCATGGCCTTCAACGTCTTCTTCTGGATGGCCTTCGAGCAGGCTGGGTCGTCGATCAATGTCTTCACCGAGCAAAACACAAACCGCACGCTGTTCGGCAGGGAGATCCCGGCGACCTGGTTTCAGTCGGTGAATGCCGGGCTGATCTTCATGCTCGCCCCGCTCTTCGCCAGCCTCTGGACGCGCCTCGGGAAGCATGGGCTCGATCCCAGCCAGCCGATGAAGATCGCGCTGGGGCTGATCTCCCTCGGCGTCGGGTATCTGTTCATGGTCTGGGCCGGGATGTCGGTGAAGGATGGCGCGAAGGCGTCGATGGCGCTGATCTTCCTCACCTACTTCTGGCACACCGTCGGCGAGCTCTGCCTCTCCCCCACCGGCCTGTCGTACGTCACGAAGGTCGCGCCGAAGCGGTTCGTGTCGCTGCTGATGGGGGTGTGGCTGGTATCGAGCTTCGTCGCCAATCTCGCCGGGGGGCTGATCGCCGCGAAGGTCGAGGCGATCGAACGGGGTGAGATCAAGCTCCCTTGGAACTCGTGGAACTTCGGTGGCCAGGCCGATTACTTCTTCCTGTTCGTCGTCACGTCGATCGGGGTGGGCGTCGGCGTGGCGCTGGCCACGCCGCTGCTGAAGAAACTGATCCAGGGGCGTGACCAGAACGACGCCCCCACCCCCGGGCACTGATTTTCCCGAAACGAATCGATCCCTCGCCTTCGTCCGATGGCAGTCCGCCGCATCCAGCGGCGGAGCCGTTCGTCTCCTGCCAGCCAACTCCGAGCTCGCGAATGCCCCCGCGGCTCCTGCTTGTCACCATCGATCGTCTCCCGGCCTGGATCCTCCCGGCCTGGGGGTCAACGTGGGTGTCGGCCCCCGCACTCGATGCCCTCGCCGGCCGTGGCCTCGTCTTCGATCGCCTCATCAGTCCCTCCCACGATCCGCGGCAGACCCTCGACGCCCTCGCCGGAGCGCTTGTCACCGCGGCCGCCCGGGCCGGGCTCCGCGTGGGAGTGGTCACCGACGAGGCCTCCGGCGCAGCGCTCTTTGCTCCCGAGAGAGACAGCACGGGAGTGGCCGTGACGGTCGTGCCCGCGGTCGTGCCGCGCCGCTCGGCCCGTCGGGCGGAGGAGACGAATCTCGGCCGGTTGTTCGCCGCCGCTGGCGGGATTGTGGCCGGCGCCGATCATGGCCTCGTGTGGATCCATGCCGGCAGCCTCAGGCTCGCCTGGGACGCGCCGGAGTCGTTCCGGGAGCCGTATCTCGATCCGGATGACCCGCCCCCGCCGGAAGGCGTCGTGCTGCCATCGCTGCGGCTGGAAGGCGACACCGATCCCGATCTCGTCATGGGGCATCGCCAGCGGTTCGCCGCCCAGGTCTCGCTCCTCGATCGCTGTTTCGGTGAGCTTCTCGCCGCGCTCCCGCCGCCGTTGCCGACCTCGGAGGGATGGACGATCTGCGTCGCCGGTGTGCGCGGGATGCCGCTGGGGCTCCATGGGCTCGTCGGCCCGCCGGAGGGAGCCGGGGCCGAGATGCCCTATGGTGAGAGCATCCATCTGCCGGCGATCCTCGTCGACGGCCGGGGGCGGATGGCCGGGCAACGCTATCCGGGGCTCGTCATGCCGGCCGACCTCGGAGCGACCCTCCGCCGGGTGCTCGGCTTCCCGGAGGACCACCGCGCCGTCGATCCCGACCCGGGGCGGGCGTTGTCGGGGCTGTTCGACACTTGGACGCACGACCAGCGCGATCGCGTCATCGCCGCCACGGAGGCCGGGACCGCCGTCGTCACCCCCCACTGGTTTTATCTCGAGTCACCAGGCGGTGATGGCGAGCCCCGCCGCCGGCTTTACGCCAAGCCGGACGATTTCTTCGAGGTGGCGGATGTCAGCAACCGCTGCCCCGAGGTGGTGGCGGCCATGGCGGAGGTCGTCGCGGCGGCCCGCGTGGGAGACCCCCGGGCCTGGGCACTCCCCCTCGGGCGTGCCGGTGAGGTCGCCTGAACCTCCCCCGCGGTCGACTGACGCTCAGCGTGGCACCTTCCCTGACCGGGGCCTGCGAAGGCGGGCTTGGCGCGGCCAAAAATGGCATTTTGGCCGGGGAAACAGCGGTGGTGAGGCCCGCCACCGACCGCTATCCTCCCCCTCCTGTCCGCCCGGCCCCCGCCCCCTCTGCGCGCCCATGCCCGACCGCCCCGTCATCCGCTGCGTGCCGCTCATCAGCGCTCTCCTGGCGGGCTTGGTGGCCGGGAGCGGTGCGCCGGGATGGGCGGCGCCCCCCGGCCTTGCCGATGCGGTGACGCCACTTCCCGTCGTCGCCGACGATGGATTCCCGGTGCCGGATCCGGCCGTGGCGATCCGCGTCATCTGGGGTGGGGGAAAGCCGCGTCGCTGGTCGGGGACGATCCGCGTCGTCGGCGCGACTCCCGGCGACGACGCGCCGAACGCGGGTCACTCCCCTCCGCCCGAGCCGGAGACGCTCGCTTGGCGGCTGATCTCCCCCGATCCTCTCGCCGCGGCCCGGCTCCATGCCGTCGGGCGGACGGTGTTCATCCATCAGCCGGCCGAATGCCCGCTCGACGGCGTTGAGCTCGGCATTCTCGACTGGCAGACGGCGCGGGTCGTGGTCGACCTCGTGCCAGATGGTCGTGCCGATCAGGCGCGCCATGCTGAGATCCGCGTCACGGAGCTGATCGAGGCGCCGGTCCACGACCCGCTCGACGACGAAGCCAACCGGCTCACGATCCGCCGCAGCCCAGGGAACGAGATCCGGCTGGCGATCGGGGGGGGCACGCTGCGCTCCCCCGGGGAGACGGTCCGGATCGGCGTCGATCCACTGCTCCCTCCGCGAGCCGCGGCGGGGGCGACGGCCGAATTGCGGGTTCGGGTCCGCGATTCCGCCGACGGCAGTGAGACCCACAGCCGCTCCTGGCTCCTCCACGAGTTGGCACCGATCGCCGGGGAGGAATGCCCGTCGGGCCCCCCGCAGCGTTTCGAGCCGATCGCCGTCGACGTGCCCCTCCCGCCGCGCGAGGGGGCCTACGATGTCATGCTCGAGATCACCGAGCGCGGTGGGCTGCGGTGGGCCCGGCCGCTGGCCTCGAGGATGGTCCAGCTCGTCGCCGTGACGGCATCCGCTCCGCGGCCGCACGGAGCGGGGGACTGGCGCGTGATCCACGAGCTCGATCCGGCCAGCCCGCGGCTCATGGAGCGCCTCAGGCGCCTGCCGACGATGGGGCGCCAGGCGGCCCAGAGCCTGCCCTCCATGCCGCTGCCGCTCAGCATTCCGAGGGTGCCGCTGCCATCGGTGACGATCCCGCGGATCCCCGGCGTCGGATCGGTTGTCCCCCGGCTCACCGGGTTGCTCCCGGCCGGGCATTCGGTGCTCGATTCGCATCCCGCCGGGGCGCTGTTCCGGCTGCCGCCATCCCGGTCGATCGACGAGCCTGCCTGGGAGGCGATCCAGCTCTCGGGGGCCGTGCCGGGAACGCCGCACCGGCTGGAGATCGACCACCCGTTGGCGGACGACGAGACGGTCGCGATCACCGTGCTCGAGGAAGTCGGGGCGGGGGTCGTGGCGACCTATGAGGGGGGGTTCGCCGTAGAGGGACTTCCCGGCTCGACCGGCGTCGCTCGCCACGCCTGCACCTTCTGGCCGCAGACGCGCACGCCGATGGTCGTGATCGCCAACGCATCGCTGCGCCTGCCGGCCTCGTTCGGTACGGTGCGGATCCTCGCCGGCCCCGCCCATCTCCCCACGGCGACGGTGCTGCCCGATGGCAGCGCCCCGCGGCGCTCCACCTACGGGGTCATCGGGCTTCCCGATCTCGACGGCTTCGGTGGCCCGCTCCGCGTCGAGGCCGCCGGGGGGAAGGTGCATGCCGACTGGCGGACGGCGCTGGTCGCGGCGCGGACCAGCGCCGAATGGTTCGCGGCGCAGGGCGCGTCTGGCGCACTCGTCACCGTTTATGCCGACGGCGCCGCGGCCTGGCCGTCG
>CALQRA010000289.1 GCA_943332855.1 Candidatus Kuenenia stuttgartensis
CCTGAAGACGCTCGCCCTGCGAATGGACCGGCACAATGCCAACGGCCTGGCCGTCGCCCGGTTCCTCGAGGCCCACCCGCGGGTGGAGCGGGTCTACTACCCCGGCCTCGAGAGCCATCCCTACCACGCTGTCGCCAAGGCGTCGATGCGCGGCTACGGGGGCCTCGTGACGTTCCTCGTCAAGGATGCCGACTCTCAGCAGACGTCGCGCGTGGTCGATGCCGCGAGGATCCTGCGGATCGGCCCGAGCCTCGGGGGGGTCGAGTCGCTCATCGAGCAACCGCTCGTGATGAGCTACTGGAACTACTCCCCCGCGGAGCGGCAGACGTTCGGAATCGACGACAACATGATCCGCCTCGCCCTCGGCATCGAGGACACCGCCGACCTGATCGCCGACCTGGGGCGGGCGCTCGAGCACTGAAGCCCTCGGCCGGCCGATCGACCGGGGGATTTCCGCGGAAGGGGCAAGCCGGGCAGGCGGCGGGGGGGCCCGCCCCGCCGAACGGGTCGCCAACCCGTGACCGCCGACCGACCGACCGGGGGCTCTGGGCAGGAACTGCCGGTCGCGGTGATTTTCACGGAAGTTCCGGTCGCGCCGATGCCGATATCTCTTCCGATTGCAGAAGCTCGTCAGGTGCCGTCCACCGCGGGTGCTCTCGGAGAAGTGTTCATGAACGTCGCGAACGGTATCCGCCTGCTGGCCGCCATGGCGCTGGTCACTTGGGCCATCCAGCCGGGCTTCGTTTCCGCTCTCGCCGACGATGGTGCCCCGAGAGCGGACGATTCGTCGCTCCGCTGGACGCCCCACCGGGCGGCGGCTTCGCCCGCTGCGGCGCCCTCCGCGGCCCCCCAACCCTCCGCGGCCCCCCGCCCCGCCCCAACCCAACCCTCCGCCGCGCCGGCCGCCGCCGCCCGGATCGACCCGGCCCTGTTCCCGGTCGCCTCTGACGCGCCGCCGAGCCCCGGCGCCGACCGTCCGCGGATGCTCCCGCCGCGCCCTCTCCCCCCGGAGATGGCCGGTCGGCCCGCGCCGCGAGCGGGAATGTCGCGGGCTCCCGCCCCCCCGCGTGCTCCGGCCCGCCGGGCCGAGAGCGGCCGTCCCGCGCGGCCCCCCGTCCGCTCTGGCAGCGACGAGCCGTCGCTGTTCGGCATCAGCCTGTTCCGCGCGCCGCAGGGGGACGTGGGCCGCCCGATGTTCGGCGCGGAGCCCGTGCCGCAGCGAGAGGGGGTCCGTCCGGCGGCCGCCGCCGGTGAATATCCCCGCCAGGGCCAGCGGCCGGTGGGCCCCGGAGGCCAGCGGTTGGCGATGGCTCCCGGCAGCGAGAGCTCGATGATGTCTCGGCTTCCCGGTTCGTCGATGCCGACCTCCTCAATGCCCCGCCCGCGCGTCCAGGCCCGCCGTGTCGCCCAACTGCCGACGCCCGCCGGCGAACTTCCCCCCCCCGCCGGCGCAGCGACCACTCCGGGCTCGTCCCCGGTCGCCCCGGGCCGGCCCGGTCGCCCCACCCCCGCCGAGTCGATGGCCGTCGAGCCCTCATTCCCCGGCGGTATGCCGATGGAGGAGGAAGGGCTGACGTTCGGCGGCGCTGACGGCGACGGCGGTTACGGCGGTTACGGCGACATGCCGCTCGACTCGGGCGACTATGGCCTGACCGATCCCGGCATGGCCCGGATCGAAGGGATGGAGGGCTACGGCAGCGGCTTCCCCGAGGACGGGATGATCTACTCCGAGGACGGCATGCCGATGGGGATGGGGATGGGGATGGGGATGGAAGGACCGGCAGTCCCCTGGACCGGCGAGGTCCATCTTCATATCCCCTCGTTCTACGACGATCCCTACGCGTGCGAGGATGGCGAGGCCTGCCCCGGCTGCTCCCCGATGTGGGATCCCGACGGCCGGATCTGCGCCTACTTTCGCCGCTTCGGCCGCCCGTACTACGGCTGGCGGTGGTATCGCGATCTCACCGTCGGTGCCGGCGTGACGTCGTTCCAAAACACCACGAACCTCGGCCTCCATGGCAACTACGGCTTCAACGAATACGTCAACTGGTCGATGCCGTTCTGGAACGCCATCGGCCTCGGCTGGCAGTTTGGCTTGCGCGGCGTCCAGGCCGACTTCCAGCGGACGCAGATCACCGCCGCCAACGGCAACACGCTGCTCAACACCAACGCCCGCAACCAGGTGTTCCTCACGACCGGGTTCTTCAGCCGCGCCTTTGAGGGGCGCGGCCTCCAGGGTGGAGCCGTCTACGACTACCTCCAGGACAATTGGTTCGACACCACCGATCTGGCGCAGATCCGCGGCGAGTTGAGCTACGTCTGGGGCTACCACGAGTTCGGTTTCTGGGGCACCTACAACGCCAACAACGCCAACGGCGCGTTCATCACCGGTGCCCGGGGCAACTCGGCCTCCTTCGACACGCTCGATCTCTACACCGGCTTCTACCGGCTCCAGTTCGGGGATGCCAACGAGATGAAGATCTGGGGTGGTGCCAGCGGCCAGGGGGACTACCTCACCGGCATGCTCGTGCGGGCCCCGATGTCGCGCTCGCTGGCGCTCGAGGGGACGTTCACCTATCTGATCCCATCGACGACCAACACCGTGCCGCTCCCCAACGGCGGCAGCTTGACCTACGCCGAGCAGGCCTGGAACGTGTCGACGAACCTCGTCTGGTACCCCGCCTGCCGGGCGCGTCGCAGCCTCGCCAGCCCCTACCGCCCGCTCTTCGAAGTGGCCGACAACGGCAGCATGATCGGCACGGTGTCGGTGAACCGGCCGCGGCGCAAGTGAGCACGCCGCCCCGGCTACGGCATAACCGCGGGGAGGGGGCGATGGCGGCCGCGGCCCCTTCGCCACCGACGTGACGATCGACCGCGGGGGCGAGGCGATCCTTCCGGCCCCCCACGGCGCCGGGTCGCTTGCCATCCGCGGCGGCCGACCACCGCGCCCCTGCCGCCTCCGCTGGGGTTTCTGCTATCCTTGCCAGCATCCGGGCGCCCCTTTCGGGCGACCACCGTTATCCAGGAATCCATCGCTGCCATGCCGGAAGCAAACGATCCGTGGGCCTCGCTCGCCGACAGCCTGGGCGCCGTTCCTGCGCCAGACCAGGCCAGTCCCCAGCCCCCCGCTGCCCAACCCGCCCCCGACCGGCCCCGAGCCGCTCAGACGCGTCGCCCCGAGCCCAAAAAGCCAGCTCCTTCTGGAGCTGACGCCGATTGGTCCGACATCGTCTCTGGGCTGGGCCTGCAACCCGATCCGCTGCCCTCCCGCCCCGCCCCGCCTCCCCGCCCGCCGGCCCCGCCGGCAGCGCGCGAGCGGGCTCCGCTCCCCCCGGCGGAATCGTTCGATCGCGAGCCAGAACCTCGCCCAGCCCGGGAGCGGCGTGCCGACGAGGAGCGCCCCGGCAACGATCTCCCGCCCCGCGCCAGCGGTGGCGAACCGGCACCCGATTCGTTTGGCTTTCAGGATCGGCCGATCGTCGATCGCGGGGCGGCCGAACGGCCGGCCGGCGGCCGGCGCGACGACGAAGGACGCCGCGATGGCGGGCGCTCCGGAGGCCGCGGTGGGCGTGGCGACGGGCGCCGTGGCGCGGCAGGGGAGCGCCGCAGCGAGGATCGACCACCGGTCCCGCGACACGACCAACCGAGGCAGGAATCCTCCCGGGCGCCGGTGCGCGACGACGGCCCACCGTTTGCTCAGGCTCAGGAGCGCCCCGCCGGCGAACACGACATCGCCGGTGAAGACGGCGCCCCGAGCGACAATCGCGTTCGCGACGGCGGCGAAGGGATCGAAGGGGACCGCAGCAGTGGCGAACCGCGGCGCGGCCGCCGGCGGCGCGGCCGCCGCGGTGGACGGGGGCGTGGCGGTCGCGATCGCGATGAGGCGCCGCGCGGCGAGGGGGCCGTGGGGCACCCCGAGGATGCAGCAAGCCCAAGGGATGACCTCGACGCCCACGACGACGACCTCGGCTTCGAGCCCCGCCGGCCCGCCGGCGAGGAAGCACGCCAGGAGCGCCGCCCGCCAGCCCCTCCGCGTCGGCAAGATGGTCGCCAGGATGATGGGGAGCGTCGGCCGGTGCGTGGCCACGACGCGGAAGGCTCGAGCCAGCCGCCGCGAGAAGAACGCCCCGCCTCGGGATTTGATTGGGACGCACCGGTCGACCGCCCTCTGCAGGGGCGGTCCCAAAGCACCGACCGGGCTCCTGCCCGTCGGCCGGTGCGCGGCGAGGATGACGCCTGGGGAGGCCTCGATCGGGAACCTCAGGAGCCGGCCGGCGAAGCCTCCGATGGCGGGGAGCGGAGCCAGGCCGACGGGGAGCCCAACGGCGACTCGGGCGATGAACAATCGGGGCGCCGCCGGCGTCGGCGCGGCCGGCGTGGTGGCCGTCGGCGCAGCGGGCGGGAAGGCACCGGCGAGAAAATCGCTCCGGCCGATCAAGCGCCAGACGACGCCGCGCCGCTGAGCCGCAGCGACACGACCGCGGCGGAGGAGGAACCGCTCCCCTCCGGCTACGGCCGGGCCCCAGTGCCCCCCCGCCCGGCACCCAACGGCGCCCGTGGCAGCGAGGGAGAAACACGCGGACGCCGCCGTCGGGGACAGGTCGAACGGAAGAGCTCGACACCCCGGACCGGAAGATCTGCCACGAGTTCCACCACTGGCTCCAGCACTGGCGTGACGGGAGCCGAAGGGGTTGGGGAAGCAAAAACTCGCGGTCGCTCCTCACGGCGCGGCACCACGGGGCGGAGCCGCCGCCCGGAGCCGGAACTCCGCTCGACGTCGCGTCTGTCGCGTGGCCGGCGGGACGACTTCACCCCGGTCGCCGGCGGATATGACGAGGATGACGAAGGGCTCGATTTTCTCGGGATCGAGGAGGCCGGCCGCGAACCGGCACCGCGCACGGAAGCGCGTCACAGCGATGACGACGAGATCCTCGCGGAGAGCGGTCTCGCGAGCGTCACCGATGTGCCGAGCTGGGTCGAGGCGATCGGGATTGTGATCGCCGGGAACCTCGATGCCCGCAACCGTTCCCCGCGGGGCGGAGACGACAACGACCGCGGTCGCCGTGACGGGGCCCGGGGTCGGAGCTGATCCGCGCTCTCGCAATCTTTCCCGCCCGCCAGAGCCCAGCCGGGCGTCGTCCGATCCGCTAGCCGCGGGTC
>CALQRA010000290.1 GCA_943332855.1 Candidatus Kuenenia stuttgartensis
CCGTCCGCGCCCGCCCCAGATCGGCGGCGCCGGCCACGGCCCCCACCGCCCCGGCGACGACGACGGCGCTGTCGGCCAGAAAGCCACGCCGCGGAATCCGCTGCCGGGTGAATCGCGTGCGAGGATGAAACGAGTGCATCGGGAAACCTCTCCGGGGATCGACCGGGACGGGCGGAACGCCCCCGGAAAGTCTACGGGAGCCCGGTCACCGCGCTCCAATGCACCGACAGACTCACCAAATGCTCACAAGGCAAGGGGTGGCCCGTGCCCCGCTCACCAAAAACTCACAGCCCGTTCTCGCGAAGGTGATCGGAGAGGATCCGCTCCATCTCGAAGACCGCGATCGGGTGGTGGTGAAGCTCGGTATGCACCGACGGAACGTAGACCTCGCTGACCACCCCCGGCAGGCGGGCGCTCGAGACCGGCACGACGTTGTCGCCGGGGCCGCTCAGCGGCCAGGTGACACCATTGCCGATGATCGAGTGCATCGTCACCCGGCACGAGGGACGGAGGTCATGGATCGCCTGAAGGATCGATGACTTCGGCTCGAGGATGTCGATCGACGTCGGCGGGGCCCGTTCATAATCCGGGTAGAAGGCCCCCGGATTTGCCCGCATCACCTCGCTGTGGATGGCAAGCGATTCCTCCGGCTGCTTGACGGTCGCCGAGGCGACGCGCCCCACGGCCAGCGACGCCAGTGAACTGCCGTCGTGCGGCGTGGCGATGTAGACGACCCGATTCACAAACGGCAGCGGCTTGAAGAAGTAGCCCGGGGCCACCTCGCGCCGCAGCTTCGGCCGCATCCGCACCTCGTTGAACGGGACGCAGGCGACCGAATCCCACAGTGCTGTTCCCGGCTCCACCACCTGGAGCTTGGCGTGCAGCCCCCCCATGCTGTGGCCGACGAGGATGAGATGCTGCATCGCCGGATCCTTCCCCTTCGGATCGAAGCGCCGGACCGTCGCCGTGAGCTGGCGGCGGAGCACGGCCGAGGTCTGGAGGAAGGAGGCCCCGGTCGGATAGTGGAAAAGCCAGGGCTCGAAGCGCTTCTGAAACCAGGGGTGGACGCGGAGCTCGTTGAGGAGATCGAACCAGGTTCCCTCGTCGCTTCCCAGGCCGTGGATGAAGACCACCGGGACGCGGCCAGGGCGGTGGGGCTCGAGGAGCTCGATGCGGGGACGGGCGGTGGAGCTCCCGTACGGCAGGAAGAAGTTCACGGCATTGTCGTTGGCCGGCATCCCGCCGAGCATGTCGAGGAGCGGTGCCGTCAGATCGGCGGCGAGGAGGGGGCGGGAGGGCCCGAGATCGACCGCGGCGATCTCCATCGGATTGACGAGGTCGAGGATCGCGGGGGCGTGATCGCGCGCCAGCGGCCCCGAGAACGCCTCGAGGACGTTCTCGTCGGCCGGCATCGGGAACCGCAGCACGGCCGTCGCCGCCAGGCTCTGGCGCTGCGGCGCGAGGATCCGGTTCCCTTCCCGATCGGCAGGTGTCGCCACGCGCACGCTCACCGGCAGGCCGAAACCGCCGCGCTCATGGCGGCGATGGATCCGTTTGTCGCCGGGTGGGGGCGTGGCCTCGACATGCTCGATCGCCGAGGCGGGGATCTGCATCCCCCGCATCTCGATCGGCACGACGATTGGCCTCAACTCCGGCCCGACCAGCAGCCCGCGGCAGTCGAGCCGCCCGTGCGCCGTCGCCGACTCGAGCAGCCCCTGGAGCGAGCAGGCGTAGAGCTCCGCCGCCTCACGGACGAGCTCGGGATCGCTCGGGCACAGCCACAGCGCATTCCAGGCTGCTTCGGTGGCGGCGAAGTAGCCGTCGATCGCCCGGCAGTTTCCCTCCGAGGCCAGCTCTGCCGACTGCTTGGCATAGTCGCGAGCCCGGGCGATATGGCGGTTGGCCTTCTCGTGTACCGGCACCTCGGCATCGGCCACCGGCAGCGAAAACGACTTCGGCAGCCCCTGCACCTTCAGCCCCTGCGCCGCGGCATCACCGCAGGCGCACGCCAGGCCCGCGGCCACGACCAGCACCAAGACTTGCTGCAGCAGTCCGCGCACGGTCGCGTCCTCCGACACCGGAAAAGGGGGCGCTCGCTCAATCGCGAGCAGCACGCTCTCCTGGTATCGGCCCCCGCAGGGTCTGCCCAACAGGAAGAGTGCCCTCGGGCACCGCAGACCCCGCCGCTGCCGCAAAGACCGCAAGCTGCGCAGGCAGGGAAGTCTTCCCGAATTGCCTGCCGCCGCGCCTCGTGCCCGACAACGCCGCCGACTCGGCTGCCAGGTCGCAGCTTCAAAAAGCCCGCGTCAGGCGCGTCAGCCGCGGGAGCCGCCATGCTCCTCGGCGACCAATTCGAGGTCGGAGCCGAGATACTTCACCGTCGCGGTGGGGAGGAGATTGAAATAGACCCGCCCCTCGGTGACCCAGCGATTGGTGTCGTAGAGAAACTCGGCGGTGGCAGCGCGGATCGTCGAGACCGCCTCGACCTCCTCCATCCCGCCCCCTTCGATCGCCTCGAACGACACCTCGATCGCCACCAGCGCCTTGAGACAGCCGGTGCGCCGCTCGCGGACGTAGAGAACGTCGTCGTCGAAATCGACGTCGCTCCACCGCAGCCCGCGGGGCTTGCCGGTGGCAGCCGCCCGATCGATGAACTTCGCCTCGAGTTGCTCGCGCTGGCGATGGAAGTCGCGCTGCGCGCGGGCGAGTTTCTCGGCCAGACGGGCCAGACGGATGGGGCGCATGGCGAGGGACGTGGCGACCCCTGCCAGAGCAGCCACCCCCACGGTGACGAAAAACCAGATCACGTTCCCCACGTCAACGCCTCCAGGAGGTTCTAGCGACGCAAGTGTACGACGGCAGGGAAAAACGTCAAAATCATTCGCTTGGTCCCAGCACTTCCCCCGATCCCGGCGCCTCCGAGCGCCCGTCGGACACCGTTGATGTCCGTGGAAAAAGTCACTCATGCCCCGCAAGCCCCCCGCGCCCCGATCGACTCTCGCGCCGGCTCCCCTGCCTGCCGGCCTCCCCACGCGGCTCCTCGGGGCCCACCAGTCGGTTGCCGGGGGCCTCTCCAAGGCGGTCGACCGGGCCGTCGAGACCGGCTGCCAGTGCCTGCAGATCTTCACCCGCAACGTCAACCGCTGGGACGCGGCGCCGATTCCCCCTGCGGAAGCCGCGGCCTTCCGGGCGGCGGTGAGTCTGGCCGGGCTGGCGTGCGTCGTCGTCCACGACTCCTATCTGATCAATCCGGCGTCGGCAGACGACACGCTCCGTAACAAGTCGATCGCCGGGCTCGTCGTCGAGCTCGAGCGCGCCGAGCAACTGGGGATCCCCTGGGTTGTCGCCCACCCGGGGGCTGCCGGCGCTCAAGTCCGGGCCGACGCCGTGGCCCGCGCGGCCGCGGGGATCGCCGCGGCTCTCGAGAAGACCCCATCGCTGCGCGCTGGGATCCTCATCGAGACCACCGCCGGGCAGGGCTCCTGCCTGGGGGACACCTTCGAGGAGATCGCCGCGCTGCTGGCCGTCATCGACGCCACGGGCGAGTGCGCCCACCGCATCGGCGTCTGCCTCGACACCTGCCATGTGTTTGCCGCCGGCTACCCGCTCGCCCCGGCTGCCGAGCTCGATGCCACCCTGACGGCCTTCGACCGCCTCATCGGGCTGTCGCGGCTGAAGGTCATCCATGCCAACGATTCCAAGAAGCCGTTCGGCTCTCGGGTCGACCGTCACGAAGCGATCGGCGAAGGAGCGATCGGCCCGGAGGCCTTCGGGCTCCTCATGAACGATCCGCGCCTGGCCGCCATCCCGGTGATCCTCGAGACGCCGAAGGAAGGGGCCGACGGGAAGGTCGATCCCGCCATGGATCGGAAAAACCTCGCCACGCTCCGGGCGATGCTGCCGGTGGCGTGACGCCGCGCGGCGCCTTTTTAGCTTAGCGCGCCGGCTCGTCGGCGGCGCGCGGGGGAAACTCCTCAGAGGGAATCTCGCGACCATGCGGGTCGCCCTTGTGCCCTTCGAGATCGGCGGCGATCCGGCCGCGGACCTCGGCCCCGAGATGGTGCTCGATCCATTCCGCCGGGGGATGGAGATGATCCAGCGGCAGAGCGACATGGCGCCCCAGCCACGCCTCCCAGAGGCGGTGGGAGCGGACGATGACCCGCGCCTCCTCGCGCCCGATGTCTGTCAGCCCGCCCGATTTACCCCGGTTGATCCGCCCCCCGAAGACGAGCCGGGCCTGGGCGAGCCGATCGAGGAGCTTCCGCGGGGCGAGGGCCGCCGCATCCCCTTCCTCCGCGCGCCACAGGCTCGCGAGCCGGTCCTCGCAGGCCACGCGCCAGCGGAGCGACTCACGGCTCACCACCCGCGCCACGATGCCGTCCCCCGGCGCCACCAGCGCCGCCACGACATACTCGATCCCAAGGACAACGGCGATCATCCCGGCGGCGTTGGTGTTGAAGCGCCAGGCGGCCAGATAGCCAAGGATGCTCCCCGCCACCCCCAGCGCCACCGCGACGACGAGCATGAGGTGGAAGCGGCGGACGAGGAGCTCGGCCGCCGCCGCAGGGACGGCGAGCATCGCCACGACGAGGATCGCGCCGACCGCCTCGAAGCTCGCCACCGTCGCCAGGCTCGTGGCGACGAGGAGGCCGGCGGAGATGACGCCGACCGGCAGCCCCGCGGCGCGGGCGGCGGCCGGATCGAAGGCGGTGAAGACGAGCTCCTTCCAGCAGACAACGGCCCCGATGACGAGGACGACCAGCACGGTCGCCGCGGCCAACAGCGCCCGCGGCACCTCGAGCCCGAGGATCGGCACGGTGTCGAAGGGGACCAGCTCGAGGATCCCATAGAGGACACATCCCGGATCGATGTCGACCCGAGCAGCCAGGGCTGAGACGAGGACCACGCCGATCGCGAACAGGGTCGTGAAGGCGACGCCGGCGCCGGCATCCTCGGCGAGCCCCGCATGGGTGCCGAGGAGGTTCGTGAGCCAGACCGTGACCAAGCCCGCGACGACGGCCCCCAGAAACACCCCCGCCCC
>CALQRA010000291.1 GCA_943332855.1 Candidatus Kuenenia stuttgartensis
AGGGGAATCCGTAACGCGGGGATCGGGCATGCAGGACCATGCCGGACCCAGCAACCTGCCACGACTTCGATGGAGCGCTTCATGCCGGCGACGACCGACCGCCCTGCCCCCCTCCACTCCGCCCGGAGCCGCGATGAGGGGGGGGACGACCCGGCCCGCGACCAGGCGGCACCGCCGTGGGTCAGCGAGGTCCGCCATGCCCTGCGGACGGCGACCGACGATCCGTTTCGGGTCAGGCCATGGCGCTACTGGGCCGACTTTCTCCTTTCGATCGTCTGCGCCTACGCGGCGGCGACGATTTATTTGATATCGCCGCTCGGCTCATGGCCGCAGCTGGTCGCCTTTCCGATCGCCGCCTTCTGGCTCTACCGGCTCGGCTCGCTCGTCCACGAGGTCTGCCACCTCGGATCGCACGAGATGCGCGTCTTCAAGGTGGCCTGGAACGTCCTCGTGGGCACCTTCACGCTCACCCCCTCGCCGTTCTTCACGCGGCAGCACCGCGACCACCACAGCATGAAGATGTACGGAACCCCGGAGGATCCCGAATACGTCGCCAACGTCATGGAAGGGGGTAACCTGCGGAGCTTCTTCGGCTACACGGCCTACATGCTCGTCTTTCCGCTCCTGGTCTTTCTGCGCTTCCTCCTCGCCCCCCTCTCCTTCCTCCATCCGCGCCTCCGCGAGCTCGTCCTCGAGCGTGGCAGCTCCCTGACGCTCAACACGCGCTATCGCCGCAAGCTCACCCCCTTCGACCGGCGGGCGATCTTCGGCGTCGAGGTGCTCTGCTTCCTGCGGGCCGCGGCGATTCCGGCGACGATCGCCTTCGGAATCGCCCCCATCAGCCGGATCCCGCTTCTCTACGCGCTCGCCCTGGCGACCTTCTTCATGAACCAGATGCGGCAGCTGGCCGACCACCATTTCGAAGGAGACGGAACGCCGGTCTCGGTCGAGGACCACATCCTCGACTCCTGCAACTTCACCGGGAAGGATCCGCTCACGCTTCTTTTCTTCCCGTTCGCAATCCGCTTCCACGCCCTCCACCACCTCTTCCCCTCGCTCCCCTACCACAACCTCGAGGCCGCGCACGCTCACCTCGCGCGCACGCTCCCCCCCGACAATCCCTACCTGGGGCTCGACCAGCCGGGCTGGTGGTCGGTGGCGAAGCGAACGGTGTGGGGCCCGGCGCCGGTCACGACCGGCTAGCCGGCGGAGGCGGAAAGAGTCAGCGGGTGTGACTGCGGCGCCGCGCCGCCCACCATTCCCAGGCCAGCGGCAGCACCGAGACGAGGACGATCCCGATCACGACCAACTCAAAGTGCTTCTTGACCGCCTCGATGTTGCCGAAGAAGTAGCCGGCCACCGTGCAGAGCACGACCCACAGAATGCCGCCGACGACGTTGAACCACAGGAACGTCGGGTAGTGCATCTTTCCGACGCCGGCCACGAACGGGGCAAACGTCCGCACGATCGGCACAAAGCGAGCCAGAACGATCGTCTTGCCGCCGTGGCGGTCGTAGAAGGCCTGCGTCTTCTCCAGATGCTCGTGCTTCAGGAACCAGGTGTTGAGCGAGAAGGCCCGGGGGCCGATCCACCGCCCCAGAAAATAATTGATCGTGTCCCCCAGGATCGCGGCGATCGAGAGGAGGACAAGGAGCGTCACGAGACCGAGATCGTCAGGATAGAGCGCCGCCATGGCGCCGGCGGCGAAGAGGAGCGAATCGCCCGGCAGGAAGGGCATGACGACGAGGCCCGTCTCGCAGAGGATGATCGCGAACAGAAGGACGTAGATCCACGGCCCCCAGGCTTCGAGGAGGGCATGGAGATGGTCGTCGACGTGGAGAAAGACGTCGAGAATCGACTTGATCGCGTCCATTCGCGTTGGTTCTCAAGCTACAGGGATGACACCCATCAGCCGGGGCCGGGCTTCTTTTTCTTCCAGGTCTTCTTCTTGGGAAAAGGCTTCTTCCCCCACGGGGCACGCGGTGGGCCATCCCCACCTCCTGCCACCGGGCCGAACTTCCGCACCGGCTTTCCCGGCGGGCGGGGGCCATCGTCGCCACCGGCGTATCCACCGGCAGGCGGGCCATCGCCACCACGCGGCGGATAGGGGCCACCGGGGCCCGGCTTTTGGCCGTAGGGGCGCTTCGCATAGGGCCGCTTGCCAGCAGGGCCATTGCCACCGGGCCCATTGCCGAAGGGGCGCCCCGGCGGGGGACGGTGCGACGGAGCGTCGAGCGACTCCTCGTGGTCGTTGAGCGGGGGCACCGGCGCGTAGCAGACGACCAGCGCCGCCGCGATCGCCTCGGGGGCATGCCCTTCCTTGACGAGTTGCTCGACGACCGGCGACGACACCGGCCCTCCCGCCACCGAAAGCGCCTCGCGGACCCGATCGATCACCCCGGCCGTCCGCTTGGCCGCGACGTCTCTGACGGATGGCACCGGCTCGCGGCGGATGCGGAGCCCGAGGGCCCGCTCGATCTGCCCGAGCCGGAATCCGGCGCCGCCGGAGACGAGCGTCACAGCCATGCCGTTGCGCCCGGCGCGCCCCGTCCGCCCGATCCGGTGGAGATAATCCTCGGCATCGATGGGGAGGTCGTAATTGACGACGAGGGCGAGGTCTTGAACGTCGATCCCGCGGGCCGCGACGTCGGTGGCCACGAGCCAGCGGAAGGCCCCACGCTTGAAGCCCTCCATGACCCGCGTCCGCTGGGGCTGGGCCATGCCGCCGTGGAGCCGCTCGGCGGCACAGCCCCGGTCGAGGAGCCAGTCGGCGAGTTCGTCGACCATTCGCTGAGTGTTGCAGAAGACGAGGCCGCTGCGCGGATCGTGGAAATCGATGAGGCGGCCGAGCGCGGCCGACTTGGCGTGGTGGCGGACCTCGTGAAACACCTGATCGACCGCTGGCGGACCGGCATCACGGGCCCGGTCAACGCGGATCTCGCGAGGGGAGCGGGCATGATGCTCGACGAGCCCGCGGATCGCCGGCGGGAAGGTGGCGGAGAAGAACACCGTTTGGCGCTCGGGCGAGGCCGCACCCAAAAGCTTCTCGAGATCCTCGCTGAAGCCCATGTCGAGCATCCGATCGGCCTCGTCGAGGACGAGGACCTTGATCGCGGAGAGATCGAGGCTGCCGCGACCGAGAAGATCGACGAGCCGCCCCGGCGTGCCGACGACGATCTGGGCGCCGCGCCCCAGATCGGCGAACTGCCGTTCGTAGGAAGCCCCGCCGTAGACCGTCACGGTGCGAACCCCCTTCTTGAAGGAAGAGAGCTTCTCCGCCTCCGCCGCGACCTGCGTCGCCAACTCCCGCGTCGGGACGAGGATCAGCACCTGGGTCTTCTTCGAAGTGGGATCGACCCGCTCGATCGCCGGCATGCAGAACGCCGCCGTTTTCCCGGAGCCGGTCTGCGACTGGCCGACGACGTCGGAGCCACTCAGCAGCGCGGGGATGGCGCGGGCCTGAATCGGGGAGGGGACGAGCCAGCCGAGCTTCTCGGCCGCGCGGACGAGCTCCGAGGAGAGGCCGAGCGACGCGAAAGTCACAGCCGCAGCGCCGTCCGCGGCCTCCGCGGCGACGGGGGGATCGATGGTCAAGAGGCGGGCCGTTCGTTGATGGGCAGAGCCGTGGTCGGCGGGCGGGGCCGTGGTCGGTGTGATTGCAGGCGGGAGAGTGAGTGTACCAGCGATCGCACCGCTCCGCTCATCCGGCTGCGTGGAGGATCATGAGGCCGATCCCCAGAAACGCACTCACGCCGAGCGCCGACACCAGCGCCCCCGGCCAGGTCGGGCGCCAGGGATGGGCCAAGGCCATCATCAGGGGGACTCCCCGGAGGAGGAGATGATCCCCCGTCCAGCCCACCGGCTTGACCAGCCCGAGGATGAATCCGGCGAGGGTCTGTGGGCTCGCGCCGGTGAGCCCGACGAGGACCGCGAAGCCGAGAAGCGCCATCGCGACGACCCCCATCCCCCTCCACTGGCCCCCCACGAGCCGGTCGACCCCCAGGCCAACTCCCGCCAGGAGCGGCACCGCGAGCGCGAGCGCCGCGATCTCGGCGGGGCGGTCCCAAAGCCCAGACAGGAGCCAGCCCCAGGCCGCAAGGGCCACTGCCAGCAGCACCCCATCGGGGAGGCCCCAGTGCCGCCCGGTGGACGGTGGCAGGCTGAGAGGAGCAGAAGGGCGATCGACCGTCGGCACGCTCGGAGCCCCGCGGGCAGAAGAGTGATACGAGGGATGGAGTCTACCAGCCGACAGGCTTGCGAGGCTGCCCACTTGCGTGGCACCGATTGCCTTTCAAGGAGCAGTCGGGGCCGGAAAGCGGCAGCGCGTGAGAAGATTTCCTACGAGAAACGGTCACCGTTGCGTTCCGAGAACATCCCCCCTCCCCCGGCGCGGGGTTTGCAGGGATGATTGATCGGTGTCCGGACTCGTTCCGGTCGCCGCTGGCGGCGCCCACCTCGACGGTGCCCCCTCCGGCCTACCCTCGATCCATTCATTCAATCCTCTCTGCCTCCCTCCCTTCCCGTTCCCTTCCCCCTCTCCGGAACCAGCCCGTGCCTGACGATGACCTCCTCCGCCGCGATGTGCGGCTCCTCGATTCCCTCCTCGGACAGGTGATCGTCGATCAGGCAGGGGAGGATGTCGCCCGGCTGGTGGAGTGGATCCGGACGCTCGCCCACGACCGTCGGGCCGGCAAGCAGGGGGCCGAGGCGGCGCTCGCCGAATGCATCGAGGGGCTCGACGTCGTCCGGGCCCGGCTCGTGTCCGAGGCGTTCTCGATCTATTTCGATCTCGCCAACATCGCCGAGGACCGGCAGCGCGTTCGGGTGCTGCGGGAACGGGAACGCGATCGCCACCCGGA
>CALQRA010000292.1 GCA_943332855.1 Candidatus Kuenenia stuttgartensis
CCTGGACCTGGCTCGAGGTGGCCGCAGCCTCTGTCGATCTCGCCGCGGCCCTCGAGGCGGCCGGTTTCCGCCCTGGCGACCGGGTCGTGCATGTCGGCACGCATTCGGTCGATTGGGTCGTCGTCGATCTCGCCTGCCTCCTCGCCAGATTCGTCCACGCGCCGCTCCACGTCGATGCTCCGCGCGGCGAGCTCCTCCACCAGATCGGCTGGCTCGTCCCTGACAAAATCGTGATCAGTGGGGACGCGGGGGCGCATCCGCCGGCCGACCACGGACGGCTTCTCGCTGCCCTGCCCGATCCGCGCCGCGCCATCGATCTGCGTTTCCCCGCGCCGCGACGGGGGCTGCGCTCGGCGCCCCCCGGAGCGGGGCTGCGGTCGTCGGCCTGGCAGCGCCGCGCCGCCGATCCGGCGGAGCTGCGACGCGAGGTGGCGCGGCGCGCGGCGGCCGTCGATCCCGACGCGCCGGCGCGGATCTTCCTCTCCTCCGGGACGACCGGAAGGCCCAGGGGCTACGTTCATTCGCAGCGTTCGCTCGCCACGAATGCCCTCGGAGCCGCGGCGATCTTCCTCGAAGAGCCGGACGATGTCCGTCTGGCGTGGCTGCCGATGAGCCACGCGCTGGCCTGCACGGGGGATCTCTCCACGGCGCTGGTCCGCGGCGGCTGTCTGAATGTCGTCCCCGACCGGCGGCATCTCCTCGCGGCCTGCCGATTCCTGCCACCGACGGTGATCCTGGGGGTGCCGGCGTTCTTCGAGCGGCTCGAACGGGGCGTCCGGTCGGGGGCGATCCCCGACCTCGCTGCCGCACTCGGTGGTCGGGTGCGGGTCTGCATTTCCGGCGGGGCGGCGCTCCGCGAACGGACCCAGACGCTGTTTGCCGCGCGGGGTGTCCCGCTCGTCGAGGGTTACGGACTCGCCGAGGCCGGTCCGGTGGTCGCCCTCGACAGCCCGCGAGAGTGCCGGCTGGGGTGGGTCGGCAAGCCGCTGGCTGGCATCGACGTCCGTCTCGATGCCGCCGGCCAACTCCTCGTGCGCACGCCGTCGCGGGCCCTCGGTCAGCTTCTCCCCCCCGACGTTCCGATCGAGGCCGCCGCCGATGAAGGCCGCGAGGACGATTGGATCGCCACCGGCGACACCGCCGAGATCGCCGCCGACGGCCGGATCCGGATCACCGGACGGGTCGTCGACACGCTCGTTCTCTCCACCGGCGCGAAGCTCCCGCCGGCCGAGGTCGAGCGGGCCCTCGCCGCCGACCCGGTCGTCGCCCAGGTATGTGTCTGTGGCGATCGATTGCCGGTGCCGGTGGCGCTGATCGTGCCGGAGCCCGCCATTCTCCGGGCCGCCATCCGGGCGCTCGGCCTCCGGGTCTTGTCGCGGCGCGCGGCCCTCCGCCATCCGCGCCTCCTCCGCTGGCTCGCCCGCCGGCTCGCCCGCCGGCAGGAGTCGCTCCCCCGTGCCTGGCGGGTGCGGCGCCTCGTGCTCGTCAACCGCCCCTTCGACATCGACCGCGGGGAAATGACCCATTCCATGAAACTGAAGCGTCCGACGATCGCCCTTCACTTCGCTGCCACGCTCGACGCCGCTGCCGCGCCCAGCCCGCCGCCGGGCGTGGCGGTTGTGCCCCCTGGGGACGACCGCCCCGAACGCCGGTCGACTGCCGGCATCACCGCAGCGCTGTGGGGCCGGCCGCGCGGGGATGACGGCGGGTTCGCCGCCGCTGCCGCGCTCGGTGCCCAGTCGCTCCCTGACGGAATCGCCACGGTCCTCGGGGAGGCCGAGCGGCGGCTCGGAGATCTGCGCGCCGCGGGCCTGCTCTACGCCCCGGTGCCGGCGACGGGGCTGCCGCCGGCACCGCTCGACGACGCGCCACCGCGGCCGGAGGGATTGTTCACCGCTGCTGCCGAGACGGCGCTGGGGGAGGTGGGGCTGTGGGGCATCCTCGTGCCTGCGGCCCACGGCGGGAGCGGGGCAACGGTCGTCGACCTGGTGCGGAGCGTGGCGAGGATCGCCGGCACAGTGCCGACCGCCGCGGGGATGCTCTCGGTCCACTCCTCGATCGGGGCGGTGTCGGCACTGATCGCCTTCGGGACTCCCGAGCAGCAGGCTCGTCACCTGCCGGGGTTGGCGGAGGGACGGCCGCTGTCGGTGTTCGGGGCCACTGAACCGGAGGTGGGCTGTGATCTCGGGGCGGTGCGGACGACGCTGACCCGGCGCGACGGCAGGCTCGTCGTCGACGGCACGAAGATGTTCATCACCAATGCCGACCATGGCCGGCTCGTGAAGCTCCTCGCCATGGCCGACGGCAAGCCGGCCGTCGTTCTCGCCCGTCTCCCCGACCACGACACGGCCGAGTTCCGCCTCCTCCGCTACGCCCTCCATCCGCTCCGGCACACCGCCAACCACGCCCTCGAGTTCCGCGGCTTCGAGGTTGACCAGCGCGACCTCCTCGAAGCCCCGGGAGGGGATGCGATGGCGATCGTTTGGCATGGTCTCAACCGCGGTCGCAGCACGCTCGCCGCGCAGGCTGCCGGCACGCTCCGCCTCCTCCTCGGCCATGCCCGTGGCCATGCGCTCCGCCGCGTGACCTGGGGCCAGCCAATCGCATCGCGGCAACTCGTTCAGGGGAGGCTCGCGCGGATTGCGGCGGCGGGAATGGCCTGTGAAGCGCTGTCGGTCTGGGCGGCGGCGACGATCGATGCCTCCGGCGGCTCCGGGGGAGAGCTCGAGGCGATCACCGCCAAGGTGGTGGCCAGCCAGGCCGTCCGCGACGGCGCGATCGATGCCCTCGGGATCCATGGGGGGCGGGCGTTCCTCGTCGGCCATCCGCTCGGCGATTCCTTCCATGACCATCTCGCCGTCGGCGTCTACGAGGGGGAGAGCGATCTGCTCGGGCTAGCGCTCTTCAAGGGGCTCGCCCGGCGTCATCCGCTCTCCGCGCTCTTGCGTCAGGGGAGCCGCTTCGGCGCCGCGGTCGATTGGCTCGGCTGGCGCGTCGGCCGTCTCGTCGCCGCCGGAGGCGACACGGGGATTCTCGACAGCCGCTTGCGCGCCCATGCCGCCGCGGCACGGAGGTCGCTCGCCTCCTCGGCGGTGGCGATCGACCGGGCGATCCGCCGGCATGGCCGTGCCCTGGCGGAGCGGCAGTTGGAGGTGGGGGCCCTGTCGGCGGCGGTCCGAGATGCGGCGAGCGTTCTCGCCGTTGCCCACCACGCCGATGTTCGGGGGGATGATGAGGCGCTGGTGACGGCGGACGTGTGGTGCCGGATGGCGCTGGCGCGGGCCGCCGGTCGCCGCCTCACGCCGGCGGATCATGCCGCGATCGGGGCCCTGGGGCGGGGGATCATCGAGGGCTAACTGCCGCTGCTGAGCAGTGCCGGCCACCAACTGCACAGGTACCACGCCCGGGGAGTGGTCCATTCGACAAAGGCATCGAGCACCGACCTGGAGAGGAAGGCATCGGCCACGGTTCTCCCGGCCGGCTGCCCCGCGGAGCGGGCGGCGAGGTCGAGCCCGAGGAGCTCGTCGAGGACGCCCCGGGGGCGGACATAGCGGACGACCCGGGCGGTCTCCTTCGTCAGTCCGGCCAGCTCGACGGCCCGGTCGACGGCATCCTCGAGGAAGCCGATCCGATCGACGAGCCCGGCGGCCTGGGCCTGCCTGGCCGTGAACACCTGACCGGTTGCCACGGCATCGACGGCCGCTGCGTCAAGCTTCGGTCGCCCTTCTCGGACAACCTCCTTGAAACGGGCGAACATGTCGTCGACGAGCGATTGAAGAACCTTCCGCTCGCGTTCGGCGAGCTCGGGTGCCCGCTCCTTCGTCGGGGAGAGCATCTCCTTGAGCGGGCCGCTGGTGATCGAATCGTCGGCGATGTCGATCTTCTTTAGCGCCTTTGAGAAGTCGTAGTGGGGGATGATGACGCCGATTGAGCCGGTGAGCGTGGCCGGCTCGGCGAAGATCACGTCTTCGCCGCCACCGTTGGCCATGGCCACGTAATAGCCGCCGCTGGCCGCGATCGACCCCATGCTGACGACGACCTTCAGGTCGCGCTTCTTCACAATCGCCGCCAGGCGGTGATGGATCTCGTCGCTGCCGGACACGGTGCCCCCCGGGGAGTCGACCCGGAGGACGATCGCCTTGACCGACTCGTCGTCGGCGATCCGCTCGAGTTGCTGGCGGGCGAATCCCGATCCCCCCATGATCGCCCCGATCACATCGACGATCGCCACCCGGCTGGGGGCGTCTTTGGAGAGCGAGTGCCAGCGTTCCTCGACCTGTCCCGACTTCTGGAAATACCGCGAATTGGCGCCGAAGCTCGCTATCGCCACCAGCGCCGACATCCCGGCGATCGCCCAGGGGATCCACGACCAGCGTTTACCCCCCCGCCGCGGCTCACCGAGGATCACAGGCGCCGGAGGCGTGTGGGGGGAAGGGCCGGGGAGGGAGGGGGGATTCATCGTGGCGAACTCCTCTTCGTGCTTTCGGGCTCCGGTACCGGCGGGGAGGCCAGTCAACGGTCAGAACCGGGGATCATGTTGCCATTCGGAGACGGGGACCGCTACCCTTGACGATTCAAGGCGGCCTCTCCGCCGGAGACCGCAACCCCTGAGGAGCGACGCAACGTGATCGTGAGCGTGAGCACGGAGTGTTTCCCGGAACTGCCGGTGGCCAAGGCCATGGAGCGGCGGGCGGAGCTCGAATACACCGCCGTCGAGATCGACGTCCACGAGCACGGCGGCCACCTTCAGCCCGCCCAGGTCGCTGCCAGCCCCGAACTC
>CALQRA010000293.1 GCA_943332855.1 Candidatus Kuenenia stuttgartensis
AGATCGTGGAGCTTGTAGATCCCGGTGACGACCTGCTTGTAGAGCTCGAAATCGGCCTCGGGGATCCCCTCCATCCGCGGCGGATGGTAGGGCATGAACATATGGCTGATCTCGTCGACCGTGCGGTAGTAGACCGCCATGAAGTCCCAGTCGGGCTCGGTCTCGAGCAGATGCGTGGCGGCGTTGTGGGCGGAGCAGGCTTCGGCGAGCTTCTCGGCGAGCGCCCAGAGCCTGCGGTCTTTCGTTTGATCAATCGTGTGGGCTTCCGGCACGAAGAGCCGGATCAGGTCGTCAGGATCGATGTCGTGCGGGCTGACCCGCAGATCGTTCATCGTTGCGGCGAGCTCCGCCGGCCAGCAGGTGCCGGGGGGTGGCGGGGCCCATTCGGCCGGATCCTGCCCCGGCTTCGTGTTCGCGACATGGCAGAACATGTTCGAAACGACGCAGCCGGCATGGTCCTCCTCGCCATGCGTGGCGAACCAGCTGACGACATGGCTCCGGAGCCGGCGCTCCCCGAGGATCTCCCAAATCGTGCGGCTCTTTCGCGTCGCGGCCGACACGGGTACGACGGCGCCCGTGCCGGGGTCCACTTCCGTGAACCCCGGCACGCCGTGGTGATACGCCATCTTTCCCGTGGCGATGCTCGTCCAGAGCATCGGGGAGAGCTGCGGCTCGAGCGTCGTCAGGTTGCCGCTCGTGCCCGATTCGACGAGCCGGGCAAGGCCCGGCAATTCGCCCGAATCGAGGAGCGGATGGATGATTTTCCAGTCGGCCGAATCCCAGCCGACGAGCAGGAGCCTCTGGCGACGCTTCTCCATGGGATCAGGCCGTCACGGCGGCTGATTCGGCTGCCGCCGCCGCCCGCTTCCGCCGCCGTTGCTCGAGCATCGCCACCGATCCCATCACGAGCGACATCGCGCTGGCAAGACCGCTGGGGTCGATCTCGGGGACGGCTGTACCGGAGTCGCCGGCCACGATCGCCACGCCCGGTGTCGACTCATAGGCGGCCGAGTAAAGCTGGAAGGTATCGGTTCCGTTCCAAGTCGCCTTGATCCAGCCGTAGTTTCCCTGACTTGTCCGGAAACCCAAGTAGCTGTTATTTCCAAAGGCAGGAGATATTACGTTTATATAGCGGAATTCAGTCCTGAATTCGTCGTTCGAGAAAGTGAAGCTGGAATCAATCGTAGTACCGCCAAGAAAATCACGCGGATCCGCGAAGCCACCATTATGAGCAATGCCACCGCTGGAGAACGCTAAACCGAGATACCCGGCTGATGGACGATTTATAAGAGTTAAGATGTTGCTGCCGCTGATCGGAAAATTTGAAATGGTCTCAACGGTTCCGGCGGCCACCCCTCCGTTGACTCCGGTGATATTGAAGCCGGTAGGGCCGATATCGATCGGCACGATCTCCGCCTCGGCAGAATGGGTGCCGAGAATGCCAGCGCCGATCGCCAGATACGCTCCCAGTCGCGAAAGGGGGAGCTTGGCGGCTTCCGGCGCGGCGGAACCCGAGCCATCCTTGGTGTCCATAACCATTGAATCAACTCCTGTGAAAAGACCTTGATGAACCCCCGGCTTCAGAGCCGGGTAAGGCCCGTCCTCCGGTCTCCCGCTGGCCGATCGCTTCCGTAGGGCAGGCAGCACGGCTGGCGGGAAACCAGAAAACGACGGTCCGTAAAGGTAAATAGCCCTCCCTGAGGCAAAACCTTAAAGCGACCGCTTCTCACCCACCAAAGTTTTTTGGGGGGCACCTCGTTGTGAGCTTTTTTTTGAGCCTTTCCGGCTCGCAGAGCTCCCAGCTGGCCCAGCTTGCGCTTCCGAAAGAATCGGCTGGCTGGTGGGGGCCGAAGCCAGGCCCTCCCCGAGCTGCCCCACCACAGGCCGCCCCGGCGGCAGGGAAGAGCAGCGTGTGAGCGGAGCAGGGTTGGCCTGCCCCCGCGCCTTCAGAGCGATCAGGCTGGGACAAGGCCTTGGAACATCGCCCGGATCGATCAGAGACTGGGGTGATCGGGCCCCATCGAAAAAAGCAGAGGGGAGCAGGCCCACATGGAGCCTGCTCCCCTCGCGGGTGAGTCTCGAATCGTCAGCTTGGGTCAGGCCGACTTCGCCTTCAGCCGACGACGCTCAAGCAGGCCGAGGGCGCCGGTGACGAGAGCGAGGACGGAGCCCATGCCAGCGGGGTCGATCTCGGGGACGCCGGAGCCGCTGACCGGACTTGCGAGACGAAAACCGAGGACGACGCCGTTGGACGACGGGTCGAACGAGATGCTGCGGGAGGACGATACATTGAACGCATCGCTGCGAAAATCGCCGCCCCGCAGCCCACGAGACGAGCCGGCAGCACCCGTGAGGTCGTTCCATTCATATAGGTTACCGGTCATGTCAAACGCCCCGTACGCGCTCGGGCCGCCGTTGGTGCCGACCGTCGTCACGTTGCCATTTTGGCTATTCCAGTCAGCTTGCTCGTTGTAGTTCGTGAAGTTGCCGGTGCTGCCAGCAGAGCCGATGCCTGTCAAACCCGCCGTCACTGCCGTCGGGGCCGAATCACTCTGCGTGGCGTAATTCCAGTAGCCCGCGTTGGTGCCTCCGCCCTTGTAGTACGCCGCCTTGTACCACTGGTCTTCTGTCGGGACGTAGAATGTCGCCCCTGAGTTCACCGCCGGGGCCGTGCCAGTGGTCTGGCCGCCGACGAGCGTATACGCCCCATCCTCTGTGCTCGACGAACTCGTTGCACCGTTCATATACCAATTGGATACTCGTGCCGCATCAAACCAATTCACGAAATTCACCGGCTTGTCGCCCATGTTCGACCTCGCGGCGTACTTGCTGCCAGAGGCCGCACCAGGTGTGAGACTGATCCCTCCACGGGGGTCGGTGCCCATAGCCGATTTGTAGACGGAGTTCGGATTGGTGCCCGATGTATCCACAGAGTTCAGGAACTCGGTGTAAAGCTGGTTCGTAAACTCATACTTCGCGATCCGGAATGAAGCGGCCACGGCACCGAAGCCCGCAGGAGCGGTGTCAGCCGTGTTCCCCGGGTCGCCGACCGTCACCCACTCGATGATTCCGGCGTTGGCGATAGAGCCCAACGGCAGGCAAGCCAAGGCAGCCAGGCAGACCTGGACGGGTTTGCACGAAAAGAAGGACATGAGAGGCACTACTTTGGAGAAGTGAACGCGGTTTAGGGGGGGAGTTACCTAAGGGTAGAAGTATTCTCCCCCCCCCGCCCTTTCATTCAAGAACACGTTCAAAGTCTGCCGGATTTTCCGCAAGCTACGGCCGCCCGACTCCCGTTCCTGGCGGTCCTTCGCGCGATCAGCTCCGCCCCTGCCCATCTCGCGTCCAGCTTTTCTCGACCCGTCCTGCCCTTCTCGGCGTCGGACGGCTCGATGGTCACCCCGGTGGCCACTCGCCCGTCCTTGGCCCCAAAAACCGTCGCCAGCCGGGGGGGCTTTCCCTGATCGTGCCGCTCGTTCAGTCGGCCCAGAACGTCGTGCCCGTGGCTGTCACTGCTGGGGACAAGATCGAGAGCCTGCGGCAGTGGGCTTCGGGTCGGTGCCTCTCGGCGGACCGGGCGGGGGTGTATTCGCGGTCGGAAGTCGGTGGAGGGAGAGGGCGGAGAGTGATGCGGGATCCGGGGGTGAATTGAGCGGAGTTGTGGCGGGCTCCAAAAGACACAACGGGCCGGGCACCTTTCGATGCCCAGCCCGCTTGCGAATCCGCGCTCAGAAGGCCAACTTGATCAGGCCACGAGCGTGGCACGCCGACGCCACGCGGCCCATCAAGCCGCACGGCTTCGCCGCCGTGCCTTTAGGGCCACAACCGCCCCACCCAAGCAAGCAAGCACCCAGGTCGATGGCTCGGGGACGATCGACAACCGGCCGCTGGCAGGATCGAAGACGAGATACTGCCCCCTGGTAGTGTCGGGGGTGTACCAGTTGCCGTCGGCGTTGTGCTGGAACGTCATCCCCGAATAACTGCTGCTCCCCGTGGCCGTGCGCACTCTATCGAACCCACCCCGCGCCGCGCCAGTGAAATAAAACAGGCTGAACAACGTGCCGTTTTCAAACACAAACAGCGGCGGGCTATCGATGGACAACACGAGTCCGCCGCCGTAAGTGAGGCGGCTTGCGGTGGTTATCCGAACCTGGTCGTAACCGGGTCCGTCCGACCCGGAGCCGACAACCTGCATAAACGTCGTGCTCCCGGCTTGGAGATCGAGCGCTGCGGCGGCAAGTGCCCCCGGACTAGTGCCGGGGGAGAGCACCCCGCCGGGGTAATTGTTACCAGGGGAGAGCACCCCGCCCGACTGCACGGTGACAAGCGACCCCAGCGTCCCGCTGCCGCCGAGCGTGCCGCGGTTGCCGACGGTGACGGCCGAGTTGGTGAGGCTGCCGTTGACAAGGAGCGTGCCTGCCGAGACGGTCGTCGCCCCGGAGTAGGTGTTTTTGCCGGAGAGGATCACTGTCCCGGTCCCGAGCTTCGTGAAGCTGCCGCCGGAGCTTGTCAGATTCGAGGCGAGGGTCACGCTCTGGCCGTTCGAGTCGATCTTGTATTGCTGGCTCGCGGCATTGGAAAACCGGGCCGAGTAGTCGATCGTGTTGCTCGCCGAGGCTTGCAGCGTGCCACCCCCGAAGTTGATCGTGCCCGAGGAGCCGATGGCATTGGCACTCCCGAGCGCGAGCGTCCCTTCGGTGAGCGTCGTCCCGCCGGTGAAGCTGTTCGACCCGGAGAGGGTCACGGCACCGGTCCCGAGCTTCGTGAAGCTGCCGCTGG
>CALQRA010000294.1 GCA_943332855.1 Candidatus Kuenenia stuttgartensis
GTCCCCGATCCCCACGATCCGGCAAAGCGGCACGCCCCGGTCATGCTCACGACCGACATCGCCCTCCGGGTCGATCCCGTCTACGAGCCGATCGCTCGGCGCTTCCACGCCGATCCAAAAGTGTTTGCCGATGCCTTCGCCAGGGCGTGGTTCAAATTGACCCACCGCGACATGGGGCCGATCTCCCGCTATCTCGGCCCCGAGGTTCCCGCTGAGGCGCTCATTTGGCAAGACCCGCTCCCCCCCGTTACGCACGCGCTTGTCGACGCCGCCGACATCGCTTCCCTCAAGGCCACGATTCTCGCTTCAGGGCTCTCGATCCCGGCGCTGGTGTCGACAGCCTGGGCATCGGCGTCGACCTTCCGCGGTAGCGACAAGCGCGGTGGGGCCAACGGCGCCCGGATCCGCCTCCTGCCGCAGAAGGAGTGGGCGGTGAACGATCCACCCCGGCTGACGCAGGTGCTCGACACTCTGGAGGGAATCCAGACGCGATTCAACGGCGCCCAAGTCGGTGGCAAGATCGGCGGAAAGAAGGGGGTGTCGCTCGCCGATCTGATCGTGCTCGGAGGTTGCGTGGCGGTCGAGCAGGCCGCCAAGAACGCCGGCCACGACGTTGACGTGCCATTCCGGCCGGGGCGCACCGATGCCACCCAGGCCCAGACCGACATCGAAGCCTTTGCCATCCTCGAGCCGATCGCGGACGGGTTTCGCAATGCTTCCCGCCCCGGCACGGGTGTGCTGGCGGAGCACTGGCTCGTCGATCGGGCCAACCTCCTCACGCTGAGCGTCCCCGAGATGACCGTCCTCATCGGGGGGATGCGCGTGCTCGATACGAACTCCCCGCCATCTCCCCTCGGCGTCTTCACGGCGCGGCCCGGGGCGCTGACGACCGACTTCTTCGTCAACCTCCTCGACATGGCCACACCGTGGGAGCCGGTGACTGCGGAGCGGGAAACGTTCGTGGGACGCGATCGCACGACCGGCGCGGTCCGCTGGACCGGCAGCCGCGTCGACCTCGTCTTCGGCTCCAATGCCCAACTGCGCGCCGTTGCCGAGGTCTACGCCAGCGACGACGCCGCGGGGAAGTTTGTCGCCGACTTTGTCGCCGCCTGGGCCAAGGTCATGGATCTCGATCGCTTCGACCTCGCCGGATCCAACCGGCGGGCAGGCCATGCATTGCGGCCGTGCGATCAGGCGGCATCGACGATTTTGTAGACCTTTCCCCTGGTCTTGAGCCAGTCGATATCCCCGTCGACGGCATGCTCGTGGACCTGACGGAGGAGATCGACCGTTTCCGATTCAAGGCACGGCTCACCCGGATCGGATTCGGGGATCACCATTTCCACCTCGACGACCACGATCAGCCGATCGGTCTGCACGAGCCTCATCCGCTTGATTCTCTGCCCGGGAATACGCATCGATCAGGCCTCTTCGATCAGGTCGTCTTCATCAAGGAGGTGGGCGGTAACCAATTTCGCCACGCCTTCACGCCGCAACAGGCTCCACACCGCTTTGCATTCAGCGCCATCGGGAAGGGGGACCCGAACTTCGACGATTGGATGCGGACGGGCCAGCGGCCGTTGGGACATCAGCCGAGCCTCCGACATGCCCTCTCCCCATACCGGATCTCTGCTCCACTCCGCTCTCCTCACAACTTCAAGCCCCACACCGCGCCGCGGGCGCGGTTGCGGGGGATAGGGCGCAGCCGCTCGAGGGCCACAGCCTGCGGCGCGACAAACACCGGCGTGAAGGTGCCACCGTGGGCGATGGCGATCGTGGCGAGGTTGCGGTCATACCCCTGCTGCTCGCGGAGCTTGTCCGGATTGACCTCCCCCGTGCGCCGATCGATCACCGTCTGCTGCATCCCGAAGGTGTGCACAGCCGCGCCGCCGAAATCGGCCCCCTCGAGCCGGTCGACGACACTCGCGCCGAGCTCACCGTCGGAGAGGAGATAGACCACCTCCGCCCCGAGGGCCCCGGCTAGCTTCACCGCGTCATGGATCCCCTGGCCCCCGCGACACATCTCGACTGTGCCGAGCCAGGCCCGCAGCTTCTGTTTGTTTTCCACCGTCGCCGGCTGGAGCGCGTCGACCGGGGCAGGATGGAAGAGCGGATAGGCCGCGTCGCTGGCGAAGATCACGAAGAACGATTGATCGGGCTTGAGGGCGTCGACGGCCCGCGCGAGCTCCTCGAGGACAACATGAAAACTGCCGTCAGAATAGCTGTTGGAATTGTCACAGATGAAGCAGACGCTGCGCCCCTGCCCGGCACGGCCGAAGAACGCCGCGGCAGGCTTCCCTCCCGCCGCGCTCCCTCCCTGCCCGCTCCCCGCAGGCTTGGCATCCCCCGCCCCCCCGATCTCGGCGAGCATCGCGCTGGGATCGAGCGCTGCCATCGCCCCACCCACATCATCGGCAGGGGCCTGCGCATCGAGCAGCAGTTCCGACGGCGCTGGCTCCAGAAGAGCGAGCGGCTCGACGTCCGTGGGCGCCGCCTCAGCCAGCAGTTCCACCGGCTCATCCGGCTGGGCCGGAGTGTCGATCGACACCAGGGCCGCCTCCTCGAATGCTGGCTCGGCGGCATCACCGACCGTGAGCGCCAGGCGGATCGGCTTCGCCTCGACCACCACGAAGATCGTCGCCAGGCCGAGAATCGCGACGGCGTGCACGAGGGCACTGGCAAGCAGCGGCCCGACGGCCCGCTTCCGAACGCCTCGCTGCCCGGCGCCGCGCGGCACGGCGCACCCGATCGCCCCTCGCCGGCTCCGTCGGATGGCCAATCCCGGCTCCGGCCTGGGGTTCTCGGTGAGCGTGTTGGTGAGCGTGTCGGTGTCGTGCTTGGGCTGGGCGCGGGTGCTGTTCTTCGTGGTGGCGCTGGTCTTCGGGGCGTGATGGTCGTTGTGAGCCGCGGTCGGCTCGCGCCGGGCTTTTCGGCGCTCTGTCCCCCGGCTCGACGGCTCCCGGCTGGCCACCACGGCCGCCGCTTCCGTAGCGAGATCTGCCGCAGCCGCCGCGACGCCGGCCATGCCATCGTCGCTCCGCGACGTTGTAGCCCGCTGTCGCTCCTTCGTCAGCCGCGCCAGCTCCCCCGCCCGTTCACCGATCCGTCGCCCCAGATCGGCAAGCTCCTCAAGCACCTTCGCAATCCGCCCGTCGTCTCGGCTCATCGCCGCACCTCGCATGCTTCTTCATGCCCGGTCACCCACCACCCATCCCGGACTATACGCGCGTACATTCGGCTGTCAAACCCGAGCCCCGTGGCCGCGAAAAGCCCCCGGTCCAGCCCCCGGTCTCCATCGCCGACCGTCGACCGGTCGGCCAGGGCCGTTGGCATCAAGAGTATTCATGCGTACAGTAGGCTTATGCCTTCCATCAGCACCTTCTTCGGCATCGTGATCGAAATGTTCTGGCGGGAGCATGGACCGCCCCATTTCCACGCGACCTACGCCGAACATGAGGCGACGATCGCCATCGAGACGCTCGATATACTTGCCGGAGATCTGCCTCGGCGGGCGAAAGGCCTCGTGTTGGAATGGGCAGAGGAACACCGCGACGAACTTCGGGAGAATTGGGGCTTATGCAGTCACCTGATGCCACCGAATCCGATTCCGCCGCTCGATTGATTCCGCCAGCCCGCTCCCAGGCCCCGTGGCGGGTCGTTTCCGTCAGCCCGCAGCCAGGCAAGAGCCTTGTCGTACGGTTTGTGGACGGCACGACCGGGCGGGTCGAACTCGCCGGTTTCCTCGGCAGCGGAGCCGTCGGGGGGACCCTGTTCGAGGCCCTTCGAGACGACGCTTATTTTGCTCGGGCCCACGTCATCGATGGCGCCGTTGGTTGGCCCAACGGGGCCGACCTCGCTCCCGATGCGATGTACGAAACGGTGCGTGAGCGAGGCTCCACCGACCGCGAGCCTCCTCCCTGAGGGCTCGTCTTCTCCCCGACGCTGCAGCCGACATTCCCCGCCCCGGAACGCTTCGGCTGGCTCGATTTTGGCGGTGGGAACGGCGCCCGATCATGACGCTGTCTACCATGAGGTTTTCGCGACGATCGCCAGAGGTCTGCGGCATCAGTCACGTCGGCGCAGTTGCGCCGCCGAACGATCGTTCCGTCGCCTCCCAGACGGTGAGGCTCGGGGCATAGCCGAGCTCGCGGCGGGCCGCGGAGAGGTCGAAGTAGTGGTCGGTCGCCATCTCCTCGGCGAGGAACCGTGTCAGGGGAGGATCGGACTTGAAGCGGCCTGCTCGCCACGTCGTCTCCGCCACCGTTGCCAGCACCCGCGCCAGCCGCGCGGAGATCTTCCGCCGCACCGGGGCGACGGAGTGCAACTCGAGGACCCGCGCAATCCAGCCCCACAGCGGCACCGGCGTTCCCTGGCTGATGAAATAGGCCCGTCCCCCCGCCGACGGCCGCTCGTCGAGCGCGGCGGCCGCAAGCCCGTGGGCTTCCACGCAGTCATCGATGAAGGTCAGATCGACGAGGTTCGAGCCGTCGCCCACCTGCACGAGGCGGCCGGCCCGGGCGCGGGCGAGAATCGTCGGCACGAGATTCGTGTCGCCGGGGCCGAAGATCAGGTGGGGCCGCAGGGCAATCGTTCGCAATTCAGCGCTGTGGGCCGCGAGCACGGCCTGCTCCGCGGCCGCTTTCGTCTCGGGGTAGAAGGCCTCGAAGTGGGCCGGGTAGGGCTGCGACTCATCGACCCCCCGCAGCCCGGCCGGCGTGGCCACGACGCTCGGCGACGAGGTGAACACCAGCCGCGGCACTCCGGCCTCACGGCA
>CALQRA010000295.1 GCA_943332855.1 Candidatus Kuenenia stuttgartensis
GCTCGGCGGGCGGACGCTGGGACGCCCGAGACCGGCAGAGGTTCCGGAACGCTCCGAGTCTGACGCCCCCGCTCTTCCCGGAAACGACACGGCCCGCCCGGCACAAGCGCCGGACGGGCCGTGAGGGGTTTTACGTTGGGCTTGGGATTCAAGAGCTCATCGACCACTCGGGGAGCTTCTTGATCACGCCTCCCTCGAGGGCCGACTCGTGCGCAAGTAACCCCGTGCAGGTCCAGTTGGCACTCTGCCGGGCGTTGGGATAGGGATCGCGTCCCTCGACGAGCGCCGAAGCGAACTCGTGGACAAGGTGCGGATGGCTGCCGCCGTGACCCCCCCCTTGCGTGAAGGAGAGGTGCTGGTGATCGTCGGCGTCGTACACGCCCCCGGTGGTGAACCGCTGGATCGACTCCGGGAGGAGGTGGGCGAAGTCGGGCACGCCGACGCGCTTCGGGATCTCCGGCTCCGGCACCTTGGCGGTGTGGAGGACTGGCTCCTCCCCCTCGACAAGCTGCCATTCGAAGCTTTGCTTCGTGCCGTAAACATCGAAGCTCTCACGGTACTGCCGGGCGGTGTCGAACAGCGAGCGAATGACCCGGGCCACGACATCGCTGTCGCGGAGCGTGACATGCGCGCTTTCGATGGCAAACGGCGAGCCATACTTACTGATAAGCTCCTCACGGATCCGCCCCGACCCAAAGCAGCTCACCTCCGCGGCATCCTTGCGCTCGAGCGCCAGGCAGGGCCCCACGCAGTGCGTGGCGTAGTGCATCGGCGGCAGGCCAGGCCAGTAATTGGGCCAGCCGTCCATGTCTTGCTGATGGCTCGCCTGGACAAACTGGATCTTGCCGAGCTCGCCCCGGTCGTGCATCTGCTTGATGAAGAGAAACTCACGGGCGTAGACGACGGTCTCTGCCATCATGTACTTGAGCCCCGTCTTGGCGGTGAGCTCGACGATCTTCCGGCAGTCGTCGACGCTCGTCGCCATCGGCACGGTGCACATCACATGCTTGCCCGCCTCGAGGGCGGCCAGCGTCATCGGGGCATGGTCGGGGATCGGCGAATTGATGTGGACGGCATCGACTTCCTTGTCTTTGAGAAGATCGGCGTAGCTCGTGTAGCGGCGCTCGACACCGTACTGCTTCCCGATCTGATCGAGCTTGTCCTGCGACCGCTGGCAGATCGCCACGAGCTCGACGTGCGGATGGCGCTGGTGGATGGGGATGAACTCCGCCCCGAACCCGAGCCCCACGACCGCGATCCGGACCTTCCGGCCCGATGTCCCTGTCCCGCCTGCCATGCGATCCCCCTTCGGTGGGTGTGAAACGTGCCAGCTGTGGATCGAGGGGGCCGGACGTCTGCCGGATCGCTTCCCCCGCCACGGCTCGATAGGCCCCGCCGTCGAACGGCTGGCCGACGAGGCATTCTGACGGTTGACCGGCGTTTTTGCACGGCTCGACTCCAGCGCCGGGAATCGGGCCGGGTCGGCGGCGGAAATGACCCGTTACCGCGGGTCGATCACCGCGCCAGGTCGAGATCGACCCCGGCTCCCGACGGGCCGACGGCAACCTCGAGCGGCGAGGTGGCGATCGTGCCGTACCGCCCGGGGAGCGGACGCCCTGCGAGCTTGCCGAGCCAGGCCGCCACCTTCCCCTGATCGTCACGGATCTCGTCCGGCACTCCCCCCTCCGAGACCGTCACCCGGTGGGTGCCCGCCACCGCCCCCGGCCCCATCGGCGCGACGAGCTCGTAGCGCCCCTCGTCGTCGGTCGTCCCCTCCGAGATCCACGCGGCGGAGATGCCCCGCTCGGTGGGGCTGAAGCGGACGAGCACATGGCCGAGCGGCTTGCCGTCGAGCGTCACCACCCCCGACGCCGGCACGAGCACCGGATCGGGCTTGCGGGCGCATCCACCGATCACCACGGCGAGAAGGACGATCGCCGTCAAGCCGGGCCCGGGATGGTTTGAGAGGCCGCTCAATCGACCCCTCCCGGCTGACCGTCGTTGGGCCGCATGATCTTTTGGAGCACCGGGAGATCGGCCGTGTCGACGAGTGTCACCAGGCGGACGGAGCCATCGGCAAACACCATGTTGGCCCCGCCGGGGTGTTGGCTGCCGAAGGCATTCTGCCGGTCATCGGTGGCGGCGGTGGAGGAAGCGGTGACCATGCTCGGCACACGGTAATTCACTGGCACCCAGGCGCTGCCGAGGACGTCCTGAATGGCGTTGAAGTTCGACCACGCCCAGCCGCGCATGTTTGGCAGCTTCTGCTCCCCCGATACGACCCAATTCGGCTCGAAGCTGTTCCGCTCCCCCACGAGCACGGTGTGGCTCGTGCCGTCGAGGAGATCCTTGAGCTTGACATTACTGTTGACCTGGAAGACGCCGTCGCAGGTGGCATTGGGGTAATACCACGATCGCGAGCCAGCGTTGGCGATGTAGCTGTTGATGCCGAGGTAGTAGGTGGTGCCGCCGGTCACGTAGGTGATCGGATTTTTAGGGACGTAGTCACTGGGGCAGACGAACACCGACACGTTCGTGGCCCCGAGGGAGGTCGGGCCGCTGCAGTTGCCATACTCGCGCGTGGTGAAGTTGAGCTGCGCAGCGAGGTTGCCCTCTTCGAGCATCGCAAAGGTGTACATCAGCCAGGAGCCCCACTGCCCGGGAAAGGGAGGCTGCCCCATCTTCCCGCTGGTGTAGAGCGTGTTGCTTGGGAAGAGCATGCCGCTGGAGGTGCCGACGGGGAGATTGACCCCCGGGGGAAACCGCTTCTTCGCGTCATGAAAGTTGAGCAGTGCCAGGCCCACCTGCTTGAGGTTGTTGGAGCACTGCATCCGGCGGGCGGCCTCGCGGGCAGCCTGGACGGCGGGGAGCAAAAGCCCGACGAGCGTGCCGATGATCGCGATCACGACGAGGAGCTCGACGAGCGTGAAGGCCCGGGCGATCCGAGTTCGGTCGTGCCACCGGAGTCTGGCCGTGGGGGCCGAGAAGCGCAACGATGCGGTAGCCATGCGTGGGGATTCCGGTCTGCGGCGGACCAACGGCACGCCACAAACCCTATCCCCAAAAAACGAGCGGCCCACGAGCGTAGCGTGAGTTTTTCGTGATCGCCGCGTTACGCAAGCATGGCTCGGCCCCGCTCACTCGATCTCTTCGACCGTGCCATCCGGGCGGATCTCGATCTCCCGGACCTTGCCGTTCTTCGCCTTGCCGCGAATCTCGAGGGTGCCGTCCTTCTTCACCCACACCTCGTCGAAGTCGACGTTCGGAAGTTCCTTTCGTGCCGTCTCCATGAAAGCGGCAGGCACGTCGCTGATGAGCATCGTCTTGGGGGGCGCCTTCTTCGCCTCCCCACAACCAACCGCCGACAGCACCAGCGCCGCCATGGCGATCGGGCCGATGGACCATCGCGGGAATCCTCGACGAAGCATCAGCGATCCCCTGGGATGACCTCGCCCCTGGCCCGGGTCGAGAGAGATTTGTAGGTGGCGTAGTCGGTCGAGCTGCCGAGCAGGCTGACGTGGCCGTCGGCAAACAGATAATTGCCCCCCTGACCGTGGCGGGAGGTGAAATTGTTGATCTCGGTCGCCCCATGGGCCCCGTCGAACGATTCGCCCGTGTGGGCGAGAACGAAGTTCGAGGCGTTGTTTCTCTGGAAGCCCATCGGGCTCCCGGGCGTCGGCACCTGATGAGTGCCGGTCACCGCCCCGGCCCAGGTCGACTCGGCGTCGCGAAATGACCTCTCGCCAACCAGGAACGTGGTCGAGAGGCCGTCGGTGATGTCGCGAAAGGCGACGGCGCTGCCGCGGTAGAAAACCCCCTCCCCATCGACGCCCGGCTCACTGACGCCGAAATTGCCGACATAGTTGGCCGGCGCGATGGTGCACGGGGCGGCGAGCAGATGCCCCGTCACGTCCCTCGGCCCCACCGGGAACGCGGTCGCCGGGGCCGCATCCGACGGACAGAGGTAGGGCCTGACGATCGACGCCCGGACCTCGGCGTGGGCCGCCGCCTCGATCGGCTGCCGGAAGTCGATTTTTGAATGAATCCCCGCCTGCTCCATCTGCGGCAGGATGAAGGCGGCCCAGCCCCAGCCCGGGCCGGTGTCATTCCCGGCATCGTCGACGGCGGAAACATAGCCCGCAGGGAGCCTGCGACGCCCGTCATGAAAGCCCTGGAGCGCGAGGCCGACCTGCTTGAGATGGTTTTGGCACTCGGTCCTCGAGCCCGCCTCCCGGGCGGCCTGCACGGCCGGCAACAAGAGACCGACCAGCGTGCCGATGATCGCGATCACGACCAGCAGTTCGACGAGCGTGAACGCCCGCGTCGGCCCCGAAGCCCTGGGGATACGTGCCACGGTGCGAAACCTAAGCGAGAGAGAAAGGGGTCTCGCGAACGACGGAAGCATCGCTGCGGCCCTGGGAATTTATCAGAAAACGATGCGTTTTTCGTGACGATGCCGTCAGCCCTCCGGGCCCGGTCGGCTTTTCCCATCGCCTTTGCAGTGAGATTTTGATGTGGGCGCCACAGCCACATGAAACCCTCATCCCGGCATGCTCCCCTGACAACCGATCCCAGTTCATGGCCGGATAGGAGCCTCGCCAGCGATGCGACCGACGACAGACCCGCTCTCCCCAGACCTGCTGCTCGGCAACGACACGATCCGTGAGGTGCTCTCGCTCGTCGCCTCCGACGAGCGCCCCGAAGCGATCGGGCTCCACGCCACCGTCCGCGGCGTAC
>CALQRA010000296.1 GCA_943332855.1 Candidatus Kuenenia stuttgartensis
GATCGAGCGGACGGTCCCTGTGCCGCTCTATTACGCCGGTCTCGAAGGCTCGTGCCTGGCAAGCCGGGGCGGCGCGGAAGCCGAACGCGTGCCGCTCGATCGCTTCAGCCGCGCCGAGGTGACGCTCACGATCCCCGCTGGGGGAATGGTGTGGGTGGTGTTCCGGGCGGAGTGAGCCGACGGCCACCGGCCGGAGGGTCAGTCGCCCCCGGACGACGGCGTCCAGAACGTGAGCCGGTTGGCGAACGGATCGTGGATCGTCATCTCGCAGGAGCCCCAGTCCTGATCCTGGCAGCCGGGACGGGCATTCCCGTACCCCTTCGCGTTGAGGCTCGCGCACAGACCGCGGACGTCCGCCACCTCAATCCGCACCCTGGCCCCCGGTGCGCAGTCACCGAAATGCTCGGAGAGATGAATCCGGCAGTCACCCCGTGAGATCCCCATGTACAGGGGCATCGCCGGCTCGAAGCGGTGCTCGAAGTCGACGATGAAGCCGAGGAAGTCGACGTAGAACTCCTTCGCCTTCTTCTCGTCGAAGCTGCGAAGGATCGGCACGGCTGGCTGAAACATGCTGGCATTCCCGGGATGAGTGGCACCGACGATGGACTTCGAAGAAGGATCACTCGCCGCACTGCGGACAGGGGCCGGCGAAGCGGAACGATTTGACGGGGCGAAGATGACCACAGGCCCGGCAGGCCTGCCCCTCCCCCTTCCAGGCATGGAAGATCACATCGGCGACAACCGCGACTGCGTACAGGCCCCCGAGAATACCGACAGGGACGAGCCACGCCTCGCCGCCGCCATTGGGCCCTCCCTGCAGCTTCACCCACACGGAGCCAGCGACCATCGCCACCATCATCAGACCGAAGACGAGGGGACGGGCCGCACGCATGATTCCGACTCCGGCGACATCCGGGCGATTGAACGACGCCCCTATTCCAGAGGATTGTTGACCGGCCCCAGGAACGCTGTCTATCGTAAACGGCATGTCGACCGCGCCCAAACGCTTCACCGCTGCCGAATACCTCGCCATCGAGGCCCGCGCCGAGGTGCGGCATGAATACTTCGACGGGGAGCTGTTCGCCATGGGGGGCGGCACCCTGTGGCATAACCTCATCAAGGACAACCTCGCCCACGCCATCCGAAAGCGTCTGGAAGGGCGGGAGTGTTACGTCATCACCAGCGACCAGCGGGTGAAGGTCGATGCCACCGGGCTCTACACGTACCCCGATGTCGTCGTCTTCTGTGAGCCGCCGGTGTTCGAGGACGCCGTCTACCACACGCTCATCAACCCCCGACTGATCGTCGAGGTACTGTCCGATTCGACCGAAAAATATGATCGCGGAGCGAAGTTCGGCCACTATCGCCGCCTCGACAGCGTTCAGGAGTATCTCGTGGTCTCCCAGGACCGGATTTCCGCGGAGCTGTTCTCGCGGCAACCAGCCAGCGGGGCTGCCGCGGGCACCCATCCTTGGCTGCTCCGCGCTTTCAGCGACCCCGCCGGTACGATTGGGTTCGATTCCCTCGGCATCGCGGTTGCGCTCGCGGAAATCTATGCCGGCGTGCCGCTGCCAGGGCCCAGCGACGCTGGACGCGAACGGCGGCCTTGAGCCCCGCTGAGGCACAACAGCGCACCATACGGCCGTGGTCGCGGTGTCACCGATCGCAGCGCCGCCGGAATCTCCGCACCCGAATGCGTCACGCAAGTCACCGCTCGGGCAGTTGCCCTTCCGTCACCATCCGCCGCAGCTCCTTGTAGTCGGTCTTTCCCGTCCCCAGGACGGGGATCGTCTCGAGCTGCCGAACCTCGTCGAGGCGCATCACCCCGCGCAAGCCATCCTCGAGGAGGATCTGGCTCGCCTCCCGGAGCGTGAGGGGAAAGGTGGTGAACAGCGCGATCTGCCGTCCCCCCGGCATCTCGATCCCCTCCACCGCCACCTTCGGGCCGGTCTCGTCGGCGGGGTAGCGCTTCGAGAATGGCTCCTCGAGCGCCGGCAACGAGATCATCTCCCCACCCGCCTTGAGAAACCGCTTCAGCCGTCCCTTGAAGGTGAGCCAGTTGTCGGCGTCGGCGACGACGAGATCGCCGGTCCGATACCACTGCCTCCCCTCCAGCTCCACAAACGGCGAGGGGCCGTCGTGGTTGAGATAGCCGGAGAAGATCGACGGCCCCGATGCCAGGAGCATTCCCGTCTCCCCCGCCGCCACCGGATCTCCCGTATCGACATCGACGACGCGGATGGCGACATGCTTCACCGGCCGACCGATGCAGCCACGGCGCCGATCGCCGACCCGGTTGGCGGCGAGCACGGGGGAGCATTCGGTGATCCCGTAGCCCTCAAGGATCACGGCCTCCGGAGCGAGAGCCGCAGTGCGCTCGAAGACCGCATCGGGGCACTTCTCGGCCCCGGCGATGATCCGCCGCAGGCTCTTCAGGTCCCCCTCCTGGCTCACCGAAAGAATGTAGGAAAGGAACGTCGGCGTCGTGAACAGCATCGTCGGCCGGTAGGCCCGGATCGTCTGCACGAGCCCCCGGGCATCGGTCGGGTCGGCGTGGCGGACGGTGCGGATGCCGGTGAGATGGGGGAGGAGAACGTTGCCGGTGAGCCCGAAGCTGTGAAACGGCGGAAGGAAACCGAGGAGCGAATCGGCCTCAGTCATCTCGAGGACTTCGAGGGAGTCGGTGATGTTCGTGATCACGTTGGTGTGCGAGAGGGGAACCGTCTTCGGCGTGCTCTCCGATCCCGAGGTGAAGAGGAACACCGCCGGCTCGTCGGGATCCTGCCGGGGGAGGCCGCGGAGGATGCCGGCGGAATTGAGCATCGTGCCGAGGAGCGTCGAGACCTGCTCCCGCTTCCCGATCCCGCCGCGGAGCGTCTCGAGGTATTCGTAGTCCGCCCCGGGCACCTCGATGCCGAGCCGATCGACGAGCTTCTTTGCAGTGATGATCCGCCGCGTGCCGGTCACCTTGACGCCATGGGCGAGATTCGACGGGCCGGTCGTCCAGTTCATCATCACGGGCGTCTTGCCGGCCATGTGGAGGGCGAAGAAGACGATGTCGGCAGCAACGCTCGCCGGCAGCATCACGCCGACATGCTTCTCCGGCCAGGCGGCGAACCGGCGGGCCATTAGCATCGCCCCGACGAGCAGCCGGCGCGACGGGAGCACCCCGGAGATTCGATCGGCGACGGCCGGCTCGGTCGGAGCCACCAGCGCCCGGCGCACGAACGCCTCCGCGACAGTGCCGGCAAGCACGGCCGGCGGCGCGCTCGAGCGCGGCGGCGCGAACCAGGCCACCGGCACCGCGATCGGCTCTTCCTTCCTGTCACCGGCGAGTTTGCCGTCGGCCAGCGCCCATAGCTCGCCGAGGGTGTTCACCACAGCGGCGTTGTGGAAGCCGAATTGCTGCTCGACCTTGAGCGTGGCATCCATCCGGTCGAGGCTGTCCATCCCGATTCCTTCGAGCGTCGTGTCGAAGGTGAGCTCGCCGGGATCGAGCTCGCGGCCGAGATGCCCTTGGACGAGCTCGTTGACCAGCCGGATCGTCTTCGGGTCGATTGAGGCCGGATCGATCGCCGGGAGCGCGGCGCCAGCGGCGTAGTGCCCCGTACTCGGACCGAAGAGATGGCTGAAGCGCACGAACGCCGGCTGCTGCGGGCCATCGACGTTGTACCAGCCCTCCAGAAAGGCATTCGTCTCCTCGCGCGACTTTTTGGGGAGCGTTCCCCGGGGAAGCACCTCGACGTGGATCGTCACCTTTCGCCGCGGCAGGAAGACCAGCAGCGCCGCCAGGGCCCAGCCGAGATTTCCGAGGATCGTTGGCACGAGGCTCGGAGGCGCGCCGGTGGCGGCGCACCCGAAGCTGCTTCCCCACAGGCCACAGGTCCGGACGAGGACGACATTGAGATCGGGGCAACGCGAGAGGAGCTCATGAACGGCCCGAGCCGAGCCGACGACCTCGGCATTGCCGCGTTGGAGCCGCCCGGAGGGATAAATCAGAAAGCTGTCGCCGCGGCCGATCCGCGCGACGACGGCCTCGATCATCCCGAGGGTCTTCGCTTGGGCGTCGCGGCTCTGGGCGGAGAGGTCGGGGACCTCGAAGGCGTCGACCATCGCCATCAGCGGCCGCAGCGGGAGGAGCCGGTAGATGCCGCTGAAGACAAGCGGGCGCAGCGATCGCCCGAGTCGGAGGTGGGAGAGCACCAGCGGCGGATCGACATAGGCGGGGTGGTTGGGGAGGATGAGCGTCGGCCCCTGGAGCGAGGAGAGCCCCTCGGCCCCCTCCACCGTGACGCGGTAGCGGAGCCGGAGAAAGAATCCGGCGATCGTCCAAAAGATCCGGTTGAGCAGGAGTTTCACAGGTGACGTCCACCTCCCTTCGATGATCCCCGGGGCGACTTCCGCCGGGGGCTGTCACGCGGCTGCCGTCCTCGCCCCGTCACGTCCCCCACCGTAGCGGTCTGGTAGGATCGGTCGCTATGGTCGTTTCCGTCAAACACCTCGAAAAACACTACGGCCCCAACCGGGCCCTCGGGGGGGTCAGCCTCGACGTCGAACCGGCCACGCTGTTCGGCCTCCTCGGCCAGAACGGCGCGGGGAAAACGACGCTCATCAAGATCCTCCTCGGCCTCGTTGCCCCGACGGCCGGAGAGGCTGCCCTCCTCGGCCAGCCGGTCGGCACCTTCTCCGCCCGTCGCGAGGTCGGCTATCTGCCCGAAGACCACCGCCTCCCCGA
>CALQRA010000297.1 GCA_943332855.1 Candidatus Kuenenia stuttgartensis
CGACCGCGCCTGGGAGGCGACGCTCGCGGCCCGCATTTTCGAAGTCGCGGCCTTTCGAAGTTTCGACGAGGCAAACCGTGGAAGCAGCCCTCTGGCCAACCCTGGCTGACGCGGTGTCGCTGCTGGCGGCGCGCGGCCTGCGATCGGCGCTCATCGGCGGCTTGGCCGCAGCCCGTCAGAGCACGATCGACTGGCCGGCATGCCTGACGCTCGCCGAGCGACTCGGGGGTGCCATCGACATCGACATCGCCGGCAGGCTCCGAGCAGCCCGCGCAGGGCGCGGCGAATAAGCGGAAAGGCTCGCGACCACCCCGCCTTCACCCACGGAAGTTCGCTCCGCCCACCAGCCACCCCGGGCCGGGCATTTTGAATGGCCCGGCCCGGGGATGGACTGTCGGCGAAGACATAGCGGCCGCTTCAGGAGCGGCCGAGCGTCAGCCGATCACGCGGCGGCGCTTCCGCTCAACGAGGCCGAGGGCCCCGAGGACGAGCGAGAGGACGCTGCCGAACGAGGCCGGATCGATCTCCGGCACCGCGGCGACGTTGGCGTCAAACTCGAGGAGGAAGGGGCCGTAGTTGGAGAGGCTCCAACTGCTCCCCTGATTCGTGGATTCCGCGACGATGCCCCCAAAGCCCCCGCCGTACGGATAGCTCCACACACCGGTCGCGGCGACATCCTCGGCATAGTTCAAATCGTAATTCGCGGTCCCCGACGACACTCCCATCACCAGCCAATAGCGCGAGGACGGATCGAGACTGATGCCCGATGTGGTGTACGTATACTCTCCAGTTGGGAATGGTTTGTCGGTGCCGCTCAATTGGCCGAGTAACGTGGCAGGAATGCGGCTGTTGCCGATTCCAGAACTGTCGTAGATGTCCGCGAAGAAGTTTCCCGTGTTAAAAAACGCATTCGTCGTGTCTGAGCTGATCGTCACAGCGTTCAACACCCACGCCTGCGTATTCGTATCAAAACTTTGGGCGGTCCAAGTTCCGTATTCGAAGTACTGCGTTGAGCTGATGGTCGCCGTCAGGTTTGACAGCACTGTTTCCGCCCGGGAGGTCATCCCAGCCGCCAGCATTCCCACCGCCACCGCCATCGTCGCCAGGCCGCGCAGCCCGGCTCGCATCGAAATCCGTTTCATGCTCGTTTTCCTCGTGAAGGCAAAAACTCGGGGTCGAGGGGTCGCCGCACAAAACGACGGCCTCTACCGATAAGTAGCCGTCCCCAAGCCAAAACCTGACAGCGACCGGTTCGAGAAAACATTGGCGCCCTGGCCGTAAGCCCTTGCTTTCCAAAGGCTTGGGGCGATTCTGAGCGCGGGAAAATCTTTTCCAGGCCGGGGGCCTTGATGGGGGGCCCGTCGCCCAAATTTGGTGGCTGGCACCTTTTTCCCACCCCAAATGGCCGCGCCGAACGCATTCCTTGCCTCCGGTTTGGGCCTCGGGGATAACGGTGGGGGGGAATCCTTAAGAACGGGCAAGGAGGCTCTCTGTGAACGGCACCTCCACGACGCGGATCTCGCTGCTGGATGTCCTCCGCGACCATCGCGAAGACGACGCCGCTTGGGGAGAGTTTGTCCGCGTCTATGGGCCGGCGGTGGTGACGTGGTGCCGGGAGCGCGGCCTCCAGCACGACGACGCCCTCGATGTCACGCAGGATGTGCTGCTGCGCTTCTGGCAGACATCGAAGCAGTTTGCTTACAACCCCCGCGGCCGCTTCCGCAGCTATCTCGAGCAGGTCGCCCGCTCGGCGCTTGTCCGCTGGGCGGAGCAGGCAGGCGCCCCGCACGAACCGGCGACGCGGTCGCTCTTGGAAAAGACGCCTGAGCGGGAGGATCTCCTCGCCCGGCTTGCCGAGGCCTACGACACGGAGCTCGTCGCCATCGCCATGGCCGAGGTCAAGACCCGCGTTCGCCCCCACACCTGGCAGGCGTTTGAGTTGCTCGCCCTCGAGCACCGCAGTGGCGCCGACGTCGCCGCCACCCTCAACATCGAGATCAACACCGCCTACGTCGCCCGGCGCAAGGTGCAGCGGATGATCCGCGAGATCATCGACCGGCTCGAGGGGCCGCTCGCCCCACCGCGAGCCGCTGACGCTCACGGCAACGAAGCGCTCGCGATGATCGACAGCCACCCCAGGTTGCCGAGGTAACGCGGATGCCACCGTCACCGGGCTGCCCTGATCGCGCCACGATCGAAAACCTTCTCGACGATCTCCTGCCCGCCGCCGATCGCGCCGCGATCCTTACCCACATCGAAGCCTGTCCAACCTGCGCGAGGCTCCGGGAGGAGATCGCCGGCATGTGGAGCTTGGGGGGCCACGTTGGGCGACAGCGGGCCGGCGCCAAGACCCAGGCCGCGCTGGCGGAGATGGGCACCAAGGCTCCCGATATCTCCATCGCCCCCGGCCTCGAAAGCACCCCGCCTCCGATTCCCACCATCCCCGGCCTCGATGACTTCAGGCTCGTGGCCCGCGGCGGCATGGGGATCGTCTACCAGGCCCGTGACACCGCGCTCGATCGACGCGTGGCCGCGAAGGTGCTGGCCGGTTCCTGGAGCCTGTCTGCCGAAGACCACACCCGAGCCGAACGGGAAGCGCTGCTGCTGGCCCGCCTCGATCATCCAAACATCATCCGCATTCTCTCGGCCGGCACCGCCGACGGGCTCCCCTATCTCGTCATGGAGTGGGTGGCAGGGGAGACCCTCTGGAGCCGGATCAAACAGAGCACGCTCGCGCCCAGAGAGGCCGCCCGGATCGGCCGCGATCTCGCCCGGGCGCTCGAGGCCCTCCATCTCCTCGGCATCGTCCACCGCGACATCAAGCCGGAGAATGTTCTTCTCGCCGCTGGCCCCACCCCCGCCGATCCCTGCACGCCGAAGCTCATCGACTTCGGCCTTGCCCGCCCCGACGATCCCACCGGCCATCTCACGCAAGTCTCGGCCGTGATGGGCACACCGAGCTACATGGCGCCGGAGCAGACCGGCCTCGATCCCCTCTTGGGGCCCGTCGGCCCGGCCACCGACATCCACGCCATCGGCGGCACGCTCCTGGCGATGCTCACAGGGAAGGCGCCCTACGAAGGCCGGACTGCCGCCGATTCGCTGCGGCGCTCGGCGCTCGGCAGCACGTCGGGCCTCGGGCATGTGCTCCCGGGCATCTCGCTCGACCTCCGCACGATCATCGAAAAATGCCTCGAGCGCGATCCCGCGCGGCGCTACCCCTCCGCGCGCGAACTCGCCGACGATCTCGACCGCTTCCTCTCCCACCGTCCAATCCGCGCCCGGCGCCCCTCCCTTCCCGAGCGTGTCGCCAAATGGGCGCGGCGCCGACCGCTCGCCGCCGGCGGGAGCCTCACCGCCGTCGTGGCCTGCTGTGCCGCGATCGCCGCTGCGGCCTACCATGTCGTCGAGGTCAAGCGGGCCAACGTCCGCATCACCGCCAGCCGCGAAGAGGCGCGGAAGTTTCTCACGAGCCTCACCAACGCATCCGCGGAGCGGATCATCGCCAGTCGTCATCCCCCCGATGAGGGCGATCGCGACTATCTCCGCAGCATCCGCGACAGCTATCTGCAGATGTCGAACGACCCCGACGCCGAGGCGGGGCTGCGGTTTCGGTATCGCGGTCTCGACCGGCTGTCGATGATCTACGCGCAGTTGCGCCTCGAAGAAGACGCCCTGGAATGTGGCCGACTGGTGCTCTCGACGATCGCCGAGCTGAACGAGCGAGGGATCCACGACCGCCAACTTGAGAACGACCGTCTCGAGGCGATGAAACGCGAGCGGCAACTGCTTACCAGACTAGGCCGAATCGACGAGGCCGAGGAAGCCTGCCGCCGGATCATTCCCTTCCTGGGATCTGCCCCGGGGAAGCAGGTCGAGCTTGCCCAGGCCAAGCTCGAACTGGCCGCGTCGCTCTCGCAACGGGGCGTCGCCGACGAGGGAGCGCAGCTGCTCCGCGAAGGGCTCGCCACGATGGCCGCCGCCCGCACAGCCGCTCCCGACGATCCGATGGTGTTCTACGCCGGACAGATCGCGCTATTCAACGCCAACCATCTCGCCTTCCAGGCCGGCCGGCTCGACGACCAAGAGGCCTACCTCCGCGAGTTTCTCGCGCTCTCGGAGGAGGCTCAGAATCGCTTCCCCGAGAAGCGGCCGCTGTTCGGCCAGATTCTCCTGCCGGGGATGGCGGTGCAGGGCGATATCGCCCGGCGTCACGGGCACACAGAAGAGGCGATCGAACTCGCCCGGAAGCGCTTCGCGCTCGCGGAAGAACTGGCGGAGGCAGATCCGAATCTGCGCGACACCTTCCTCGGCCGGCAGGCCGACGCGGCGATCTCCACCTACGACATCCTCGCGAGTGTCGGCCGGGCAGAAGAGTCAGCAGGCGCCCTTGCCCAGGCCGCGGCGATCGCCGAGCGGTTCTACGAAGCGGAGCCAGCCCTCTTCGGCAGTACGCAGCTCCTTGTCAGCGTGCTTGCCTGTCAGGCGAAGGTCTCGGAGGAGGCGGGCGATCTCCCCCGGGCCCTCGCCTACCAACGGCGCACTTTCGACCTCCTCTCCCCCTGGCAGAGGCTCGATCCCACCTCGCAGGAGCTCAACTGGAGAGTGTTTGGCGTGGTGCAAATCATCGCCACGATCTCCTCGAGCCTGGGGGACCACGAGGGGGCGGCGCGGATCCTCGAAGAGGCGCTCTCGTTCGCTCCGGATGACTGGAAGCC
>CALQRA010000298.1 GCA_943332855.1 Candidatus Kuenenia stuttgartensis
CAAGAGCCCGGCATACTCCCCCTGGCTGCCGGCATTTGGCTGGAGGGAGATGCCGGCGTAGCCGGTCGCCTCGCAGAGCCACTGCCGCAGCTGCCGGTCGAGCACCGAATATCCCTCGAGCTGGTCGGCCGGCGCGAAGGGATGGATGTTGGCGAAGCCGGGCCAGGTGATCGGGATCATCTCGCTTGTGGCATTGAGCTTCATCGTGCAGCTGCCCAGCGGGATCATGCTCCGGTCGAGGGCCAGATCCTTATCAGACAGACTGCGGATGTAGCGGAGCATCGCCGTCTCGGCGTGGTGCGAGTGGAACACCGGATGGGTGAGGAACGGGCTCGTGCGCTCAAGCGCCACGGGAATGAGCGATTCGATTCCCCGCTCGAAGGCACCGATCTCGGGGAGCGTCTGCCCGTCGCTGGCAAACACCTTCCAGAGGGCGACGAGGTCGTCGCGCGTCGTCGTCTCGTCGAGGCTGATGGCCAGTGTGTGCGGGTCGAGCGTGCGGAGGTTCATCCCGGCGGCCCGGGCCCGCGCGGCGAAGTCTGCCGTCCGCGCTCCCGTCTCCAGGGCCAGCGTGTCGAAGGCGCCCTGGCGACGGACAGCCACGCCGAGCTTGGCGAGGCCGGCGGCGAGGATCGCTGTGAAGGTAGCGACGCGCTCGGCGATCCGCACGAGGCCATCGGGCCCGTGATAGACCGCATACATGCTCGCCACCACGGCGGGGAGAACCTGCGCGGTGCAGATGTTGGAGGTGGCTTTCTCGCGGCGGATGTGCTGCTCGCGCGTTTGGAGGGCGAGCCGGTAGGCGGGATGGCCGTGGGCATCGATGCTCACGCCGACGAGCCGCCCCGGCATCGATCGCTTGAGGGCATCGCGGCAGGCGAAGAAGGCGGCATGCGGCCCGCCGCAGCCCATCGGCATCCCGAAGCGCTGCGTCGAGCCGAAGACGATGTCGGCCCCCCATTCCCCCGGCGGCACAAGGAGCGTGAGGGCAAGGATGTCGGCTGCCACGCAGAGGAGCGCCTGCTTGGCGTGGACTTTTTCAGCCAGGCCGCGGTAGTCAGCGATCGAGCCATCGGTGGCCGGAACTTGCACGAGCGCCCCGAAGAAGGCCTCGTGGCTGTCGACGAGCGTTGCAACGTCGCCGACGACCACCTCGATGCCCAGCGGCGCCGCGCGCGTCTGCACGACCTCGATCGACTGCGGGTGGAGCCGAGCGTCGACGAGGAACACCGGGCTCTTGCTCCCGGCCGAGCGGCGGGCGAGGGTCATCGCCTCGGCGGCGCCGGTCGCCTCATCGAGGAGCGAGGCATTGGCGATCGGCATCCCGGTAAGCTCGCAGACCATCGTCTGGAAGTTGACCAGCGCCTCCATCCGCCCCTGGCTGATCTCTGCCTGATAGGGGGTGTAGGCGGTGTACCAGGCGGGGTTTTCGAGGATGTTGCGGAGGATCACGCCGGGGGTGTGCGTGCCGTGATAGCCCTGGCCGATGAAGCTCTTGAGGATCTTGTTGCGCGCGGCAATCCCCCGCAGTTCCTCAAGCGCCGCCGCTTCGGGGATCGCGGCGGGGATGTCGATCGCGCGGCGGCGGGCGATGCTCGCCGGCACGATGCCGGCCACGAGCGACTCGCAGGACGCCTCGCCAACGGCGTCGAGCATGTGGCGCTCATCGGCGGCATCGGGGCCGATGTGGCGGGCGTGGAACTCAGCCGCGTTCTCGAGATAGGACAGCATCTTCCGCGGGGCGGCGGGGCTGGACATGACAAGGCTCCGATTGGCGTCTGAATCAGCGCAGACGCCGATTCAGGGGGAACCCTGTTGTCCTGGAACCTGAGAGATTCGCCGCGGGCGGCGCCCGTGGGTTGCCCCTTCGGTGGATGCTCGGCCCAGAGGCCACGCATCACTCTCCAACAGTGCGGTCGTCAGTCCGTTTGCCTGAGCGTTCAGCCTTCGGCGGTCTTGCGACTCTCTCCTGACAGGATCAAGTTTAGACGGTCCGGGGAAAAAGTCATCCATGACCATTTTCCCGCTTCGGTTGTCCGGAGAAAACGCCGCGTTTTCCCGAGCCAAAGCGCCCCGCGGGAGCGCGGCACAAACCTTCAGCGCCCTTTTAGTCCGACTCCCAATCCTCGAGCTTGAGCTCGGGGACGCGGGCAAACTCGGCAGTGTTGTGGGTTACCACCGTCAGCCCATGCACAAGCGCGATGGCCGCGATCTGGGAATCGTAGGGGCCGATGGGAGTGCCAGCCGCTTCGAGGTGGCGGCGAATCGCCGCATGGACGACGGCGGCTTCATCGTCGAACGGAAAACTCACGAAGGGGCGAAGAAACGCGAGGATCTTCTCGCGATTCGATGCCGGATGCTCGCTCCGTTCACTGCCGTGAAACAGTTCCGCGACCACCACCGAACAGACACACACCTGCGAAGGCGAGTGGCTGCGAACACTCTCCACGAGTCTGGAATGACGCTGCCGCAAGAAGCGAATGCAGATGTTCGTGTCGAGCAGGTATCTCATGGCAGCTCGAGGCGCTGCTCGTGCTTCCCCTGCGGAGGCCGATCAAACGTCTCATCATCGATCGAACCGGCCACCCCTTCGAAATACCCGGCAGGCCACGAATGGCTTCCTGCACTTCGATCGCCTCGCGCATCCGACGGCTGGAGGACAACGACGGCATCGAACTCCGCATCCGGACACCCGACCGGAATGCGGAGGTGAAGCACACCGTCCTCCCCGGCTCGTTCGGACAATCGAATCGTTTTCATGCCAATGCCTCCCCGCTCCTGACGGCCTCATTCGCCCGACGCGTCCCCCTACGCGAACCGTTGGGTTCGGGCTTACGTAAATCATTCTATCTTCGAGCCTGCCGCGATCGCACGCGAAAGCCCCGCCCCTCAGCGCCCGCCGCGGTCGAGGGCTTCGAGAAAGCGGTGGACGGCGGCGAGGTCGATGTCGTCCGGCGCCCGCTCGAGGAGCCACAGCGCGTCGGCCCGGGCGGCGTCTTTCCGCCCCAGCCGGTTGGCGACGAGCATCCGCATCACCCGCTCGCGCCCCGATTCCGGATCGACCGCCAGCATCGCGTCGAGGTAGCGGTGCATGGCCGGGGCGTCGTCCTCGCGCGTGGCGATCGAGAGAAGATTGTTGATCATCCGCACGAGGATCGCCTTCGGGCCGACCGTCGCCAGGAGATCGTCGGTCAGCTCGCGCCCCTGGAGATCGCGGTAGAGCTTGGCGACGCCGGCGCGATCGAGGATCGCCGCGCCATCGAAGACATCGATCCAGCGCGGCTCGGCGCCCGCCGGGGCATGGCGAACAAGAAAATGCCCCGGCAGCCCCACACCATCGATCGACACCCCCAGTCGCTTGGCCAGCTCCATGTAGACCAGCGCCAGCGTGATCGGGATCCCCTCCCGATCGTCGAGGACTTCGTTCACATAGCTATTGGAGCGGTTGTAATAGTCTCCCCGGCTGCCGTGGAAGCCGAGCTCAGTGAAGAGAACCCGGTTGAGCGTGGCGAGCTTGGCAGCATCGTCGGCCCCAGCCGGCACTGCTGCCGCCACCTCCGCCGCGAGCCGGTCGAGATCCTTCTCGGCCCCGTCGAGATCGAGATCGGGGTTGTCGAGGGCGGCGACGAGGAGCGCCGCTCCAAACAGATCGATCGGCTCGGCGGCGACGACGCGCTCGAGCGCGGCAACCGTCCGCTTCGCCTGGACCTGCGCCATCAGCTCGCGGACGCGCTTCGCCTCCCGGTCGAGGGCATCGGCCCGGGCGGCCAGGGCCGCGTCGCCGCTGCTCCCCTCGGAGACAAGCGCCGCGACGAGGTCGGCAGGCATCGCCGCGCCCGCAAGCCCGAGATCTTTCACGAGTCCGGCGACCCGGGCGAGCTGCTCGGCCGGAGGCGCGGCGGGGGGCAATTCCGGCGCGACGGCAAACCCACGAAACTCTGCCTTCGTATCGCGAAACTTCGCCAGCCCCACGCTTCCCTCGCCGAGCCCCTTGTCGGTCGACTCAAACACCTTCGCATCGTTGACGAAACATGAAAAACCGTCGAGAGTGCGGCGGACCCGGAGATGATTCCACTGCCCGGGGAGATAGTCGGGACTGGCGGCCTCCTCGAGAATCTTCCAGGAGAGGACATCGGGGCCGTCGAAGCGCGTCAGCCGGAGCTTGCCGGCGGTGGGATAGAAGCCGTAGTGGCGATCCCCACCGTCGGCACCGAACACGAGCCCGGCGGCGCCTGCTTCGTCGTCGAGCTTCACCCATACGGCGAGGTCGTAGGGGAGCGGGGGAGGTGCCGCTCCGGCGAGGCAGAGCGAGCGGCCACCAAACCCGGTGCCGACGCCTTCGACAGCGATCCGGCCGGCCCGCTGCCGCCAGCGAGCGCCGCCGAGGGTCGTCCATTCCTTGGCATCGAGGGTGCCGATCGTCAGCCAGCGGTCGATGCTGATCGGATTCGGCCGGTCGATGAGTGGCTGGAGCTGATCGACGGCGACGGCGAAGCCGAGGAATGGCGTGACGAGCGACTTCATCGTGAGGATCCCATGCACCTTCCCCTGCCGGTCGAGGAGCGGCCCGCCGCTGTTCCCTGGCTCGATCGGGATGGCCAGTTGGATCATCGACCGGCCGTCGATCTCGCGCCGCCCCGACACTCTTCCGGC
>CALQRA010000299.1 GCA_943332855.1 Candidatus Kuenenia stuttgartensis
CTGATCCTGGCGATCGGAATCGTCGTCGACGATGCGGTGGTCGTCCACGAAAACATCTTCCGCCACATGGAGGAGTATGGGCTGTCGGCCCGCGAGGCGGCCGCCTCGGCGACCGCGGAGATCGCCCTGGCCGTCGTCGCCACCACCCTCTCGCTCCTGGTGATCTTCATCCCGGTCATCTTCATGGGGGGGAGGGTGGGGCGATTTTTCGTCTCCTTCGGCTACGTCGTCGCCTTTTCGATCCTCATGAGCATGATGATTTCGTTCACGATGACGCCGGCGCTCTGCTCGCGCTTTCTCAAAGCGGAGGATGGCCACGCTGCCACGAAAGGGGGGCCGGTGTGGCGGCTGGTGGAAGGCTTCTACATGGCCGCGTTGCGGTTTTCGCTCGCTCACCGCTGGCTGATCGTGCTCGTGTCGGTCGGTGTGTTTGCCTCGACCCCGACGCTCATGAAGATCGTCGGCAAGGATTTTGTCCCGCGCGACGACACGAGCGAGTTTGAGGTCGTCGTCACACTCCCGGAGGGGACGTCGCTGGAGCGCGCCGACGAGGTCCTCGCCGAGGTCGAGCAGCGGCTGCGGAGTGTGCGTGGCGTGACGAAAACGTTCACGACGATCGGCGACACCAGCGGCCGCACCGCCCGGGGGCAAGGGGAGGTGACGCGCGCCGGCATCTACTGCCGGCTGATCGACCTGAGGGAGCGGGACTACAGCCAGTTCGAAGTCATGCAAGACGCCCGGCGGATCCTCGTCGACTATCCCGACCTGCGGGCGGCGGTCCAAGACGTAGCTGCGATCTCGGGCTCCGGCTTCCGGCAGGTGATGATCGATCTCAATCTGCGTGGCCCCGACATGGAGAAGCTCCAGCAGTATTCGCAGACGATCACCGACTGGATGCGGGCCCAGGGGCCGTATGTCGACGTCGACACGAGCCTGTCGTTTCGCAAGCCGGAGATGCGGATCGTCCCCAACCGGGAACGGGCCAGCGAGCTCGGTGTCTCGATCCAGGCGATCTCGGCGACAACCAACGTCCTCGTCGGCGGCTTCCCGGTCAGCACCTACAAGGAGGCCGACCAGCAGTACGACGTCTGGCTCCGCGCCGACCAGGGATTCCGCGACGACCCGGCTGACATCGCCCGGCTCACTGTCCCCTCGTCGAAGCCGGGCATCGGGGTGGTCGAGCTGGGGAATGTCGCCGACTTCGAGGAGGCCCAGGGGCCGAGCACGATCGAGCGCTTCTCGCGGCAGCGGCAGGTGGTGGTCTCGGCGAACCTCGAGGGGAAAGCGCTCGGCGAGGGGGTCGACGATCTCGCCGCGTTCGTCAAGACGCTCGACCTGCCGGCCGACTACCGCTGGGAGTTCATCGGGCAGGCGAAGAATCTCAATGACACGATGGCCAACTTCGTCATCGCCTTCGCGCTGGCTTTCCTGTTCATGTACATGATCCTCGCGGCCCAGTTCGAGAGCCTCGTTCACCCGATCACGATCCTCCTCGCCCTCCCCCTCACGATCCCGTTTGCGATCCTCTCGCTCATCCTCCTCCGGACGAATCTCGACATCTACGCGATGTTCGGGCTGTTCATGCTCTTCGGGATCGTGAAGAAAAACGGCATCCTCCAGGTCGACTATACGAACGTCCTCCGCAGCCGGGGCGTGCCGCGCGACCGGGCGATCCTCGAGGCCAACGCCGTCCGCCTCCGGCCGATCTTGATGACGACGGTGATGCTCGTGGCGGCGATGATTCCGATGGCGATGGGGGAAGGGCCGGGGGCTGCGTCGCGGGCGGGGATGGCGAAGGTGATCCTCGGCGGACAGGTGCTCTCCCTCCTCCTCACGCTCCTGCTGACGCCGGTGGCCTACTCGCTGTGGGACGACCTGACCGTGCTCTTCCTGCGGATGACCGGCCACACCGCCGCGGCGTCACCGGCCGTGGCACCTCGCTGACGCGGGCTCGGTGTGCGCCGCCGGTGAACCGGGAAGCCCCGCGCCCCGTAGCAGCCTGCGACGGCAGCGGGGTGCGCGGCCCGGGGGTGATCTTCGATTGCCGGGCAGGACGCCGGCCTAGGAGGGTGTGATGGGTGTCGATGGCCGGTTGGTCCCCTGCGAGGGCTGGTGGGAGCAGGTTTTCCACGGCCGTCAGCCGATGGAGAGCCTCCGAGTGGCCGTTGAGGGGCGGCTGGTCGCCGGCGAGGGGACCGACATCATCGGCCCCTTCACGCTCGACGGGGAGATCAGCGACGACGGACGGGTGTCGCTCCTCAAGGACTACCTCGGTCGCCACTCGGTCCGTTACGAGGGGCAGCATGACGGTGAGGGAAGGATGTGGGGGGTGTGGAGCCTGCCCGGCTTCAATGGCCGGTGGATGATCGCCTTCCGCCGCGAGCAGCGCAGCGACCTCGACGACCTCCGCCAGATCGGCCCACGCCGCTGACAAAGCCGCTGTCTCCGCGCCGGGGCGAGCGTTCCTTAGGGCGCGGTTGGTTGTCCCAAGTCGTTGGCGGCACAAGGTTTGCAAAAGCCTGCGGCGGGCCGGCGAACTTGCCCCGCTGCCTCCCGGTGAGCTACAGTCTTGGCGGGTGAACTGGGTTTTTGACGGTTTCTGGGCGGCTCTCCGGCCGCCGAGCAGGCCGTGGGGAGGTGCGATGACACGACTCGTTTCTGGGGCGATGGCGAATCGGCGCGGATTTCTCGCCGGCGGCCTGGCCGGGCTTTCGGTCGCGGGGGCCCTCGGCCCGACGCGGGCCCTGGCCAATACCGGCCATGCCGCCAGTGATGTCTCCTGCATCTTCATCTGGACGCAGGGGGGCACGAGCCACCACGACACCTTCGACCCCAAGCCACAGGCCTCCGACGGCGTTCGCGGGCCGCTGTCGACAATCTCCACGGCGGTGCCGGGGGTGTTTTTCACCGAGCTGTGCGGGCGGATGGCCCGGGAACTGGGCCGCTTCTCGCTCCTTCGCAGCTGGAACCCGCGCAACGCCGGCCATGGCGTGGCCGACCACTGGTGCATGTCGGGGCGCAACGTCAATCCGACGCTCGTCTATCCCTGTGTCGGCTCGGTTGTCTCTCACGAGCACGGCTTCAAGTCGGCCCTCCCCCCCTTCATTCAACTCGGGGCCCACGTCGATCGCTCGAGCAACGGCGGAATGCCGGGGATCCTGGGGCTGGCGCACGGCCCGTTTGAGATCCATGCCGATGCCAATGCCGACAAGTTCTCCGTCCGCGACATCACCCCGCCGCTCGACATGGAGATGACGCGGATCGACCGGCGCCGCGCCATCCTCGCCCGCATCGATCGGCTCCAGCGCACCGCCGACCGGCAGCCGACCGCCTTCGATGCCCTCGACGAGCACTACAAGACCGCCTTCACGATGATCACGGCGCCGGAGACGAAGCGGGCCTTCGACATCGGCACCGAACCGACGACGCTGCGCGATGACTACGGGCGGACCTCCTTCGGCCAGCGGCTCCTCCTCGCCCGCCGGCTCGTGCAGTCTGGTGTTCGATTCGTGACCGTCAGCGATCCGGGCTGGGACCACCACACCGACTGCTTCAACGGGCTGAAAGGGCGGATGCCGGCGATCGATCAGGCGATCCCGGCGCTGTTGATCGACCTCGAGCAGCAGGGGCTACTCGACACGACGCTCGTCGTCTGGATGACCGACTTCGGCCGCACCCCGAAGATCAATCCGGCCATCGGCCGCGACCCTTGGGCGAGTGCCGGATTTGTCGTCATGGCCGGGGCAGGGATCCCCGGTGGGCTTGTCCTCGGCGAGACCGATGCCGAGGGGGGCGTGCCGAAGTCGCACGAGACGTTCACGGAGAACGTCGTCGCCACGATCTACCACAAGCTCGGCATCCCCACCGACCTCACGGTCACCGCGGCCGACGGCCGGCCGATCCGGCTTATCGAGGGGGAACCGGTGCGCCCATGGATCTGAATTGGCGGAGCCGTTTCCGGCCGTTTTTCCAACGCTGTCTGCTGCTCCTCGCCGCGCTCGGCACGGCCGGCTGCGCGCCGGGGCTGGCCTCGGCCGCCGGGCTGGTCGTCCTCCCCGGTCGGGTCGAGCTCGCTGGTCGGTTCGAGCGCATCCAACTCCTCGTGCGCGGAGGGCCTGAGGATCCCGCTGGCAGCGAGCGGGCCGACGACCTGACCCATGCGGCGGCGTACTCGAGTGCGGACCCGGCGGTGGCGCGGGTGTCGGCCGACGGGGTCGTGTCGGGGGTGGGCGACGGCTCGACGCTCATCGCCGTGGCGGTCGGGGGGGAGACGACGGCGGTCGAGGTGATGGTGACGGGAAACGCAGACGGGGCACGGGCCGACTTCGAGGCTGACATTCTCCCGGTGCTCTCGCGCGCCGGCTGCAACGCCGGCGTCTGTCATGCCAGCCAGTATGGCAAGGGGGGCTTTGTCCTCTCGGTGATGGCCTTCGATCCCCAGCTCGATTTCAGCTCGATC
>CALQRA010000300.1 GCA_943332855.1 Candidatus Kuenenia stuttgartensis
CTCAAGAATAGCAGCCTGCGAAAAACGTGCGGAAAAGGTCAAAGCCGGGGCCGGGCGGAGGGTCAGAGGAGGGCCGGCTCCCGCTCGTTGAACTGCCCGGCCGCGCCGCCAATAACCTTGTAGATCGTCTTGGCACGGCGGAAACCGAGCCGCTGGTAGAGACGCACCGCCCGGACATTGTCAGCCGTGACCTCGAGGGTCACCCGTCCCAGCCCCTGCTCGGCGAAGCTCCGCACGGCCTGGGCGATGAGCACCGACCCCAGACCGAGGCCGCGGTGCCCCGGCACGACGCCGATGTTTTGGATCGAGCCGGCCCCGCTGGAGTCGATCACCCCCTGGATCGTCCCACACCACTCCACCTCCGCCGGCCGCGGGGCCTGCTGATCGGCCCCGGGGGGGAAGACGCGGGAGCGTGCGATCAGCCAGGTTGCCCCCGGCAGGAAGCCCCCTTTGCCGCGGATCTCGCGCATCAGCCGGCGGCAGCCTTCGAGATCGCCCAGGCAGGGGAAGACCACGGCGTCGATCTCGCTGCGAAACGAGCGAAATTTCGTTCGGGCGTGGGCGTCGATGAGCCCGTCGTGCCAGGGAACGAGCCGGTATCCGGGCGGCATCTCGGCAGCTGCGGCCAGAAAACCGTCCGCGGTCGGCGCGAACGACAGACCACCGGCCGCGAGTGCCAGGTCCATCCGGAACCGTTTGAAGTAAGCCGAGTCCATCCGCTCGCTCTCCTTACCCACCAGACGATAGGACACCCCGCGGGAGCGGTCAACGCGCCGGTTGCTCCGCTTCCTTCTCCCGGCCCCTGCCGCAGGTCCGGTGGCAGGGGGAGCAGGGGCGGAATCGGCGGTGAGGAATGGACCGGTTTGGTCTGCCGGGAGGGATGAGAGTAGAATGTCGAGCGAGGTTTTGAGTCCTCAAAGATTCTTTTTTGAGTGATCAAAAAATGAGAACCACGTTCGTGTCGGCCGCCGTCGGGATGCTCCACGCGCTGATGGTCTTGGCGACGCTCTTGGCGACGCTCTTGGCGACGCTCTTGGCGACGCTCTTGGCGACGCTCTTGGCGACGCTCTGGGCGACGCTCTGGGCCGGTGAGAGCGCCGCCGCCGACCGGCGCCTCCATGTCGTGGCGACGACGACGGTGGTGGCCGATCTCGTCCGGCAGATCGGTGGCGACCGTCTCACGGTTGACAGCCTGATGGCCGCGGGGATCGATCCCCACAGCTACAAGGCGACCCCCCGCGATGCCGACCGCCTCGCCCGCGCCGATCTCGTCGTCGCCTCTGGGCTCCACCTCGAGGGAAAACTTGCCGATCTCCTCGAGCGACTCTCGCGACGCGTGCCGGTCATCGCCGTGGCGGACGCGATCCCCGCCGGTCGCCTTCTGGATGCCGGAGCGGGGTTGCACGACCCCCATGTGTGGTTCGATGCCGGGCTGTGGAGCCTTGGGGTTCCGGCGGTCGCGGAACGATTGGCGAAGCTCGATCCACCCCACGCCGAGGCCTACCGCGAGGCCGGTCGGGCCTACGCCGAGCGTCTGGTCGCCCTCGACGGGGAGCTCCGTGAGTCGCTGGCAGAGATTCCGGTGGAACGCCGGGTGATGGTCACGGCCCACGATGCCTTCCGCTATTTCGGCCGGGCGTACGGGATCGAGGTGGTGGGGATCCAGGGGACGAGCACCGAGGCGGAAGCCGGCCTCGGCGACATCAATCGCCTCGTCGATCTCGTCGTGACGCGGAAACTCCCGGCGGTGTTCGTGGAGACGAGCGTCTCCGACCGCAACGTCACGGCGCTCCGCGAGGGGGCCCGGGCCCGGGGGCACTCCGTCGCGCTCGGGGGACGCCTCTATTCCGATTCCCTCGACAAGCCGGGAAGCGGGGCAGATTCGCTCGAGGGAGCCCTGCGGACGAATGTCGCCACGATCATTGCCGGGCTCACCGGCGAGCAGACCTCTCCCGCCCCCCGATCGAAATGAGCCGGCGCCCGGCATGACGATGTCGACCACCTCCGCCGGCCTCGAGTTCCATGACGTCACCGTGGCCTACGGCCGCCGGCCGGTGCTGTGGAATGTCGACCTCACCGTGCCGGGGGCCTGTCTGTTTGGGATCATCGGCCCCAATGGCGCCGGGAAGAGCACGCTCCTCAAGGCGGCGCTGGGGCTTGTGCCCCTGGCCGGCGGGGAGGTGCGGATCCTCGGCGCGCCGCTCGAGCAGGTCCGCGCCCGGGTTGGGTATGTGCCGCAGCGGGAGTCGGTCGACTGGGACTTCCCGGTGACGGTCACCGACGTCGTCCTCATGGGGACCTACGCCCGGCTCGGCTGGCTGCGGCGACCTGGCCCGCGCGAGCGGAGCTTGGCGGCGGAATGCCTCGACCGCGTCGGCCTGGCCGATGTCGCCGACCGGCAGATCGGCCGGCTGTCGGGGGGGCAGCAGCAGCGCGTCTTCCTGGCGCGGGCGTTGGCCCAACAGGCCGACGTCTACTTCCTCGACGAGCCGATGGCGGGGGTCGATGCCCGGTCGCAGGAGCGAATCTTCCGGGTCCTCTCTGAACTGCGGGCCGAGGGGCGGCTGGTCGTCATCGTTCACCATGATCTCCGCAGCGTCGCCGAGTGGTTCGATGCGGTCGCGCTGATCGACATGCGCCTCGTCGCCACCGGGCCGGTGGCCGAGGTCCTGACGCCAGAGAATCTGCGGCGGACCTATGCCGGCCGGCTCGACCTCCTCGATGAGATCGGGCGGGCCGTCGCCGAAGGGGGGCGAACGCCGTGATCCTCGCCGTCGTCGACGACTCGTTCCCTGCCGCTTGGATCCCCCCCTACAACACCCTCGTCGTCGCCGCCGGGGTGGCGTCGGTCGGATTCGCGGCCGGCGTCGTCGGCTGTTTCGCGGTCCTGCGGCGCCGCGCCCTGGCCGGCGACGCGGCGGCCCACGCCACGCTCCTCGGGGTCGGCCTCGCCTTTCTTCTCGGGGGCGGGCGGCGCGACCTGCCGCTCCTCCTCGCCGGGGCGCTGTCGACGGCGATCGCGGCGCTGTTGGGGCTCGTGCTCATCGGTCGCTGGACACGGACGCGCGACGATGCCGCCACCGCGATCGTTCTTGGCGTGTCGTTTGGCGCCGGGATCACGCTCCTCTCGGGGATCTCCGCCCGCGGCATCCCCGGGAGCGCCGGGCTCGAGCAATTTCTCCTCGGCCACACCGCCGGACTGACGGCTGCCGACGCCACGATCCTCGGTGTCATGTCGCTCCTGGTGGTGGGGATCGTAGCGCTGTTTCTCAAGGAATCGACCCTCGTGGCCTTCGACCCGCTGTTTGCCGCGGCCAGCGGCTGGCCGGTGACGCTCATTGATTACGCGCTGGTGGTGCTCGTGGCGGTGATGGTCGTCGTCGGGCTGCCGGCGGCCGGGGCGGTGCTCGTGACTGCCCTGGTCGTGATCCCGCCGGTGACAGCGCGGCAATGGACCGATTCGGTCGGCGTGATGTTGCCGCTGGCTGGTCTGTTCGGCCTCGTCGCGGCGCTCTCCGGCGTGGCCGTCAGCAGCGCCGTGCCGCGGATGCCGACCGGGCCGCTGGTCGTGATCGCGGCCTCCATCCTCCTCACGATCTCGCTCCTGATTGCCCCGCGGCGCGGCGGGCTCGCGCGCTGGCTGCAGGCCCGGCGGACGGTGGCGGCATGGGCCGACGGGCGGCTCCTTGAGGTCGCCCTGCGCCTCGATGGGGATGGCCCCTTCACCCGTGAGCAGCTCCTCGCCAGGGCGCCGGGCGCCGCGGCCGACAGCGCCTTCAAGCGGCTCGTCCGCTCGGCGGCGATCGAGCCGGTGGTGACGCGCGCCGGAACCGATGCCTGGCGCCTCGCGGTGTGGGGGCGGGAGCTGGCCGCCGAACGGTCGCGGCGGGTCGCGGCCTGGACGGAGGTGCTGGAGGCGGCGCGGGAGGATGCCCGCGGGCACCTCACGATCGATGTCCCTTCGCCGGAGGCGATCCTGGGGGCGGCGCGAATGAAGGCGATCCGCGAATCAGCCGCCGCCGAGCGTGTCGCCGGCGAGGCCCGACCGGGGCAACCGTGGCAACCGGGGCAACCGATGGGCGGGGCAGGGGGATGATCGACGCAGACAGCACCCACCTCTGGATGCACTTTTGGGCGATCGCCACGGCGGCCACCGTGTCGGCGGGCTGCGCGCTGGTCGGATCGTTCCTCGTCGTCCGGCGCTTGAGCCTTCTCGGCGACGCGATCAGCCATGCGGTTCTCCCCGGCATCGTCTTGGCCGTCCTCGCCGGCGGCCGGCCGGGCGGGGCGGGGGTGTTTCTGGGGGCCGTCGTCGCGGGCTTGGTCACGGTCTGGCTCACGAACCTCCTCGGCACCCATGCGGGGCTCGCCGAGGATGCCGGCGCCGGCGTCGCCTTCACGACCCTGTTCGCGATCGGCGTGGTCCTCGTCTC
>CALQRA010000301.1 GCA_943332855.1 Candidatus Kuenenia stuttgartensis
CCTGTTCGCGTACTCGCTTTTTCTGCTGACCGAGCTGTCGCTGCTCCTGGCGTGCTTGAACCCGTTCAGAGAGATCACGGCCCGGGATGGCCTCGTCACCTGTCTGGCCGGCACCTTTCCCGAGCGGTGCCTCGGGTCGCTTCGCCGCATTCGTGCGCGGGGCGGGCGCGACAGATCGAAGCTTGTATTCACCGGTACTCGCGTACCGGAAGTCGAGTTGATTGGCGAACCGGGGCTGCCCGACGCGGTCGCGGACAAGCTCTTGCACGACCTCCTGGCACGAGTTGAGCACTCGATCGCTTCTGCACCCGCGGATCATTGCGAGCCGCACCCAGCCATGAGCTCGCCGACGTCGTCGGGGGCCGTTGGTAGCCTGTTGGTCGCGAGCCATTGAGATTCGCCTTTCGGCATCACGGCAGAGGTCAGTCGCATGCCGTCGCTCGAGGGCCGCCTTGGAATCGCAGGCATTCTTTGGGCTTTGGCCGTCGTCGCTTTCGACGCCGCGGACGGGTCGTTCCTCCTGTCGATGCTCGCTTGCCCGCTCTGGCTGCTCGGGAGCCTCGCGCAGAGCCTCTGGCGGAAGCCGGGGTGGGGAGTCGCCCTCGGGCGTGCAAGCATCCCCGTGGCTGTGCTTGCGATTGCCCTGGCGAACGATTCGTTGCAGCGCCGCCTCGCCCTCGGGCGGGCGGAGCGTGTCGTCGACGCGATCTGTGCTTTCCATGACGAGCACGGTCGATATCCGAGCGAGTTACAGGAACTCGTGCCGAAGCAGTTGCCCTTCGTGCCGCGGCCGAAGAACGCGATCGTGTTCAACGAGTTTTCGTATGCGACGGGTGGAAACGAGAGGGGCGCCATGGTGTGGTGGATCGACGTGCCGCCCCACGGGAAACGCTCGTATCACTTTGACGAAGCACGGTGGTCGTTCACCGACTAGGCGGGTAGGCTGTCCGGGGGGGAGTGTTTCAGCAGCCAATCGCCGCTGCGAAGCCGGAACGGTCGTCACACGGAGAGCGCACCGATGGGGCCAATGAGCCGGGCGATACTCGCTGGGGTGGCGGGCGTGCTCGTGTCGGCCGCGACGGCCGTCATCACGACGATGAGCCTTCGACCAGGGAGTTCGGGGGGGACGGCGACAGCGAACGTTGCTCGCGAGATCTTCCCGGTTGGCCCGGCGGAACGGCTGCTCTGGCCGACCGATCGGGCGTGGGTGTTTTCCGTCCGGCTGGATGGGGCTGGTCCGAAGTCTGGTCTCAGAGCCGCCGTGCGGACGGCCGATTTGGGCGCGAACGAGGGCTACGCCTACGAAAAGGTTGCACGAGGGGCGCCCGAACAAGCTGGCGGATTGAGGGAATGGCAGACCGCGCCGGACTCGGCGATCGTATCGATCCAGGTCTTTGGTGCCGGGGAGGGGCCGGCCGGCGGAGATCGGGATCGCGAACGCCTGATCGTTCGACTGAAGGCCGGAGACATGGCCGTCACGTCTGAAATCGCCATTGAGGGTGCCGTCACGGGGTATGGCGGCAATGGGTACGCCGAGTGGGTGAATGGGGAAATCCATCTCATGAACGTGTTTGCCAAGTCGGGAGAGGTTGTGACCCGTTACGACGTCGTGTTGAGCGAGTGGGGAAACACCGAGTCAGCTGCTCCGGCAGACAACGGGGGCGGATAGGCTTTTTGGACCAGCGACCCAGCGGTTCTCGTCGTCACTGTTCGGAGTCGTTCGGCGAGGGGGACAATCGCTGCGATGAACTGGCTCGTGGTCCAAATCGCCAGCGGTCGGGCCTTCTTTGTGGCCGTGGCCCTGCTGGTCGCGGCCGTTGGGCTTCGCTCGAGCGCCGCACCGCGGCTGCGGCGTGGTGCGACGTGGTGCTTTCTCGTGGGGCTGATCGGTCTGTCGGTGTCTGCCGCGCCGCTGCCGACCTGGGCGTATGCCGTGATGCTGTTCTCGATCGCCGCGGGGTGGTGGGCGAGTCGGTTCGGCGCGAATGCCGCGACGGCCACCGCCACAAGCGTGCTGGCTCTCCTCGGAGTCGGGCTCCATGAAGCCCGTTACCAGATCATGCCGGTGCTGACGCCCGTCGAAGCAAGAGAACTCGCCGTGATCGGTGATTCCCTCACGGCGGGGCATGGCGAGAGTGATCTGACCCAGAAGTGGCCTGCCATTCTCCGGGACCGGCACGGAGTGGCGGTGGAGGATCTCTCGAAGGCGGGGGCAACCGCGGCGTCCGCAGCGCAGGGGCTCGAGCAGCTATCGATCGCTGCGCCCGTCGTCATCGTGGAGATCGGCGGGAACGATTTCCTCGGGGGAGGTTCTGTCGCAGCCTTCGAAGCGGGGCTCGATGCGCTCCTGAGAGCGGTATGCCAGCCAGGGAGGCAGGTGGCCATGTTTGAGCTGCCGATTCCGCCGCTCTATGAAGGCTTTGGGAGGGTTCAGCGAGATCTTGCCTCGCGCCATGGCGTGGCCCTGATCCCCAAGAGAATCCTCCTTTCGGTCATCGCAGCCGCCGACGCCACCGTCGATTCGCTCCATCTGACGCAACAGGGGCAAGGTCGAATGGCGGATGTCGTGTGGTCGCTCCTGGAGCCGGCGATGCCCGAGGCATCCGGGCAGGCCGAGCCAGGGGATGGAACCGGCGGCGCGGGCGGGTAGGCTCTCCGAGGGGCGAAGCTCCCGTGGGCTTCCGCGATTGGGTCGGCACTTTGGGCGGCAAAGACCGCCTTCACATCATGTCAAGTCATTTGTCATCCATTGGCTTTCCCGTCAACGATCAAGCCGACTTGAACGCGCTCGTGGGCCGTATCGGCCCGCTGGCGACATCCATCGAAGCGGACCACGGCGTGTATTGGCGATGGTCGTCGGAGTGTGGGGCAGAAATATGGCTCCAAACGAACAACGACGACGAGCTCGTCGGAATGACGCCGTTCTTCGCCGGCGGCGGTCGGATTCGTGTTCGACTCACTGCTCGCGTCGCACGGCCTGACGATACGCCGCTGGAAGGGGCATTCCACGGGTGGGCAGACCCGGATGAGGGCGACATGGACTCCGGCGCCTACCCGTTTGTTTTCGACGCGATTGACTCCGACCGATACGCAAGCGTCGCCTTGCCGCAGATCGTTGATGTCCAGATTGCCGCCTTTGCCCACGAGATCTCGGTGCATTCATCACTTGAGTCGTACAACGAATCCCAGACCGGCGAGCTGAAGTTTGCGTCCCGGTCGTTCATCCCGTCCGGTCTGTTTAAGCCCGACGGCGAATCAGCGGGGCCGCCGACTTCGACGGCGATCTTCACTGGCCATGTCGTCGCCACGGAAGTGAAGAAGAACAGCCTGTCAGGCGAGCCGTATTATTGGGCACTCGTCGACACGCTTGGCGGCTTGTTCGACGTCGTCATCGATCCAGAGCTGTGTGAGGCACCGCCAGTCATCGGTGGTGTCCTTTCAGGCTCGTTTTGGCTCTGCGGACGATGCATCTTCTGATCCATTGGCCGTCGTATTCGAAGACGACGGGCATTCCCAGGACGAGCTTCGCGAAATCATTGTCGGGCATTCGTCGCTCGGGCGACGGTTGTTGGTCGCGTTCACGGAACGCGATAGGATCATCAGCGCGAGGAAAGCAACTCGACGGGAGCGAGAAGACCATGAAGAAGCCACGCGCCCGTAAACCTGTGGCCAAGTCGGCCGGCGAACTCGGCGACGAGTATCGTTTTGATTATGGCAAAGCAAAACCGAACCGATTCGCCTCGCAGGTGGATCAAACGCGGCTGGTCGAGCCACTTTCGGCAGGGCGGTCCGAATCCCCTCGACCGATGTCGGCCTGCCCTCAGTCGGGAGATGAAGCATGCTGGTGCCCGCGATGCTCGTGCTCTTTCTCGGAGCGGTTTATGTGCTTGTTCCGCATGCGTGTGAGCCACGAGCGAAGGAACGTTCCAACAGCTTGGCGTTGCCTTACGTGCCTGTCGCCCTTTTTCTCGCGTCGATGACCGTACGAGGGATTTGGACGAGTTCGTTTTGGATGATGATCGTGCCGCCAGTCACCGTGCTACTGCTGTCGCTTCACACGCTCTGGATGTTTCGAGCATCATGGAGAGACAAGTTCCGACGTGACAACGCGTCGGCTGCACTTCCCCAAAGCGGACACCAACGCGAAGACGATTCCGGCGACTCAACTCATCGTGAATGACCCGCACGATGGCGGCGCGACTGGAAACTACGGCCCTCCACGGGCCGGGCAATTCCCCCGTGGGACCCGTGATCCGCCAGCCTGCTACTGCCCGGCGACGAACCACGTGAGGTGGTAGAAGACCGGTGCCGCGAAGCACATCGAGTCGACGCGGTCGAGGACGCCGCCGTGGCCC
>CALQRA010000302.1 GCA_943332855.1 Candidatus Kuenenia stuttgartensis
CCTTGGCAAGTGTTTGGTTGGAAGATTTCCTGATCGCAGAGAACCCCCGTGGGGCTCGGCTCGGGCGGTCGAAAGAGAGTGGAGCTTGGCTCAAACGTGGCGCTTCGGGGTCGCCCGTGCCCCGTCGCCGGACGTTCGTTGCGGCCATCCATGGCCTCACTCACTCGATGCCGCCTGCGCTCCGCCATCCATGGCTCCGCTTGCCGGCAACGCCGGCTCTCGGAGCACGGGCGACCCCTCGCTTGAGGCGCTGGGGGTGAGGCGCTGCTGGCGGGGCGCTGCTGGCGGTGGGAAGTGGGCGGGGCTTGGATCGGCTCGGCTTGGCTTAGCCGGTCAGTCTTCGACCTTTTTGGCCACGCGGAAGACTTCGTCGAAGCTCGTGATCCCGCGCAGAACCTTCTGGATGCCGTCGTCGAACATCACCCGCATCCCGTTGGCACAGGCGGCGCGGCGGATGTCTTGCGTGGGGGCTCCCTGGAAGGCGAGTTCGCGGATCTTGCCGCTCATCACCATCAATTCGAAGATCCCCAGCCGCCCCTTGTAGCCGCTCTTCGTGCAGTTGGCACAGCCACGCCCCTTCATGAAGGTGGCGCCTTTGAGCATCTCCGCCGTCACGCCGGCGGTCTCGATCTGCGTGTCGAGCGGCTGGAAGGGCTGCTTGCACTTCACGCAATTCACCCGCACGAGGCGCTGCGCCACCACCGCGATGATGCTCGAGGCGACGAGGTACGCCGGCACCCCCATGTCGATCATGCGCGTGATGGCACTGGGGGCGTCGTTGGTGTGGAGCGTGCTGAACACGAGATGCCCCGTCAGCGACGCCTGGATGCCCATCTGGGCCGTTTCCGTGTCGCGCATCTCGCCGACGAGGATCACGTTGGGCGCTTGGCGGAGCATGGCGCGGATGACGCGGGCGAAGTCGAGGCCGATGTTGTGGCGCACCTCCACCTGATTGATCCCGGCGAGGTAGTACTCGACCGGATCCTCGGCCGTGATGATCTTCGTGTCGGGGCGATTGAGCTCGTTGAGCGAGGCGTAGAGCGTTGTTGTCTTGCCGGAGCCCGTCGGGCCGGTGACGAGGATGATGCCGTTGGGGCGGCGGATGAGCGTCTTGAAATTGCGGAAGTCGTGCTCGGAGAGGCCGAGCTGACGGATGCCGACGCGGATGTTGTCCTTGTCGAGGATCCGCATGACGACCGATTGGCCGTGATTCGTGGGGAGAACGCTGACGCGGAGATCGTAGTCTTTGCCGTCGGCCGTGAGCTTGATGCGGCCGTCCTGCGGGCGGCGGCGCTCGGCGATGTCGAGCTTCGAGAGGATCTTGATGCGCGAGAGGATCGCGCCGAGGAGACGGCGGGGGGGATTGTCGCGCTCGACGAGCCGGCCGTCGATCCGGTAGCGGATGCGGACGCGATTCTCGAACGGCTCGATGTGGATGTCGCTGGCCCGCAGCTGCACCGCCTCGGTGATGATGAGATTCACAAGCTTCACCACCGGCGCGTCGGAGTTGTCCTCCTGCTGCTGGTTGGCCGCCTGCTCGACGGCCGTCTCGGTGAAGTCGATGGCGGTGTCGGTGAATTCCTGGAGCATCGAATCGGCCGATTCGCCGTCGCTGGCACCGTAGTGGCGGTTGATCGCCTCGATGATCTGCTCGCGGGGGGCCAGCGCGTATTGGACGTCGCGGTTGAGGATGAAGCGGAGCTTGTCCTGGGTGTCGATGTCGGTCGGATCGGAGCCGGCGATGCGCAGCGTGTTGCCTTCCTTGGAGACCGGGAAGATCGAGTTTTCGCGGGCCACGCTCTCGGGGAGGAGGTCGATGACATCCTGCTCGACGGTCATCCCCGTCAGATCGACGAACTTCAGCCGGTGGGCCTTTGCCAGCGCCCGCATCACCTTGTCGCCCGGCGCGTAGCCGAGCCGCACGATCTCGTCGTGGAGCTTCTTGCCGGAGCTCTCGGCAACGCGCGTCACTTCGGCAAGCTGATCGGCGCTGACAAGCCCCTCGGAGACGAGAAGGGCGGAGAAAGGGTCGTTTCGGGCCATGGCGTTGGGATTCGCGGGGATCGGTTGATCAGGGGCTGGGGGCAGGGCCGGCGCCCAGGCCGCCGGGGCGACGGATAAGGATCACGATTCGAGGAAGGTGTCGGTGTGTTCGTAGGCCGGGGCGCACGTACACAAGAAAACGAGCTCGTCGCTGCCGGTGTTGCGGATCGTGTGACGCATCCCCGGCGGGATGGCAATGGCGTCGCCAGGGCCGACCGGGCGGGTCTCCCTGCCGAGGGTCATCGCCGCGGAGCCTGAGAGGATGTAGTAGATCTCCTCGGTGACGGCATGGTGGTGGGGCGTCGTGGCCTGGCCGGGGGCGAGGCGGGCCTCGGCGAGGCTCTGCTGACGGATCGACGAATTGCGGTGGGCGAGGAGCTCGCGGATCGTCGATCCGTCGGCCGTCGTGAACGGCACCGCCTCGCGCTGATTGATGACGTCCATCGACAGGCCTCCCGTGCTGGTTTCCCCGCCGCAACACGATACCAGACGGCCCGCGGCCCGCGAACGGGCTGATCCCCTACTCTTCGGCTCCCGCCCCGGCCGGCTTGCCGATTTCCCGGAAGAGAAGGAGCGCCGGCGGGATCGGCCGCGGCCTCCAGGCCTCCGGCTCGGGGAGGAGGGCCGGATCGAACGACATCTCCGCCTCGACGACGATCTGGCTGCCCGGGGGGGCAGCGGCGATCACCGCCGACACCAGGGCGAGGAGCTCGGCGGTGTGGGTGGTGAACATTTCCCACGGCGGGGAGACGAAGGCGATCCAGGGGGCGGTGCGCGGGATCGGGGGGAGGCGACGGGCCCATAGCAGGACATCGCCGGGGCGGATCGTCACCCGGTCCTCGACCTCGAGCGCCTTGGCAGAGCGCCGCAGGACGTCGGCGGTGGGAAAATGCTGCTCCCCGAACCAGGCGGCGGCAGCCCCACGGCTGACCGCCTCGAAGCCGAGGGCCCCGGTGCCGGCGAACAGGTCGAGGACGATCGCCCCCTCGACGGTGAAGCCGAGGAGATTGAAGAGGGCCTCCCGGACCCGCTCCTTCATCGGCCGGGTGCGCGGATCGGGGGCAAACTCGAGCCGCCGGCCGCCGAGGGAGCCGCCGATGATCCGTGGCGGGCTGGTTGCCTCTTCGCCGGCTACCCCAGGGGAGGGGGGGCCGCCGCCGCGGGGACCGGTGGGGGCATGCTGACGGCGACGACCAGGGGGGGGCATGGCGAAAACCAGGGTTTTCCGGAGCGGGGGAGCAATTGGTATGGTACCAGGAGACGGTACGCGGTCCCGCGGGGACCGGAACGCGGATGCCCCGGCGGAGTCTCCCGATGGTGCGGCTCGTGGCGAGATTCGTTTCTGACGGCTTCACAGGCCGGTGGCTGGCCACGGCGCTCGTGGCGCTGACGCTCCTCCCGGACCGGGCCACCCTGCGGGCCCAGGAGCCGGCCGCCGACGCGTCGAGGAAGGCCACCGAGGCGGCGTCGCTGGGGGCAGGCGATCTTCCCCCGCCGACGCGCGAAGAGGCCGAGACCGCCCGGACCGCCTTTCTGGAGTCAGATTATGAGCTGAAGAAACTCGTCGGAGAGCTCACGGCGATCCAGACCTCGTACCTGAAAAAGGGGGCCGATCAACCGGCCCTCGAGGCCGCCTTCGAGACCGCCAAGACCGCGGCCCAAACGGCCAGCCAGCGGCTCGAGGGGGCGGCGCTGACGATCGCCCGGGCGGGGATTCCGAAGCGCGGCGAGGTCGACAACATCGACGTCGCCATGCCCACCTACCAGAGCGCCAGGAAGGTCTGCTCCGCGATGGTCGCCGCGGCCATCAACACCGACTCCCCGGAGCAGGCTCTGGTGCTGGTCGATCAGCTCGAACGGGTCGGGGCGATCGATGGCGATGTGCTCATGATGGGAGCGACCGCGGCGATGATTCTCTCCCGCCTCGACGAGGCCGATGCCTACCTCGACAAGCTTTCGGCGGTGGGGGGCTCGGCCGACAAGCAGGCCCGGGTCGAGGAGCTCAAAGAGGTCATCGACGACGATCGGAAGAAAGTGAAGGACGAGATGGCGCTCCGCGCCGCCGAGGCGGAAGCGGATGATCTCCCCCGCGTCACAATCAAGACTTCCGCCGGGGATCTCGTCATCGAGCTGTTCGAGAACGAGGCTCCCAACACCGTCGCCAACTTCATCAGCCTCGTCGAGAAGGGCTTCTACGCGGGGACGCCGTTCCATCGCGTCATCCCCGAGTTCATGGCCCAGGGGGGCGATCCGACCGGCCGCGGCTCGGGGGGACCGGGCTACGTGATTCCGTGCGAGA
>CALQRA010000303.1 GCA_943332855.1 Candidatus Kuenenia stuttgartensis
GACGGCGGGGATCAGGTAGGCGAGGCTTTTGCCGACGCCGGTGCCGGCCTCGACGACGAGGTGGCGCCGGTCGCGGATCGCGGCGGCCACCAGTTCGGCCATCTCCAGCTGCTGGGGCCGGGATTCCCAAGCTGGGAGCCGGGCGGCCAATCGGCCGCCGGGTGCGAGGAATTCGCCGGGAGTGATCATCCTGGCAATGTACCCGCTCCCACCGCAGTGCATACTTTTCCAGTCCCGCCCACGCCCCGATCCCACCGCCCCCTCGACAGGACCCCACCGTGGCCGACCCCCGCTCCCCGCACGATCCCTCCGCCGTCACCGCCCCGCCCCCGGCCACTGGAAAACCAAAAGCCTGGGGGGGCGTGTTTGAGCAGGCGACCGACGCCCGCGTCGAGGCCTTCTCGGAGAGCGTGTCGTTCGACCAGCGTCTGGCCGATGACGACATCGACGGCTCGATTGCCCACGCGGCGATGCTCGCGGCCTGTGGGATCATCTCGGCGGCGGAGGCGGAGGCGATCCGGGCGGGGCTCGAGGAGATCCGGGCGGAGATCCACGCCGGCACCTTCGCCTACACGATCTCGAAGGAGGACATCCACCTCCATGTCGAGTCGGCGCTGACGGCGCGCCTGGGGGACACCGGCCGCCGGCTCCACACCGCCCGCAGCCGCAACGATCAGGTGGCCACCGATCTGCGCCTCTATTGCCGCCGGGCGATCGACCGCCTCGATGCCGGCCTCGCCGCGCTCCAGCGCGCCTTCCTCAGCTTTGCCGAGCGCGAGGCCGACTTAATCATCCCCGGCTACACCCATCTCCGCCGCGCGCAGCCTGTCCTTGCCCCCCATCAGCTCTTGGCGTGGTGCGAGAAGCTCGGCCGCGACCGCGATCGGCTCGCCGACTGCCGCAAGCGCACCAACATCCTCCCACTCGGCTCGGGGGCGCTGGCGGGAACGAGCCTGCCGATCGACCGCGAGCATGTCCGTGCCGGGCTCGATTTCGCCGCGGTCGCCGCCAACAGCCTCGACGCCGCCAGCGATCGCGACTTCGCCTGCGAGCTGGCCTTCGTGATCGCGCTAGCCGGCATCCACCTCTCGCAGTGGGCCGAGGAGTGGATCATCTGGAGCACCGAGGAGTTTGGATTTCTCAAGCTCCCGGAGAACTTCTGCACCGGCAGCTCGATCATGCCGCAGAAGATCAACCCCGATGTTCTCGAGCTCGTCCGCGGCAAGTCGGCCCGGACGATTGGCAACCTCCAGGCGCTCCTCGTGCTCTTGAAGGGGCTCCCCACCGCCTACAACCGCGATCTCCAGGAAGACAAGGAGCCGCTCTTTGATTCGATCGACACCCTCGAGGCGATCCTCGGCGTGGCGGCGCCGCTGGTCGCCGGAACGTCGTTCGACCGGGCCAGGATCGGCGCCACGCTCGACCGCGGCCACCTCGACGCCACGAGCCTCATGGAGGCCCTCATCGCCCAAGGCACCCCCCAGCGGACAGCCCACGAGACGGTTGGGAAGCTCGTCCGGCGGGCGATGCGGAAGGGGGTGTCGCTCGAGGAGCTTGCCGATGAGGAGTTTTCGGCAGACTGCGCGGGCTGGAACGGCACGCTGCGGAGCGCACTTGGGGCATCCAGGGCAGTTGGACGGATGGCGAGTTTCGGATCCACGGCGCCGGCCCGGGTGGTCGACCAAATCAAGGCGTGGCAGCAGCGGCTCAACGCTGGCGGCGTGTGAACCCGGGGGAGACGGCATCGTGGCAGCGAGGGGACGACCGGATCGCGTGCGGTTGGTGCCCGTGGCGCTGCGGGGATGCCGGCGCTGGCTGATCGGGGTGCCGGCGGCGGGGCTGTTTCTCGGCGGCCTGGCTGGGGCGGGGCAACCCTGCCCAAACTGCGGTCCGCTGACGACGACCAAATGGGAGTTTCCCTTCGACGACGGCCAGGGTCACGACCATGATGGCGGCGACGGCACCGTCTCGGTGCTCTCGGGCAAAGAGCGGCCGAGCAGTACGGCCCAACCGCGGCCGCTCGATGCCCTCCAGCAGTCGGTCGTCGACTCGCTCGCCGCCGATCAGCGTGACACGGCGCCCCAGATGCTCGACGCCGCGATCCGCGCCGCCGACGTCGACGCCGACGCCGCGGCGCTTGCGTGGTTTCGCCGCATGCTCGATTCCGTCGGCGAGGCCGGTGACGGCCGCGACGAGCTCCTCGCCGATCTCGGCGACGCGGCCGATCAGGCGGCGCTCCTCCGACTCGCCCGTCATCTCCGCCCCCTCGATGCCGACGCGCCGCAACTCATCGATGCGATGCGCGACGCCGCCCGCGACCGACGCCGGTCGCCCGCGCGGATGAATCGCGCCGCCGCCGACCTGGCAAGCGCCGCGCCGGAGGTCCGCGCGGCCGCCGTCGCCGAGCTTTCCAAGGCGGGGATCGACGGGCTCCCTGCGCTCATGGAAGTGCTGGCGTCGCCCGAGCCTGGGAAACGCGTGGCCCGCGTTCTCGCCCGCGAAATCGTCACCGACCTGGGGCCAGACGCCCGCCAGCCGCTGTTGGCAATCCTCGAAAGCCCCGATGTCAACCGCTGGCAGGGGGCGATCCTCGCTCTTGAGGCGGCCGGCCTCAATGACACGGCCGACTTCCTCCTCGCCCCGGCCCTCGTCGGCGGCACGCCGCCCGGCGCCCAGCGCGCCGCTCTGGCAGCCCTCCAGCGCCATGCGGCGCGGCTGGCGGGGGAGCCCGACCCAGCGCTCCTCCAGCCGCCACGGCCGAACACCGCGATCACGCTCCTCGCTCAGCGGCTCGACTGTGCGCTCTCGCCGCAGGGGCTCCCGCAGGTGCCCGCGCATCCGGCCGAGGGCCCGGCCACGGTCCGGCGCCACCGCTGGAACGTCGAAGCGGGGAGGTTCGACGAGGTCGAGCTTTCCCCGCGCCTGGCGCGGAGCATCGACGCCGCCCATCTTGCGCGCGATCTCGAGGCCCTCGACGCGAGCGATCCACTCGCCGTCCGTCTGGTGCTCCTGACACGGGTCGAATCGCTCCTCCTCGCCTCTGGCCCTTCGTCGGCGGCGCTCGACGCGATCCCGCCGGAGCGGCTCGCAGCCGCCTTCACCGGTCCCGACAGTCTCGATCCCAACGTCGTCACCGCCGTGATGGAGATGGCGATCGAGCGGGGCCTGCCCGAGGCGGCGCTCGCCGCCGTCTGGCAGCTCGAAGCGATGCACACCCCGACGGAGCGCGTCGCCGCAGCGCCGCTTCCGGCAAACGTCCGTAAGGCGCTGGTCAAGCTCGTCGACGCCCCCGACGAGCGGCTCGCCTTCGCTGCCGCCAGGGCCCTGGCGCTGGTCGGTGATGATGCCGCCTACCGCGGCTCGAGCCGGGTGGTCGAGCGGCTCCTCCATGCGGCCACCTCGCGCGGCACCGATCATGCCGTCGTCGCCCATCCCGACCTCGCCGTCGGCAACGAGCTGGCCGCGGCAGCCGCGAAGTATGGCTTCCGGACGACGGTCGTGGGGAGCGGGCACGAGGCGCTCCAGGCCGCTGCCGCCGAGGCCGACACGACGCTCGTCCTCCTCGGCGCCAGGCTGGCGCTCCCCGGCGCCTTCGAGACGCTCCAGGGGCTGCGGCAGGCGGGCCGGGGGGATCTGCCGCCGGTAATGATCGTCGTCGATCCGCTCGACGACCACGGCCGCGGCCGAAAGCTCACGAAGCTCGTCCTCCAGGCGCGGGCCCATGGCTGCGTGGCAATCGTCGACCGGCTGCCGAGCTTCTTCGGGCCGCTGCTCGACGCCGAGGGGAACGTCGTCGCGCCGCCACGCTTCCCGGAGGAACTGGCGATGATCGCCGGCCCAGAGCAGGCCGATCCGGCCTGGCGGCAGGCCCGGGGTGCAGAACGGCTCGAACGGGCCCGGCAGGCGCTCGAGATCCTCGCCATCCTCGGCCGCGCCGGCCACGATGTCAGTGCCGCGGAGGCCCACGCCCGGCTCGCCCTGACCACGCCCGCGCTCATCCCGGCGGCCCTCAAGCTCCTGGCCGTGATCGGCAGGCCCGGTGCCCAGGGGAGCCTCGTCCGGCACGCCCTGGCGGCTCCAGACGGCGAAATTCGGGCCCTGGCCCTCGCGGCGCTCGGGGAAAACGTCACCCGCTATCGCATGCTCCTGGCGGCCGATGACGTCGCCGACCTGTGCCGAAGCTACACTGGAAAGTCGGACGCAGGGCCGCGGGAAACTGCCCGCACCATCCTGGCCCTCCTCCCCAAGCGCGTCCGCCCCGCCCTCCCTCCGCCTGTCGATGCCGCCTCCTTCCGGCCAACCCGGTGACGATCCCTCCGCGCCCCCGATCAAGGGTCTGA
>CALQRA010000304.1 GCA_943332855.1 Candidatus Kuenenia stuttgartensis
GTCTGGACGGGCGACGGCTTCATCGATTGGGAGGGGATCAATTTCGACGGTCGCCATGGCGCCCATCCACACACGGCTGGCGCCGTGCAGTGGTTTCAGCCGGAGGGGCCCGGCTGGGCCGATCCGGCCACCGGCTCCTTCGACGATCCACGCGGGATCGGCCGCGACGGCCGTCCGTTCGGCCCGATCCCGTGGGCCCGGATGCGGAGCGTCCATCATGCCGGCGACACGATCCTCCTCGACTACCGGGTCGGCGATGCGCCGATCCTGGAGACGGTGCGGCTCGAGCCGGTGTCGGTGGCGGGAGCCGACGGCAGCGCGCTGCCGGTGATCACCCGGTCGTTTTCATTCGGCCCCCGTTCGACAGCGCTTTCGGCGCGGCTCGCCCCCGACTCCATCGCAGCGGCGCTCGTCGCGCCGGCTGGCGGACGCGGGCCGATCACGGAAGCCCGCCTCTCGCCCCGCGATGGCTCCATGGTGCTCGACATCCCGGCCGGCGACGACTGCCTCGATCTGACCGTGGCCCTCTCAGCCGGCCCGGCGGCCGGGCTTGCCCTCGCGATCGACGCGATGCCGCCGGTCGAGCCCGCCTTCACGGGCATCGGCCAGCCGTCGCGGCCGCTTTGGCCGCAGGTGCTCGAGACGCGGATCGAGCGGGGCGACGACGATGATCCGCTCGCGGTCGATCGTCTCGTTCCCCCAAATACAAACCCCTGGAACGCGCAGCTGCGGCTCTCGGGCCTCGATTTCCTTGGGCGTGACGGCGACACCGCCGCCGTCTGCACCTGGGATGGCGATGTCTGGCGGGTGTCGGGGCTGCTCGATCGGGAGGGACTTTTGAAGTGGAAGCGGATCGCCTCGGGGCTGTTTCAGCCGCTGGGGCTCAAAGTGATCGGCGGTGTGATCCATGTCGGCTGCCGCGACCGGATCGTGCGGCTTGTCGACCTCGACGACGACGGCCAGATCGACCGCTACGACACGGTCAACGACGATCACCAGGTAACCGAGCATTTCCATGAGTTTGCGATGGGCCTCGAGACCGACGACGCCGGCAATCTCTACTACGCCAAGTCCGCCCGCCACGCTCTTCCCGCCGTCGTGCCCCACCATGGCACGCTCCTGAAGGTCTCGCCCGACGGGGCGACGACGGAGATCGTGGCCCGTGGATTCCGGGCTGCCAATGGGGTATGCGTCGAGCCCGACGGCACGTTTTGGGTCACCGATCAGGAGGGGCACTGGAATCCGAAGAACCGGATCAACCATGTCCGCTCGGGCGGCTTCTACGGCAACATGTTCGGCTATCACGACATCACCGACGCCCGCGACGAAGCGATGGAGCCGCCGGCGATCTGGATCACGAACGCTTTCGATCGCTCGCCGGCGGAGTTGCTCCGGGTGCCGGCCGACACCTGGTCGCCGCTGGCCGGCCATCTCCTCGAGCTTTCTTACGGGGAGGGGCGGGTGCATCTGGTGCTCACCGAGCCGGTGGCCGACCCGCGCGATCCCAAAAGAAAAGTCCTCCAAGGGGGCATGCTCGCCCTACCGATCCCCGATCTGCCGACCGGCGTGATGCGGGGCAGGTTCAATCCCGGCGACGGCCAGCTCTACGCCTGCGGTCTGTTTGCGTGGGCGGGCAACCGTACCGAGCCGGGGGGCCTCTTCCGGCTCCGTCGCACAGAGAAGCCGCTCGTCGTGCCGACGCAGCTCCATGCGGAGGCTGGCAAGCTCGTCCTCACGTTCCCGAAGAAGCTCAACAGCGAAACCGGGACCGACACCGGCAACTTCCACGTGAAGACCTGGACGATCCGCCGCTCGGCCGACTACGGCTCGCCGCATTTCGACGAACGCGACCGCACGGTGACCGCCGCCACCCTCTCCGCCGACGGCACGACGCTCACGCTCGACGTCGAGGGCTTCGAATCAACGCGCTGCTACAGCCTCACCTGGGACCTCGACGCCGCCGACGGCTCCGCCGTCGCGGGGACGATCCATGGGACGGTGTCACCACACTGATCCCCAGAATATGGAGTAGAGCGCTGAAGCATCTACCTTATTTCCGGTTCTCGTCCGCGGCCCTCCACTCAACGCCCACCTCCATTAGCTCTTAACTAGTTCAATACCTTGACACAATAAACTTCCCTAACCTGGGTCCCCTCGCCCCTGACCATGACTGGAACACGGCCTCAAAGGCGACACCGCATCTTACAACCTTTGTGATTGCCAGAGGCCGCATTTCAGCCGAAGCTCCAACGCAATTAACACTCGGCCGAAAATGAAGACGATGATTTAGATTGCCCCGTAGAGGCTAACACCTCCAAGACACAGATACCAAGTACCCAATGGGGATATGTGTCACTGAGACTAGCGTCCCCGCTGCCGCTAATGCTCTTACGCACCACCCACATATCGGCGAGGGGGCGAGCCATAGGACCAAGCGTATACCATGTGATTGCCATTGCACCGTCCAACAACAGCGACGCCTCGCTTAATCGCCCTTGTGCGACTCGAAGCTTAGCGAACGTAAAAAGATCTCGACCAAGCTCGGGAATAAACTTCCCATAGCTCTTACCAAGCCACCTCGGACGAACAAACGTCACCTCACGATCTCTATCCGACGACCCTTTCCAATCCGCACCGCACAACTCGTCGAGACGTCGACCAGGGACCAAACTAGAGCCGGTTACGACCTTCCGATACCTCGAATTCCTCCATTGGCTATCCAGATGAATCGCTGCACGCACGGCCTTTTCTGCTTTGTCATATTCTTGGATTGCCATATGCACACTTGCTAATCTGTTAAAATGCATACTCAAAGCGTTTTTTTCTCCGCTCAGCGCTGCACTTTCCTCCGCATTCACAGCCGCGCGCATAGCGGACTCCGCGCCGCCGAAATCTCCGCATGACAGAAGACACTCCCCAAGGAGCGAGTACCAACTAGCCACTACCGTTAATGACACGACCGACAGGACACCCTCTGCAGCCCTTAGAACGGAAATCGCACTGACATCATCACCTGCGACGAGAGATGACATCGCAAACGAACAACAATGAGAAACAAACATGGACGGCCTATCTGGCACGCCGAAAATCGCAAGCTCCACCCAGTCTGAAGAAGCGTGCCCCCAAGCTTCCATCTCAATCGCGACAACCTGCGAAAGAATTTCAATTGCCTGATCATTGAAACCGCACGCCGAATACCACCGCCCTACTTTCTCAGCAACAAGCACCGTAGGCCAAACACACTTAACGCTAGTTAGATCACACAGAACTGAATCCACATGAGGCCTAAGAGTAAAAAACCACTCCCAATTTGCAGGGCACTGCTCATCGACAGACAGCGCTCTTAGCAACGAACTAACGGGCGTTGCAATCATCACACAAAGGCTTTCGCGACTCGACGAATACTTAGTTCGCAGGATCCTTCGAACTAATGAAGGCATAAGATAGCATGGCAGTCCGTCCTCTTCAACGAAATCTACCTGGCAATATTTTCTTAGAACGGCCAGTGCTTTCTGAGTAGACAGACTTCCATACTCGTTTTCGACTTCCTTCCACACACCAGCAGCGACAAGATTCTCTACAAGCTCTGACGGAGAGCTATTCGTCTCCCCACGATCCCAAAGCTCAATTGGGATTGGCGCGTTCCCATAATACGCGCTTACAGTGAGTATCGTCGTTGCCCATGAACACTCGGCGTCCAACTTCTTCCACGACGCAGCACAAGCCGCCCAGACGGACAAAGGATAATCCACTTCCTCAAATCCACTAGCTTTCAGAACATCTTCGGTGCTCTGCGCTAGAACAGAAGAATACTGCGATGCACTACAACAATTATTCTCGCAATATGCGATTGCGATTTCGATTGCCAATGGTAGGCCCCCAAGGGTCTCCGAAAGCGACTCGCACTCGGACAGGCTGTTTTTCGTTGCCTTCAATCCATTACGAAGAAGTTTGCAGGCGCCATTCGGGGACAACCGCCGAACTTCCATCAAGCTGCAACCGACACCCCACAACCGTATTTGGCTTGTGATGATAACATGCGCTTCGCCGACACTTTGAAGCAACTGCTTTACAGCTGACATTGCTTGCGGCGAGTCGACGTTGTCAAGAATCACGAGAAGCCCTTGACGCGCTAATACTGCGAGCTGTGCAAGCACTATCTCGTAGAAAGAACTACGATTACCACGGATGTCATAGCTAATTCCGAGCCCTGGGTTTCGAATGAGGTTGAGAACATTATCTCGAAGTGCATTCGCTGTGTCGGCGTTAATTTTAATTACTGTTTGATAGACACTCTTGTTCTGATGTGCGTACTCGATCGCGAGCCTTGTCTTTCCA
>CALQRA010000305.1 GCA_943332855.1 Candidatus Kuenenia stuttgartensis
CCAGGGCGATTGCACCATATCTCAAATGCTGACAAGGACTTGGAGCAGGTAGTCCTCGTCCCAACCCGCTGAAAGCCGCTTGTTCTTTACACCGAGCTTGGCCGTCTTCTCGTTCTTGAGCAGCATCAGCGCGATCCTACGGAGGATGCTGAAGTTGGCGTCGGCGTTGCCCTTCCGGATACGGCAATGGTCCTCGCGGAACGTTACATCCAGTTGCCAGTGCAGCTCGTTCTCGATCGCCCAATGACCCTTCACGATCGCGGCGAACCTCTTGACTGGCATTTTCCTGCTCAGAATGTAGTAACGGACACTGATGCATTCCTTACCGTCACGCTCGGTATTACTGATGACCATGCCGATCGCCTTGAGCCCAGGCCAACGGTCGCTGTCGGGCAGCCCGCGCGGTACGCTGCAGACGTAGTGCCATCGCGATTCCCTCCGGCCATGGCCCTTGTTCGTACTGTGCCTGCGGCGCACAGGCACCGTCGGCATCTTGCCATCCAGAAACTCGGTGAAAAACTTCTCGATCCCATCGCGCAGCGTACCCTGATTCCCCTTGACGTTGAGGACGTAGTGACCTCCGGCGTCGACGATGCGACGGGCGATCTCCGTCTGGCAACCCGCGGCATCGATCGTCACCGTCGCTCCCTTGAGCTGCAACATGTCCAGCAATTTTGGGATCGCGGTGATCTCGTTGCTCTTCGCATCGACCACCAACTGCCCGAGGCTGATCGAGTTAGCCGAGGCCCAGGCACTGATCATGTGGATGGCCGATTTGTTGCTTGCCCTGTCGAAGCTGCCTCGGAGTGTCTTGCCGTCGATAGCGATCACCTGCCCGTCTGTGGCCTCGTGGAGCGCCTGTATCCAACTCAGCAGGCACCGTTCAAACTCGGCCGGTGACAGCATCGAGAAGATCGCGTTGAACCGGTCGTGCGAAGGAATCCCCGCGCGCAGGTCAAGGATCTTTCGGAACCATCTCCGCTTCTTACGACCGAAGTTGGAGATCGCCACAAAATCGTCGGCACCGCAGATCACGGCGCAGATCGCGATGACGATAAAATTGATGAGCGGGTATTTGACTTTCCGACGGCGGGGATCAGGAAGCGTCGCGAAATGTACCTGAATCTTTGCGCTTACGGACTTAGAGATGGGCATGGTCGATCCTCCATGAAAATCGCAGCCCGAACGATCACCGAAGCACCTTCGGAGACATCAAGGACGGGATTGCCCAATCATGCCAGATTGCCCATCATGGCGCAATCGCCCTGCACCCAGGACGGCGTTCAGGAAGGCAGAAAGACCGCAGGTGAAACGTTGAAAAACCGGCCCAAAGCGACCATGTGGCCTTTGGTCATCTCCCGATCCCCGCTCAGCAGGGAAGAGAGCGTCGACTGCGAGATGCCGACCAATTTGGCGAGCTTGATTTGCGTGTGGCCGCTCGACCGCCACAACTCGCGCAGAACGTCCGATTCCGACGCATCCGGAATAGGCGTGTGTTCATCCTCGAAGCTCGCCACCAGATCACTCAGGGCGTCGAGATACTCCTGCGATCCACGATCGAGATTCTGCTGGAGCAGTTCGTCGACCAACCCGATGGCCTGGTCCAAGTGCCGGCGGTCCCGGATGTGAGTGAGGGGGAACTTCTTCACCAAGTCGAAATACGAGTCCGGCATCGCCGCCCGTCGATGGTTGACAATCATGGCTCACCTCTCTTTCCGCGGATGCCAGTCGTTCGCTTGGATCGCCGAACCGCTTTCGTGGAAGCGACGGATTTCTTCGGGGGCGGGTTGTGGCACCCGCACTGCCTGGCCCACAGCGATCTGCTGTATTCCCCGTGATCCATCACTCGAAGGACGTACAGCCTGCGTGGATAGATCACGCGGCCGATCAGGCGGTAGCGGTTGTTGCCAACATCGAACACCACACAATTTCCGACCCGATCCGCCGATCCAAAGGTCTGCTTGAGGGAGGCGAAGTTCATCCACCGGGCACTCGATGCGATCTTGTACCAGACCGCAAGACATTTCTCGGCGTCGGCCCGATCGCTGTGCGACTCCCAAAAGAACCGGAGCCGAGACTTGGCGATGACACGCATGGCGTCTCCATCGGCGAAGGGCCGCTCACCGCTGCAATCATAATCGCATTTTGCGATATGGCAAGAACGGTTATCGCGGAATGCGATATTGGCGACGTGGTCCAGGATGCCCCTTCCTCGTCTTCCGGGCCGAATCGGTCGTCTCAGCCACGCGGCCGGCTCCCCGATGGTCGAAATCGAGGAAGGGAAAGCATGGGACACCTCCATGAGGCCCCGATCGGGCCAGTTCGTTGCAGTCCGGTATCCCCGCCATCACAATCGGATCGACTGCCATCTTCGAATCCTGCGTGTCGGGAAGAAGATCGCTTTGGCCCGCCGCTGGGGCTCCCGGAAACATTCGTTCATGCTCAGAGCCCCCGCCATGCTGCCACGGGCCTTCGCCACGGCCGCTTTGCTCGTGGCGCTGGCCGGGTGCGGACGCTCAAGCCCTCCAGTCGTCGCCCCGCCGCCTCCGGAGGTCGTCGTCACCCGGCCGGTCGTCGCCGAGGTGACCGACACGATCGAGTTCACCGGGAATGCCACCGCGGTGGAGACGGTCGATCTCAAGCCGCGCGTGGGGGGCTTCGTGACGGCCGTCCACTTCGCTGACGGTCAGGATGTGAGCGTCGGCGATCCGCTCTTCGACATCGACGACCGCTCCTACCGCATCGCCCGCGATCAGGCCGAGGCGGAGATCGAGCGCGAACAGGCGGAGCTTGCGGAACTGGAGAGCGAGCGGGTCCGCAATGAGGCCCTCCTTCCGCGCGGCGCGGTCACGCAGGAGCAGGTCGGGATCATCACCGCCAAGCGCGACATGGCCGCCGCGACGCTCAAAAAAGACAAGGCGATGCTCGCGCAGGCGGAGCTCGATCTCGGCTTCTGCCAGGTGACGGCGCCGATCGCCGGCCGGATCGGCGCCCGGACGGTCAACGTCGGTGACCTCGTCGGGAGCGGGGCGGCTCCCACCACCCTGGCGACGATTGTCAGCGTTGACCCTGTCTACGTCACCTTCTTTGCCGACGAGCGATCGATCCTGGTGGCTCGCGAACGGGCGATTCGCAACCGGCGACAGGATCGCCACGGAGGGAGGGAGCCGGAGGCGAATGCTGCGGAGGGGGAGCCGACGTGGCGCAACATCCGCGATCTCGCCATCCCCGTCGATGTGGCGCTGGTCACCGATGAGGGCTTTCCGCGGCGCGGCCTGCTGTCGTTTGTCGACATCGCCGTCCGCGCCTCGACCGGCACGGTCCGTTGCCGGGCGATCCTCGACAACCCCGATCGGCTCATCGCGCCGGGGATGTTCTGCCGGGTTCGCCTCCCGTTCGGCGATCCGGCCGAGGCGCTCCTCGTCCCCGATCGGGCCATCGGCGTCGAGCAAGGGCGTCGGACCGTCGCCGTCGTCGGTGCCGACGACCGGGTGACGATCCGCGAGATCACCCCCGGAAAGCTCGACGGCTCGATGCGCGTCGTGACGAAGGGGCTCTCCGCGGACGACTGGGTCATCGTCAGTGGCTTGCAGCGTGTCCGCGACGGGGCCGTCGTCCGGCCGGTCGAAGCCCAGCCGGCCCCGCCCGCCAGGGAATGACCGTCGCCCCATGGTCTCGCAGTTCTTCATCGACCGGCCCGTCTTCGCCACCGTCCTCTCGGTGGTGATCCTCCTCGTCGGCGGCGTGGCGCTGGTCGGCATGCCGGTCGGGCAGTATCCGGATGTCACCCCGCCCACGATCGCCGTCACCGCGTTCTATCCCGGCGCTGGGGCGGAGGTCGTCGCCGAGACGGTCACCACGCCGATCGAGCAGGAGATCAACGGCGTCGAGGGGATGCTCTATCTGTCGTCGAAGAGCACCGGCGACGGCCAGTCGTCGATTGACGTCACCTTCAAGCTCGGCACCGACATCGACCAAGCGCAGGTGCTGACGCAGAATCGGGTGGCCGTGGCGCTGGCGAAGCTCCCCGAGGAGGCCCGCCGGCAGGGGGTTTCGACGCGGAAGAAGTCGCCGAGCATCCTCCTGTGCGTGAATCTCTTCTCCCCGGGGGAACGACTCGGTCAGCTGTTCATCTCCACCTACGCGCTGTTGCAGGTGAAGGATGCGCTCGCCCGGATCGAGGGGGTGGGGGACGTGCAGTTTCTTGGGGCCCGCGACTACGCCCTGCGGGTGTGGCTCGACCCCGGCAAGCTCGCCAGCCGCGGCCTCACGGCCACCGATGTCGTTCGCGCCCTGCGCGAGCAGAATGTCCAGGTGGCC
>CALQRA010000306.1:0-4290 GCA_943332855.1 Candidatus Kuenenia stuttgartensis
CTCTCCGGCGAAACCTTGACGCCAGGGAGACGTTCAACCGACAACGGCGGGCGTCGATCCCTCTTCCCTGGAGTCTCCTCAAGCCATGCGTGCCCTCTCGGCTGATCCCCGGACACTCAATCGCGCCGAGTCGCCCGGTCGCTTCCAGGCAAGCGGCTTGATGCTGGCGGCGCTGCTGGCGCTCTCGAGCGCTGCCTGCGGCCAGCCCCAGGGGGGCACACCCCCCGGTGGTCGAGGGGGATTTCCCGGCGGCCCCCCCGGAGGTCCGGAGGGACCGGGTGGTTTTCCGGGCGGGCCCGGTGGGCCGGGGGGCTTCATGCGGATGGTCCCCGTCATGACCGCGCTCGATGCCGACGGCGATGGTGAGATCTCCGCCGCGGAGCTCGCCGAGGCGACGGCCCATCTGAAGAAACTCGACGCCAACAACGACGGCAAGCTCTCCCCCGAGGAGCTACGGCCGAACTTCCCGGCTGGCCCCGGTGGCCCGGGGGGATTCGGTGGACCTCCCGGCGGACCGGGAGGCTTTCCGGGTGGGCCGGGCGGGCCTGGCGGTCCCCCAGGGGGCGGTGGCGCCAATGGCGAGGAGCTCGCCACGCGGCTGATGGAGTTTGACGCTGACAAGGATGGCAAGCTGACCTCCGAGGAGCTCCCGGCGCGGATGCAGGGGATGCTGACGCGCGGCGATGCCGACAAGGATGGCAAGCTCACCAAGGAAGAGATCCTCGCCATGGCGGCGGCCGAAGGGGGGCGTGGGAATGGTGGTCCCGGTGGACCTGGCGGCGGTCGCGGTGAAGGGGGACGGCGCGGCGGTGGCGGTGGCGGTGGCTTGTTCGGCGGACCAGGAGGCGGTGGACCGGGCGGCTTCGTCGATCGGATGTTTGAGTTCGATGCCGACAAGGATGGCAAGCTCTCGCGCGAGGAGCTCCAGGCGATGGCCGCGCAGTTCCAAGGGGGGGGCGGTGGTCCTCCCGGTGGGCCGGGCGGCCGCGAAGGGGGACGGCGTGAAGGCGGAGATGGTGAGCGGGTCCGCAGGCCGCCCGTCGAGGAATGACGATCGTGCCGACACCCCGGGCCTGATCGGCTCCGAGTCGGAGCCTTTGCCCGGCGGACTGATTCCCTCCCGCACTGCTAGGAGATTTCCACGATGGATTCGATTCTGTGGTATTCGATCCGGTTCGGTGCCATGGCGCGGGTCGCACTCCCGGCGCTGGCCCTGGCCGTGAGCGTCGCCCCGGCCGGCGCCGATTGGCCCCGCTTCCGTGGCCCCAACGGCAGTGGTGTGGCCGCCGACGACAAGCCGACGCCGGCCGAGTTCGGCGAGACGAAAAACCTCCGTTGGAAGGTGGAGCTCCCGGGGGAAGGGGTGTCGTGCCCGATCGTCGTCGGCGACAGACTGTTTGTGACGACGTACTCCGGCTACGGGGCCGAAGGGGGGACGCAGCTCGATCTCGTCCGCCACCTCCTCTGCTACGACGCAAAGACTGGCAAGGAGCTGTGGAGAACGGAGATCGAGGCGGTCCTCCCAGAGGATGCCTATGCCGGGATGGGAGTGCCGTCGCATGGCTACGCCTCGCACACGCCGGTCTCCGATGGCGAGCGGATCTATGCGTTCTTCGGGAAGTCGGGGGTGAAGGCCTTCGATCTCGATGGCAACCAGCTCTGGGAGCGGTCGGTCGGCACCGACTCCGACCCGCGCCGCTGGGGTTCGTCGTCGAGTCCGCTCGTGGTCGATGGCGTTGTCGTCGTCGTGGCCGGCCCGGAGAAGCGGGCGATCGTCGGTCTCGATGCCACATCGGGGAGCGAGCTGTGGACGGCCGAATCGGAGACGCTGGCCAATGTCTGGGGCTCACCGGTCACCGCGCCCGGCGAAGGGGGGAAGACGGACGTCGTCCTCGGCACCCCCGGCGAGATCTGGGGGATCAATCCGGCCACCGGCAAGATCCGCTGGTTTGCCGGTGCGGTCGGAGAGGACGGCTTCAACACGAGTGTCGTCGTGGCCGACGGCGTCGCCTATTGCGTCGAAGGGCGCAGTGGTGGGTCGATGGCGCTGCGCACCGGCGGCAAGGGGGATGTCGGCCAATCGCATCTGGTGTGGAGTGGCCGGGATGCCAACCGCTTCGGCACACCGCTGGTCTACCGCGACAGGCTGTGGTTCGTCTCCAACCGGATCGCCAACTGCCTCGACGCCAAGACCGGCGAGAAAATCTTCCAAGCCCGTCTCCCGAGTGAAGGAGGCGGGGCCTTCGGCCGCGGCGCCGACTATGCCTCGCCGGTCGCCGCTGACGGCAAGATCTATTACGTCACCGGCAACGGTGAAGTCCATGTCCTCAAGGCAGCCGACGAGCTCGAATCGCTCGCCGTCAACGCGCTCGGCACGGAGGGGGAATCGTTTGCCGCCACGCCGGCGATCAGCGACGGCGCCCTCTTCATCCGCTCCAGTCGCCATCTGTGGTGCTTTTCCGAGGGGGGGCAATGATCGTCGCGCGTTGCCTGGTCTTGGAGTGGGCCGGCGGGCTCGTCGTGGTATCCTCATTCCGCGCTAGGATCCGGGTCCAAATTATCCGCCACGCCCATGTCGACCACCACCGAACATCCCCCCCACAGCCCCGCTGATCTCGCCGCCCACTGTCGCGCCATGGCCGAGCGGGCGCGGCAGGCCGCGATCGATCTCGGGGGGATCTCGACGGAGCGGAAAGCCGCGGGCTTGCGCCGGGCCGCCGCCGAGATTCGCGCCGATGCGCCTTTGATCCTCGCCGCCAACCGGGCCGATCTCGAAGCCTCCGCCGGAGCGGGGCTGACCACCGCCGCCTCCGAACGGCTCCTCCTTGACGAGAAACGTGTTGAGGGGATCGCAGCCGGGATCGAGGCGGTCGCGGCGCTCCCCGATCCGGTCGGGGAAGTGATCGAATCCTCGGTCCGCCCCAGCGGCCTCACGGTCCGCAAGATCCGCGTGCCGCTCGGCGTGATCTTTTTCATTTACGAGTCACGCCCGAATGTCACGGCCGACGCGGCGGCGGTCGCGCTGGCCGCCGGCAATGCGATCATTCTCCGTGGCGGGAAGGAGGCGGCCCGGTCGAGCCGGGCGATCGTCGAGTCGGTCCGTCGGGGTGTTGCCGCCGCCGGCCTGCCGGTCGATGGCGTGCAGCTGGTCGACATCGCCGACCGGGCGGCGGTCGGGGAGTTTCTCAAGCTCGACTCGCTCATCGATCTGGCGATCCCGCGCGGCGGTGAGCAGCTCATCCGCCGGGTCTGCGCCGAGGCGCGGATGCCGGTGCTCAAGCACTTCAACGGCAATTGCCACGTCTACGTCGATCGGGCGGCCGATCTCGCCATGGCCCGAGCGATCACCGTCAATGCCAAGTGCCAGCGGATGGGCGTCTGCAATGCCGCCGAGTCGCTCCTTGTCCATCGGGACATCGCGGCGGCGTTCCTCCCTGAGATCGGCGCGGCGCTGGCTGAGCAGGGGATCGAGATCGTCGGGGACGGCGCCACCCGTCGGCTCCTCCCCGCCGCGGGTGTTGCCACCGAGGCTGACTTCGCCGCAGAGTTCCTCGGGCCGAAGATTTCGGTGGCGGTCGTCGACTCGCTCGACGCGGCCATCGATCACATCAACCGTTACGGCTCCCGCCACACCGACGCCATCGTGACGGCCGACCCAAGCGCCGCCGACCGGTTCACCGCCCGCGTCGACACGGCCGTCGCCGTCGTCAATGCGAGCACGCGTTTCAACGACGGCAGCGAGCTCGGGCTCGGTGCCGAGATCGGGATCTCCACCGACAAGCTCCACGCCCGCGGCCCCTGCGGCACCCGCGAGCTCACCACCTACAAATATGTCGTCACCGGCACGGGGCAGACGCGGTCGTAGCGACCGCCCTCCCCGGACCCTCGACCCCTCCGGAGGCTGTTCGATCATGCAGGCGTTCCCCCACCGGTTCCTTGCGGTTGTCACCACATCCCTCGCCCTCACCATGCCCCATCCCGCCCGCTCCGCCGACACGACGGCCCCCACGCCCGACGATCCCCATCAGTGGCTCGAGGAGGTCACTGGCGAGAAGCAGCTGGAGTGGGTGAAGGAGCGCAACGCGAAGGTGACCGCGGCGCTTGCCGACAACGACGCCTTCCGGTCGCTCGAAAAAAGGATTCTCTCGATCCTCGACTCGAAGGACCGGATCCCGATGGTGGGGAAGATCGGGAAGCACTTCTACAACTTCTGGCGCGATGCCAAGAACCCCAAGGGGGTGTGGCGGCGGACGAGCCTCGAGGAATACCGCCAGGCCCAGCCGGCGTGGG
>CALQRA010000307.1 GCA_943332855.1 Candidatus Kuenenia stuttgartensis
CCAAGAGCACCGGGCCGGTTGATTGGGAACCACCGTTGCCTGCTGCCGAGCCGAGCGTGGGGCTGCCACCGTTGAAAACGATTCCAGGGGGAGAGGAGACACCAGGCACTAAGACAGCCGTGATCGATCCCAAGCCGCTCAGGGAATCCTGCCCTAATCCGGCAAGCATCGCCCGGGATTCGAGGCGCTCAATCACGGCGAGCAAAGGAGCGTGCGTACGGGGAGGTTTTTTGGTGTTTCGCCGGTTCACTTGACTTCTCCTCGGAAGACCTCTCAGGAGAGGGCACATCCCCCCTCCTGGAATCCACCGTAGGACAAGCTTTTATTTCCGTCAAGGAATCGGTTCGAGGTGGGATTCAATTTGGCGGCGGAGGGAATTGAATCCGCGTGGCAGCCGTGGGAAAGGGCTCGTCTCCAGGCGACGAGGTCCGCGTCGGCTGCAGGCGATGATGACTGCCGATCAATCCTTGGAGCATTAACCGATCCCTCGTCGCCCTACCCAGCCTCACCCTCCCGAGGCCCGCACCATGGCCGCGATCCCAGCCCGGACGGCAGTGGGTAGGCGGTGCCAGATGGCGGCCAGTTCAGCCACCTCGTGCGGGATCGCCTCGGCCTCCATGAAGCTGTCCAGTCGCTCGGCTTGGGCGGTAGACGCTCCGGCTATACCACCACAAGAAAGGGCAGGGGTGCAAACTGCTTCGCCATTTGCTTCGCACCCGAAGTCGCCGTGACGTAAGTTGCTGCTACCATCAGGACTTACGGAAACCGCTTCAAATCCCACCCCATCCGGTCGGGTTTCACGCGTTCTACGCCCCTGACGGGTCTCTGGGCTTGGCCGTTGCGTCTGGGAACGGATGCTCCCCGGCACGGGCGGGTATGCTACTCAGGTCGCAAGTTATCTCTGCGACCGCGGGAAGTCATCTGAGTCGCCAACCCCGTTTCCACATCAGCTTGCGCGATGCCGCCCGGATATGCTGTGCCCACATTCCCCCACCGACATAGCGTGAGGCGGGAGTGGGTCGATAACTGTGGTCAGCAATCTCGCCACTTCAGAAACTTCTAAAATAGTAGCGAGAAAGGCATTCGCCCGCCAGAGGCCAGTCCTATGACGATAAACGACTTTTGGAATGAATTCGACGACCAAGGCCGCTATCGTCAGAGCGAGGGAGCGCTCGACGTGGTGTTTGCCACTCGCGGTGGAGGCCGGTTTCCCGGCAAGTTCCACTTCGATAAGGGCCTGTGCGTCAAGGCGGGAATGGCGGTCGGCGGTGACTGGGCGCGGGACGACGGTTCGCCACTGCATGGGGTCAAATTCCTCTTGAGTTTCGCTGACAACCTCCACGGCCTCGCGATCGATCAGGGACGTGTAGCTCCTCTCGATAACCCTGAACTACGATCGACGAAGCGGGACTTTCTCAGCAACTTCCGTGTTGCCCGAAATCTGTTCGTCCACCCTCTGGTTGAGTCCGACAGTTCGCACATCAACACGGGTGCGATTGCTTCAACTCTTTCTCGGTCTGCGATTTGGCTCACCCCGAAATCTGTCGCTGGGTTCGTCGCCTCCGATTTTGCTGAACTCGGTCTTGAGCGACAGAACGAACTGCTCGCCGCAGTGCAGAGTTTTTTGATGGTCGCTCGCGAGGTCGCTCCAGACCGTCCTGCGACAGAGGAGCAGGTCGGGAACGCCTCCGTTGCTTTCCTGAAAATCCTCGAAATCCTTTCTCCCTATCTGGCGCAGCCGGAAGAGGCTACGGCTGTCGAGAAAGCCCTTCGGAAGGTCGAGTTCCCAACGTGGGTTGTGAACTGGGATTATGAATTGGGGAGCGACGCTGACGGGTTGCGGACGGTTTGGGTTCGTGTATTTGCCGACGGAGAGGTTATCCCCAAGAACGCTCTAGGACCCGCATCTTCGGAGCTAACCAATCGCGTCCGTCAAGCTTTTGGGGAAGCCGGCATCAATCGCTGGCCCTACGTCCGCTTGGTCACCGCTCGCGAATACAAGGCGGGGTGATCGAACGATGGCGATCAACCCTCAAGAACTACTCGATCTCGCAAAGCGTCTTGTTGGCCCAACCCCGGGTGCGCTGGAGTCTGACCTCCGGCGCGGCATCTCTACTGCCTACTACGCCGTCTTTCACATGCTGATCAATGAGATCATGACGAACTTTGTTACCCTCCCCTCCTTTCGGCCGAAGGTCGCGCGTGCCCTCCAACACGGCACCATGAAGGCGGTTTGCATCAAATACAACCCGGTAAAACCAAACAAAGCGTCAAATCAATACGAGACGCCAGAGACTGACGAATTCCCTTCCCAAGTCTTGACCAGTGAGCTGCGTCAAGTTGCATCCGCCTTCGTTCAACTCCACGCGGCCCGTGAAGAGGCGGACTACGACGGCGGATCCACAATTCAACACACGGCCGCAGCAACAGCGATCCAGTTAGCTGAGGGGGCATTTCAGGCTTGGTTGACGGCCCAGAACGACCCCTGTGGGTCGATCTTCCTGCAGGAAATGTTCTTCAAGAGCATCGTCAAGAGGTGAGCACGCTCGAGTTCGCTGCGATGTCCGTGCTTCGCGCAGCTCGGCCCTTCCGCCGCCGCAAGAGGCCTATCCGGCGCCACCCTCCCCGGCTAGGCTGTCCGCTTTGCGTTGCTCCCGGGAACGTGGCCGGGTCGGTGAGCTTCATCGTTCGTGAAGACAAAGGATGCGATTCAGCGTTTGCGGCGTTCATTCCGTCGGCGCGTCTGAGCCGCGTTAGCTCATCGAGGCTGACCTGGAAGATGCGGAGTACTTCGACTGGGGCGAAGTGACCCAGGAGGACGCCTCTCAGTCTCGCGACAATTGGTAGGTGGCGTACGTCGGAATCGGCGAGAAGCTTCTCCAGAACGAGCTCGTCCTGACTCGCCTTGCGGAAGAGGGTCGTCGCCCGGTCAGCCCGCGTCATAGAGCACACGCCCCTCCTTGGCCGCGGAATGCTCGACGGTTCCTGGAATCCTCGACCGCTCATCGAACTCCGCCGCGTTCTCGTGAGTAGTCCGGATCCCCGAAGGAGCTTCGCCGACCTCACCCGCTGGCGAGGTGGCCGTGGAGGACTCGGCCCGCTCGGAGCGTGGCCGCGACGCGCGTGTCGGGGCGGAGGAGCGCGTCGAGCGGATCGCTGAACGGGCCCGAAGGGGCGAGGACGACGAGATCGGCGGGGCGGCCGACGGCAATCGATCCGGCGCGCACTTCGTGCGCCACGTTCCAGGCCGCGTCGCGCGAGAGCATCACGAGGGCTTCTTGCGGCGACACGATTCCAGCGCCGACGAGATCCCGGGCCTCGGCGAGGACCGAGAGATCGGGGTTCGACGCCCGGCTATCGGTGCCGATCGCCACGCGGATCCCGGCCGCGAGAAACCGCGCCACCGGCGGAAGTCGCCCGGAGAGGAGCCGGGTTGTGCGCGGACAGACGACGACGCCGAGTCGGTCGCGGTGGCGGGCGAGACGGTCGAGGGCGGAAGCATCGGGGGGCTCCCCGAGGAACGTGCCATGGACGACGCTCCCCCGGCGCACGCGCGCCAGTCTGCTGATCCAGTCCGAGGGGGGGAGCACCGGCGGCGGCCGGTCGGCCGGCCAGGCGCCGAGGGTTGCAAACAGCTCGCGGAACGGCCCGCCGCCGCCGGTGACGTAGGCGAGTTCCGCGAGGCTCTCCGCCAGATGCATGGTCACGGGAAGATCGCGCTTGGCCGCCTCCCGGAGGAGTGCCTTGCCGAGGGCCGACGAGACCGTCATCGGGGCATGGGGGGAGATCCCGGCGGAACCCTTGAGCCGATCGAGGTCGCGGGCGATGCCCCCGGGAAGGCTCCCTCCGAGGAACGATAGCCCGAGCGCCTCGCGATAGACACGCACCCGCGGCCCGATCGACGGATAGCCTCCCCGCGGCACGGCGGTGGCGATGTCGCCGATCGTCGTCACGCCAGCCTCGAGGCTCTCGGCCAGCCCGGCCCGGAGGCTCCTCGCGAGCCGGTCCGCTTCCTCTGGCCCTGAAGGCCGGGCCCGGCGGAGGGCAACGACCCGGGCGATCCAACCGGGGAGGCCCCCGTCGGCCTCAAGCGGCCGCTCGAGATCGGAGAACTCGAGGTGCGTATGGGCGTTGACGAGGCCGGGAAGGATGATCGCATCGCCGAGATCGATGCTCTGGCCGGAGGGTGGGTTTCCAGTGAGCCTCCGCCGGCCGATGGCCGCGATCCGGCCACGCTC
>CALQRA010000308.1 GCA_943332855.1 Candidatus Kuenenia stuttgartensis
GCGACTCGGCCGCCGAGGCGCGGGCGTTTGCAGCGTGGTGGCTCGAATGGCCGCTCTCGCGGTGGACCGACGAGCAAGCGGGGCGCCGCTGGTTTACCCGCAGAGGCGATCGGTTTGCGGCCAACTTCAAGATCGCCGCCACCCACCGCTCTGCGTTCGAGTCGCTGACGGGCGAGCTCGTCGACTACCGGCTGGCGCACTACACCCGCTCCCGCCTGGCGGCTCCCATTACGGGCGACTCGCTCGCTCTCGATCAAGGCCGCACTGCCAGCGACGGTTCACCTGCCTCCTCCGCGTTCCGCGCTAAGGTCTCCCACTCTGCCGGTAAACCGATCCTTTTCCTACCGACGATCGAGGCTGTGCCTTCCCGGCCGACCGGCCCGACGCGCGTCCGTCTGCCCGATGGATCGGAGTGGATGTTTCGATTCGTGAAGGTGGCCTGCAATGTCGCCCATCCAGCCGACGCGAGCGACAAGCAAAACCAGCTCGTTGCGCTGCTGCGCGAGTGGTTCGGCCCCGACGCGGGGCTCCCCGGCACCGGCTTCGAAGTTGAGTTCACCTCCGAGGGCATGACATGGTCCGTCGCTCCCATATCGCCGCGGCAGGAAAAAGGTGACTGCACCCATTTGCCGGTCGCCACAGGCGATCCGGCCCCGGCCGCAGGCCGGGGTCTCCAGACACATGGTGGCTGTCACCTTTTTCCGGGAACTCTTGCCTCTTCCCCGCCCCCTGCGGCCCGTTATGCGACCCATGTCCCGGTGTACGACCTCGCCGTTGCGGCCGGCTTCTGGGGCCCAGAGAGCAGCCCAGAGGAGATCGGCTGGGCTGAGGTGCCGGGCGTGGCGATCAAGCCCGGGATGTTTGCGGCCCGGGTGACCGGCGCGTCGATGGAGCCGCTGATTCCGGACGGCTCATGGTGCCTGTTCCGGCCGTGCCCGGCAGGCTCGCGCGAGGGGCGGATCGTGCTCGTGCAGTTCAACACGCTCGGCGCAGGCGAGAACGGCGGCCGGTTCACCGTCAAGAAATACCACGCAAAGAAGGCCGTCACCGCCGACGGCTGGCGGCATGATTCGATTCAGCTGTTGCCACTCAATCCGGCCTTCGAGCCGATCTCGCTCGAGCCCGAGGACGCGGCGGATCTGATGATCGTCGGGGAGTTCGTGAGAGCAATCCGTTGACGACTGCGGCTCACGTGACTTCTCCGACCGTCCCGATGTCGCCGGTCGCGGGGGCATGATCGGGAAGATCACCCGTCGGCACGAAGTCATCGATCATGGATCGATTCCAATGCAGCGGCCCACAACCGCTTACGGTTCCCCAGGACTGTTCGCTGATGCTTGTTCGGTCGCGACTGATGTCCGACTTTGCCATTCTGCCGGATCGCGCGAGTCGTGAAAGACCGCGAGGACATCGATCCGCCCTGGTGTCACACGATAGAACACGCTGTAGGGAAATCGCCTGACAGCCGCTCATCGGATGTCGTTCAACACGAAACCATGCAACTCGGGGTGCACTGAGATCCGATCGATCACCTTCCTCACCTCGCCGATCAGCCGAGGGCTCAAGCCTTCTCGCTGGGCCTCGAGAAAGTCGCACGCGGCCAGCAGTTCTTCGGTAGCTTGGGGCCGAAAAACGACCGGCAGGGTCATCGCTTCGCCCGCGCGAGAGCCTCGGCTTCGACGTCGCTCCACGGCCGCACGGCATCGGGGTTGACCACGCTGTCGGCCAGACGCCGCTCGAGTTCAGCACGCTGCCACTCCGGAAGGGGCGACGTCTCCACTTCGTGCATCACGCTATCCCAGATCGCATCGGCAACCTGGAGCCGCTCTTCGATGCTGAGCCGGTCGATCCCGAGGTCACGGAGCGAAACACTGGCCATGTCGGTGCCTCCAATAGCGTGGGGTCAGACGGCAGAACGTATACGCCAGTCCACGTGTCGCATCAAGCTGGTGTGAGCCTCTTCACCGCGAAGATGCTATCAGGGGTCAAGGGTGATGGCGGCGGCCGCTGTTCGGAATATCCGCGGGGGATCTGATGATCGTCGGGGAGTTGGTGAGGGTGATTGGGTGAGGGCCTGGCGGTCTTCGCACCCTCGTCCACTCCTTCGACAGCGAGAAAGCTTTTGCCAGCCTTGATGATGGAGTGGACGCATGTACACTTTTTAGCGGGGGTCCTCAATGACACCGTCCGGCTTGCCTCGGTAAAGAATAGCCAATAGGCTATACACACTCATGTGGACGGTGGCGACAACCGATGTCTTCGATGCGTGGTTTCAGGCTCTGGGCGACGAGGAAAGGGCCGAGATCGAGGCCAAAGTCAATCTGCTTGAAGTCTTCGGGCCGGCGCTCGGCAGGCCACATGCCGACACGCTGAACGGGTCGAGGTACCGAAACATGAAGGAGTTGAGGGCCGATACTGCCGATCACACGCTGCGGATCGCGTTTGCCTTCGACCCCTCAAGATCGGCGGTCCTCCTGGTTGGCGGAGACAAACGCGGCCGAGCGCAGCGGCCGTTCTACCGGCAATTGATCGCCAAGGCCGACATGCTCTACACCGAGCATCTCGACCGGGAAAAGAAGATGGCAAAGAAGCGCGGAGGCAAGTGACGTGGCGAAATCGTTTCGGGAACTCGTGGCGCGAACGGGTACCGCCAAGACGAGGCGAATCGCGGCGCGGCGCACCCGGGAGCTCCTCGCCGAGATGGTGCTCAGCGAGATCCGCGAGGCACTCGGAAAGACGCAAAGCGAGATGGCGAAGGCCTCCGGCATGAAGCAGCCGAGTTGGGCGAAGCTCGAAGGCCAAACCGACATGATGGTTTCGACGCTTCAGAAGCTGATGGCTGCCATGGGCGGTGAGCTGGAAATCACCGTGCGTTTCCCGCAGGGCCGCGTGCGGCTGAAGCAGTTCGGCCTCACGCCGGCCGCGGCGAAGTGAGCTGACCTGAATCCGTCGGAAGCGATGTCGGAATGCCGGGGGATTTCATTCCCCACCCTATCGCGGTGTTTTTTCGCCACCGCTCGCGGCAACGCCCGCAAGGACAAACGCCCCGCTTCGTAGGCCGTTTTCTGGACCTTGTTGGGAGGTTCCAAAACCTGCCTGGTCAACTCATTGCATCCCGAAGGTATTCGACAAAGACGGATACTCGTTTTTTTACAGCAACGATCACACGCCCATCCACATCCACGTTCGCCGTGGTGACGGTGAAGCCGTGTTCGTGGTCGAGCCTGATGTGGAACTGCGGGAATCCGTCGGGTTCAATGTCCGGGAGCTATCGCGAGCGGAGGAGCTCATTCATGACCACCTCGAACTCATCAAGCAAAAATGGGCCAAACACCTTGGCTGACCGTGCCCTGAAGGCATGGCATGATGGGGGCATCATCGTCGTCAGGTTCGCGAGCGGCCACGAGGTTCGCTTTCCGATCAAGGGCAACCCGCGTCTGGAGTCGGCCGAAGAAGCAGACCTGGGCTGTATCGAGATCTCACCATTTGGGCTGCACTGGCCGAAGCTTGACGAGGATCTCTCATTGGCGGGAATCCTCGACGGGCGATACGGGCAGCACCAACCCGCTGGCAACCGTTGAAGCAGCCTGCTGAGGCAATCTGTTTGCCCAGTGTCTCAGCGGTCACTCGCGATATCCACGCCGCCGACGCGATTCCGAAGGGGCTGTTCGCCGGCAGCGCGGTGCGGGTGAACAGGCTCAAGAAACTCCCCCGCCGGAGGCGCTACGGATCCTTGCCAGAATCACTCAGGCGGCGGCTGAGATCGAACAGTAGCAGGCGGCCGGAGGGGAGCGCGTCGCCGACGGCGGAAAAGGTGTTGCCGATGACGGCGAGCCGGGGCCCACTCCCCGCGCCTTCAACCATCGTCAGCGCCTCAATCGCCCAGTCGGGGCGCAGTTCGTCAAACATCATTCCGGTGGCAGCTTCGCACAGTCGGACACACTCCTCGTCGGCAACGATCAGCGGCCGGCGAGAAGGGTACGGCCGTCCAGTTCCTGGGGCAAGCGGCCGTCGCTCGATTTTACCCGTGCGTTCTTACCACGCGGTCGCCCTTCGCTTGTTGAAGGGCTAGTCAGCCTTGAGTGAGTAGATGATCGCCGGGCCCTTGCGCAGCGTGCCGGTGAACTCATACCACACGCTCTGCGATCCGCGGCGGGGCGCTGGGGGCATGTCGAGCGAGTTGAGA
>CALQRA010000309.1 GCA_943332855.1 Candidatus Kuenenia stuttgartensis
GACGGATAGCCTCCCCGCGGCACGGCGGTGGCGATGTCGCCGATCGTTGTCACGCCAAACGAGAGACTCTCGGCGAGGCCGGCCCGGAGGCTCCTCGCGAGCCGGTCCGCTTCCTCTGGCCCTGAAGGCCGGGCCCGGCGGAGGGCAACGACCCGGGCGATCCAACCGGGGAGACCCCCGTCGGCCTCAAGCGGCCGCTCGAGATCGGAGAACTCGAGGTGCGTATGGGCGTTGACGAGGCCGGGAAGGATGATCGCATCGCCGAGATCGATGCTCTGGCCGGAGGGCGGGTTTCCAGTGAGCCTCCGCCGGCCGATGGCCGCGATCCGGCCACGCTCGATCCGCAGCCAGCCATCTTCTATTGTCCGCCGACCGACCGGCACGATCCATCGGGCCCGGAGGTGGAGCGGTTCGGCCCGGCTCACGACTTCGCCGCAGCCGGCACGAGACTCGGCTGGAGCAGGGCGCCGGTCGACCCGCAGCCCGTGGGCCCGCATGGAGCGGCTGCCGCGGGAAGCGTTGCGGGAAGGGGGCCGTCGGCCTCGTCCTCGAACAGTTCGTAGAACACGTTGCGGCGGCGCGGGATCCAGCCGAGCTCCGAGATCGCCGAGCGCATCTCAGCGAGCGTGAGGTGGTGAACGGTGCCGGCGGCGCTGACGACGTTCTCCTCGAGCATCAGGCTCCCCATGTCGTTGGCGCCGAAGAGGAGGGCGAGTTGGCCGATCTCGCGCCCTTGCGTCACCCAACTCGACTGGATGTTGGGAACGTTGTCGAGGAACAGCCGGGCGACGGCCTGGGTGCGCAGGTAGTCAAACGGACCGGCCGGCGGGATCGTCGCCAGATCGGTGTTCTCCGGCTGAAACGACCAACAGATGAAGGCCGTCAGGCCCCCCGTCTCGTCTTGGAGTTCGCGGATCCGCTCGAGGTGCTCGACCCGCTCGGCGAGCGTCTCGACATGGCCAAACATCATCGTCGCCGTGCTCCGTCCCCCGAGCGCGTGCCACTCGCGGTGAACGTTGAGCCAGTCGTCGGTGAGGACCTTGCCGCGCGTGATCTCCTTCCGCACCCGGTCGACGAGGATCTCGCCGCCGCCGCCGGGGAGCGAGCCGAGCCCGGCCCGGGCGAGGCGCTCGAGCACCTCCCGGAGGGGGCGCTTGGAGATCTTCGTAAAGTGATGGATCTCCGGCGGCGAGAAGCCGTGGACATTGACCTGCGGGAAGCGGGCCTTGATGTCCCGCAGGAGCTCCTCATACCACTCCAGTTCCAGCGTCGGATGGAGCCCACCCTGGAGGAGGATCTGGTCGCCGCCGACGGAGACCATCTCGGCGATCTTCCCCATCAGCACGTCGCGGTCGAGAACATAGCCCTCGGCATGCTTCGGCGGCCGGTAGAAGGCGCAGAAGTCACACACCGCCGTGCAGACGTTGGTGTAGTTGATATTACGGTCGATGTTGTAGGTGCGATAAGGCTCCGGATGGAGCCGCGCCGTGACGGCGTTGGCGGCCCGACCGATCGAGGCCAGATACGGCGACTGGAGAAGGACGAGGGCGTCGGCGGCGGACAGCCTCTTTCCGGCGACGGTGTCGGCCAGGATGCGGTCGATGGGTGGCGTCATGGTGGTGGGGTCCGCGGGGGTGTAGGGCCCTGTCATTGTGACATCGGCGCCCCGGGGAGGGCGAGGGCCCGATCGAGGTCGATCCCCTGCGGGGCGAGGGAGAGGGCCGCGGCCCGGTCGTGGAACAGCGCCAGGGCCGCCCGTTCCCGGAGACCAAGATCGTAGTGGAGGTTGTCTCGAAGGTAGCCGAGGCACTGGGGAACGGTGAGGCCGTGCCCCTTCGCCTCGGCAGCCGCGATCGAGGCGAGGTTGGCCCGGCCGGTATCGCGGGCGGCATTGAGGAGCGGTTCGAGGCGCCGGAGCATCGCCTCCGGGACGTCGCGTCGCGCCGCCCAGACGGCGAACACAAACGGCAGGCCGGTCCAGCGGCACCACTCCTCGCCGAGATCCCAGACCGTCTCGAAATTGCCGCGCTGCCCCCCGATCGCCCGATCGCCAATCAACAGGACGGCATCGGCGGTCGTGGCGGAGATGTCGTCCTCCAGCGGCAGGACATCGATTTGGGGGGCCACGCCGCAACGATGAGCCAGAAGGATCCGCGCCAGGGCGATGCTCGTTCGTGAGCCTTCGTCGACGGCGAGGGTGTCGATCTGGTCGGGGCGCTTGCGGAAGAAGACCTTCACGCTCATCACCGGCCCGCGGCAGCCGATGCAGGCGTCGGAGACGAGCCGGTAGGCATCCCCCCGGAAGAACTCGATCGAGGGGATGAGGGCGACGTCGAGGCTGCCGGCAGCGAGTTGGTCGGCCAGCCGGCTGGGGAGATCATATTCCAGGGCGATGCCGGGGCCGGCGAGGCCATGAACGAGCGGCTTGGTGTTGAGGTATTGGACGGCCCCCACCCTGGCCGGCGGGGCGGCAGGCCCCTTCGGGATCGGGGCTGTTTCCGGCGGGGAACGCCGGTCGGAGGATGGAAAACCGAGGGGCATGCGGCCGATTCCGGCGACGGTTGCATGGTCGAGCATGGCATTGCGGGGCATGGAACGCATCCCCCGACCCGTTTTCGACGTGACTGGTGCCCGTGGATCGCTGTTCCACGGCCGACAAGGGAGCGGGCAGTCAGGAAACCCGCTCGCCGCTCCCATGTCCAGAGGAGAACCGCAGAATGCCCCTCCGGCTAACGGCCGGCGTGGAGCAAGCCCCATCCAAGGCACCTGTCCGCTTGGGGCCGCTCCGAAAAAGCGGTGGTCACCGGGGGCGATCGCAGCAGCCAGCGGCGGCGGGGGGCAGCCACGGCCCGCCAGGCTCGTCCAGCCGCCACGATGGGAATACGGCGCGCAGAGGACTAGACAGCAGGTTGCTTGGACCACAACCAGAGCATGCCTACGGCATAGATGAGCATCCCCACCCCGGCGACGAGGTGGATCGACGCAAAGGGCAGGGTGGAGGTAGCGCCGACGTAGATCGAACCCAGGCCGGCAAGCAGACCGCACGTAAGGCAGATGAGATAGAGTCTTTTTCGCATCGAAGAGGCCTTTTTTGGATGATGCCGCAGCCCGAGGCTCTGCATGCCTGGGGCCGGTCTGCCCTGATCCCCTCAAAAAGACTACCCAATCCCTGCTTCGGTCGCGAGCCCTTGAACCTGTGTGTCGCCCTCAGCCTGCAGGCCTGCCGAAGGCGATCCCAGAGAGCCCGGCACAGAGGAAGGCACAGTAGGGCCTCGTGGGCCCTCACATCGCCGAGCACAAGAAATCCATGCCGGCCAGGGCCACTATGACTACTGAAGTCTCGCGGATCATGTCGCCTGATCTCTACGACGACAATGAATCGCTGGTGTTTGATCACGATCGAGCTGAAGAACTTTCTCGTCCGGCACCTCCCTTGGCTGCCGTGTCGTTTGTTGCCAAGACCGAAGGCCTGCCTGATGGGCTGGCGGAACTTGCGAGAGCGTGTGGGGCCGAGGCGGCTTCGTTCGTCGCCGCCCTCTCAGTGCCTCGGCAAGGCTGGCTGTTTGTTGCCGATGGCCCATGGAGGGAGGCGACCTCGCTCGTGCTTCACCGACGGCTTTGGAAGAATTGCGGCAGCCTCTCCGAATCGGAGGTTGGGGGGAGAAGGAGCGAAGAAGTGGCCATCAGAAATGGTCGTAACGTGAGGTATGCCGGAGTTGTGCAGATCACTCCGGAGTTTCGCGACCAAGCTGTTGACATCGCGAGAACCGATCATGCTTGTGCCATCATCTTCAGCAGCCGTGTCGACATGACGAATCCTGCCACCATCGAGAGCATCTTTTGCAGTGCTTTTTCATGTGCGAGTGATGAGGCAAGGATCAATGTGGACTGGTTGGCTCTGGCAGTCGCTTTTTGTCCGCAGGGGGACATTCTGCTGAGGGTCAGCGGGCTCTTTGACGATCGAGAAGCCGCGGTGGACTTGATCGCGATGCCAGAGAATCTCCCGACTCGCTGACATGTCGAACCTGCCTGCCCGAGCTATTGTCAAATGTTGTGTTCGTGAGGCGTGAATCAGGCGGCGTTCTGCAGGACTCCGTCGGTGAAGATTCTTCCTTGGATGACGAGCGTGAGTTGATGGCTTGCGTTGAGGCGTCGCCAGCGTCGTGCCGCTGACTCGGCGAGC
>CALQRA010000310.1 GCA_943332855.1 Candidatus Kuenenia stuttgartensis
GCAGAGTTTCCGCGCGCAGCTCACGCAGCTCGAAGGGGATCTCGTCCGGGCGCGCGGCGTGATGGCCGATCAGGGGGCCCCCGCCGGCGAGCGCGAACAGGCCCGTCGCCGGGTCGAGTCGCTCGAGTCCCCGCACGGCCAGCTCGAGCAGGTCCGCATGCGCCTAGCCAGCAAGCTGATCGGCTCATCCCGCTGCCCGAACTGCGGCCATGTCATGGATCTCCTCACCGATTCGCACAAGGAATACGATCCTCGCTACCCGTCGTTCAACGGCGACCGGATCCTCGTCAACAAGTTCGCCTACGATTACGTCGCGCCGAAGCGCTTCGATGTCGTCGTCTTCCGTTATCCGGAGGATGCCAAGACGAACTACATCAAGCGCCTCATCGGGCTGCCGGGGGAGACGGTCTCGATCGCCGGCGGGGACATCTGGACCAGCCGCGATGCCGAGCCGACGATTGCCCGCAAGCCGACGGCGAAGCTCCGGGCCATGCTCCAGTGCGTCCACGATTCGCGTCACGAGTCGGCCGAGCTGGCACAGGCCGGCTGGCCCTCGCGCTGGGCCGACTGGGCCGCCCCGGGCACCGCGCCAGGGTGGTCGAGTGATGACGGGGGCCGTTCCTGGGCCGTCAGCGCGGCGGGGGCCGCAGCGGCCACGCTCCGCTACCGCCACTTCATGCCGACGTCCGACGACTGGGAGGAGCTCGGGGCGGGCGGCCGGGTCGACGGTGAGTTGTCGCCGCTGCTCATCGACGACTTCCAGCCCTACAACGCGATGGCCACGCGCTCCCACTGGGTCGGTGACCTGGCGGTGGAGGCGCGCCTCGAGAACCGGGGGGACGCTGGCACGGTCACCCTCGATCTCGTTGAGGCGGGGCGCCGCCACGAGGCCCGGATCGATCTCTCGACCGGCGGCGTCGAGCTCGTCAGCCCAGGCTTGGGGGGACCGGCACCGAAGGCTGCGACGAAGCTCCGCGGCCGGGGGGCTTGGACGGTGTTGTTTGCCAACGTCGACGATGAATTGTCGTTGTTCGTCGACGGTCGCCGGATCGTGTTCGATCGGCCAACGACATGGGCCGCACCGATCGGCTCTGCCGAGGCTGCCAAGCCGGTCAGGGATGAGCCCCGCCCCGGGGTCGACACCGCCACCGACCTCGCGCCGGCCGGGGTGACGGCGAGCGGTGCCACGATCGGGCTGTCCGGGGTGCGCGTCCTCCGCGACATCTTCTACATCGGGGCCGACGGCATCAGTGCCGTCGGCGGGATGATCGAGAAGCCGCGGCTCGACTTTCCGCTCGAGGCCGATCAGTTCTTCGTCCTCGGCGATAATTCGGCCGCGAGCAAGGACAGCCGGCTGTGGCTCGAGGGGCATCACGTCGACCGCAACCTGATTGTCGGCAAGGCGCTGACGATCTTCTGGCCACACGCCTGGTACCCGAGTTGGGCGGTGCCCGTACGCTTCCGGGTGCGGGGAAACCCGGTCGAGTTGCGATTGCCCTCCTGGCCGAACTTCGGGAGGATGGGGCCGGTTCGCTGAATTCTCGTTGACAACGCCATCCCTGCCAAGGGGGGATCCCGATGCCGCTGCTGCAGGTCGAAGGCCTCGTGAAAAATTACGGCCGGCGCCGGGTGGTCGACGGGGTCGATTTCTATGTCGATTCCGGGGAGATCGTCGGCCTCCTCGGCCCCAACGGCGCCGGCAAGACGACGAGCTTCCGAATGACCTGCGGGATGGTGATCCCCGACGCGGGGCGCGTCCTCCTCGACGACGAGGAGATCACCGATTGGCCGATGTTCAAGCGCGCCCGCGACGGCGGCATGGGCTATCTCGCCCAGGAGCAGAGCGTCTTCCGTAAGCTCTCCACCGAACAAAACCTCCTGGCGATCATGGAGTTGGTGGGGATGAACCGGAAGGAGCGCCGCGAGCGCTGCGAGCAATTGCTCGAGCAGTTCTCGATTCAGCACATCCGCAAGTCTCGCGCCGGGTCGCTTTCCGGGGGCGAGAAGCGGCGCCTCGAGATCGCCCGTTGCCTCGTCACCAAGCCGCGGATCATTCTCCTCGACGAGCCGTTCACCGGCATCGATCCGGTCACGATCCACTCGATCCAGAAGATCATCGTTAAGCTCCGTGATGACGGGATCTCGATCCTCATCACCGACCACCGCGAGCGCGAGACGCTCGCCATCACCGACCGCAGCTACGTCATCCGTGCCGGCAAGGTGCTCTGCCACGGCACCGCCGACGAGGTGCTCAACAACCCCGACGCGAAGAAGTACTACTTCGGCGAGTCGCCGGTCACGTCGGCCCCGCCGATCGGGCCCTCGGGGCAGAGCCTTTTGACCGCGGCCCAATCGGCCCCCGGCGATCGGGCGGCGTGAGGCTGGCACCGTTTTCTTCCCCCATGAGCCCTCATGGGACGTGATGGATGCGGCTGGTAGCGTGGCCGGCGGGGGCACCGCCGGAGCCAGCCTGCGTCATCGCCGTCTCTCGCAGCGGCGCCGCGGTGGCCGCCAGCACGAAGCAGATCGAGAGCCGTGCCGACGCGCCAGGCGTCACGACCTCCCCAGCCGGTTTTCCGTCGGGGTTGGTAAGGAAGTCGTCGCCGATCACCCGAAGTATGGAATGGTTAGCTTGTCGATCAAGATCGGGCTCCGGTGGAAGTCGGGAGAGGATGTCGGATGAGCGGGAGATGTTCGTGTCGTCGGGGTCGCTGTTGTCGCGGGGGTTATCCAAGTCCCGCGTTCGCCGGCCACGCATCTTCCCCGAGGCTCCGACCATGTCCGCATCCGTATCTCACCGGTATCTCGCAGCCCTGCTGCTGACGCTCGCAACGCTCCCGGTCATCCCGGAGCAGCCGCGGGCCATCGCCGCCACGCCGATCCCTCGGGGCACGATCGCGGACGGCACCGTGGCCGATCGCGTCGGGCTCGATGAGCTCCGCCGCACCGCCCAAGAGGCCTACGTTTGGGGCTGGGCGCTGGTCTATCTCCACCACTGCCGCTCGGCGCTGGAGCGCGTGCCGGCCCCGGGGCGGTGCGGCGGGATCCCGGTCGCTCCGGTCAACCGCCTGGCGATGCTCACCGACATCATTCGGCCGCGGACGACCGTCGTTCCCTGTGCGAACCAGGATGTGATCTACGGCTTTGGGATGTTCGATCTGGCGGCGGATGCGGTTGTCATCCAGATCCCCGATTTCGGCGATCGCTTCTGGCTCTATCAACTCGGCGACCACCGCACCGATGCCTTCGCCCGGGTGGGACGGATGCATGGCACGCAGCCGGGGTGCTATCTCGTCGTCGGGCCCGACTGGAATGGCACGGTCCCGGCGGGGATCGCCGGGGTGTTCCGCTGCCCGACCCGCTACGGCTATTGCCTGCCGCGCGTCCATGTCAACGGCACCGAGGAGGATCGACTCTCAGCCCTGCCGGCGGTCAACCAGATCGTGGCGTATCCACTCGCCGAGTTCGACGGTTCGTCGCGGACCCATGATTGGTCGCGGTCGCGTTGGCTGCCGAATCTCGCCAGCCGGGGACGGCATCAGGGGGGCGTCTCGCCGGAGGCATTCTTCGAGGCTCTGCCCGAGGTCCTCGCCGCGGTGCCGCCGCTGCCGGGGGAGGAGTCGCTCTATGCGCGCTTCCAGGGGCTCATCCGGGCCATGGAGAATCGCCCCGAGCTGATGGCCCACGCCGTCGAAGCGGCCCGCGACGCCGATCGAGACATCGTCGAGCCGATGTTCCATTTCCGCAACGTCGGCCGTTCGCTGCCGGGGCACTGGACCACCGTCGACAACGGCGCTTCGTTCGGTGGCGATTATCTCACGCGCACGGCGGTGGCGAAGTCGAACGTCTTCGTGAACACGGCCCAGGAGGCCCGTTACTACTACCTCGATCTCGACGCTCTTGGTGAGCGTCTCGAAGGGAAGGAGCACTACCGGCTGACCTTCCCCGCCGGTGCGCTTCCCCCGGCCCGAGCCTTCTGGTCGGTGACGATTTACGACGAGCGCCATGCCCTCCCCGAGGGCGACGGTCCCCATGCGATCGGGTCGCACTCGGCAGGGGTCGAGCTCGCGGAGGATGGATCGCTCTCGATCCTCGTCGGGCCGGCGCTGGCCGGCGGGGC
>CALQRA010000311.1 GCA_943332855.1 Candidatus Kuenenia stuttgartensis
ATGACGCGCTTGTTGCGGAGCGTCTCGGGGACGTCCGACTGCACGATCCGCAGCGCCAGCCCCTCGGCGATCGCCGTCTTGCCGACGCCCGGCTCGCCGATCAGCACGGGGTTGTTCTTCGTCCGCCGCGACAGCACCTGGATGACGCGACGGATCTCGGCGTCGCGGCCAATGACCGGATCGAGCTTCCCTTGGCTGGCGCGCTTGACGAGATCGATGCCGTATTTCTCGAGCGCCTGAAACTTCTCCTCTGGATTCTGATCGGTCACCCGGGCACTGCCGCGGACGGCCTGGAGCCCGGCGAGGAGCTGCTGCTCGTCGACCGCCGCCAGCTTGAGGACGTTCTTCGCCTTCGAGGGCGTCTTCACCAGGCCGAGGAGGAGATGATCGGTGGAGACGAACTCGTCTTTCATTGCGTCGGCCTCGGCCGACGCCACCTCGAAGATCTTCATGAGATCCTGATCGGGCTGCGGCTGGGTGCCCCCCGACACCTTGGGGAAGTGCGACAGCTCCGCCTCGATGATCCGCTCGAGATGGCCGCGTTCGACCCCAATCTTCTCCAGGAGCGGACGGACGATCCCCTCCCGCTCCGCGACGAGCGCCGAGAGGAGATGAACCGGCGTCGCCTGCGGATTGCCGCGCGAGGCCGCCAGCTCGATCGACCGCTGGACCGATTCTTGGGCCTTGATCGTCAACTTTTCGAATCGGAACGCCATGGCTGAACCTTTGAAACCTTTAAAAAAAGGGGAGACGGTGGCAGCCACCGTCTCCCCTCGGAGTTGGTTCGTTCAGACCTGGCCGGCGGCGGCGGCTGTCACCGCGGCCGGTCGGGAGGAGAAGGCATCAGGCGTCCTTCTTGACCTCGAACTCGGCATCGATCGTGTCGTCGGCCGGCTTGGCCCCCGCGCCACCGGGCGTGGGACCGGCTTCGGTCCCTCCGCGGGCTGCCGTCGACTCATAGAGCACCTTCGTGAGGGCGTGGGCCGCCTGTTCGAGGGCGTCGTGGGCCGACTGAATCGCGTCGGCATCTTCTCCCTTGGCCACCTCGCGGGCCTTCGTGATCGCCGCCTCGAGCGGCGCCTTGTCGGAGGCGGAGAGCTTCTCTCCATTCTCCTTGACGAGCTTCTCAGTCTGGAAGCAGAGGGCCTCGGAGCGGTTGCGGACCTCCGCCAGACGCAGCTTTCGCTTGTCGTCCTCGGCGTGGAGATCGGCGTCCTTCCGCATCCGCTCGATCTCCGATTCGTTGAGACCGCTCGACTGCTCGATCTTGACCGTCTGCTCCTTGTTGGAGCCGAGATCCTTGGCGCTCACCGAAAGAATGCCGTTGGCGTCGATGTCGAACTTGACCTCGATCTGCGGCGTGCCGCGCGGAGCGGGGGGAATGCCGTCGAGGTTGAACTGCCCGAGGAGGCGGTTGTCGCGGGCCATTGGCCGCTCTCCCTGGTAGACGCTCACGGTCACCGCCTGCTGGTTGTCGGCCGCCGTGCTGAAGACCTGCTTCCGCTCGGTAGGGACCGTCGTGTTGCGCTCGACGAGCTTCGTGAACAGCCCCCCCTCCGTCTCGATGCCCAAGCTCAGCGGGGTGACGTCGAGGAGGAGCACGTCCTGGACCTCGCCGCCGAGCACGCCCCCCTGGATCGCCGCCCCGAGGGCCACGACCTCGTCCGGATTGACCCCCTTGTGGGGATCCTTTGCGAACAGCTTCTTGACGAGCTCCTGGACCTTCGGAATCCGCGTCGAACCGCCGACCAGGACCACTTCGTCGATGTCCTTCGGGTCGAGCTTGGCGTCTTTGAGCGCCTGCACGACCGGGCCGCGGCAGCGTTCGACGAGGGCGTCGCACATCTGCTCGAACTGCGCCCGGGTGATCGACAGTTGGAGATGCTTGGGGCCGGTAGCGTCGGCGGTGATGAAGGGGAGATTGATATCGGTGCTCTGGGCCGAGCTCAATTCCTTCTTCGCCTTCTCGCAGGCTTCCTGAAGGCGCTGGAGGGCCATCGTGTCCTTCCGCAGATCGATCCCCTGCTCCTTCTTGAACTGGTCGGCGACGTGGTTGATGAGGGTCTGGTCGAAGTCGTCGCCCCCCAGATGCGTGTCGCCGTTGGTGCTGATGACGCGGAACACGCCGTCAGCCACCTCGAGCACCGACACGTCGAACGTGCCGCCGCCAAGATCGAACACGACGATCTTTTCCTGGGTCTTCTTGTCGAGGCCATAGGCAAGCGCGGCCGCCGTCGGCTCGTTGATGATCCGCATCACCTCGAGGCCGGCGATCTGGCCGGCGTCCTTCGTGGCCTGACGCTGGGCATCGTTGAAGTAAGCCGGAACGGTGATCACCGCCTTGTTGACTTTGTGTCCGAGGTAGCTCTCGGCCGATTCCTTGAGCGACCGCAGAATCTTCGCCGAAATCTCCGGCGGGGTGCTCGTCTGGTCGCCCGCCTTCACCTTGACGTAGTCCTCGGGGCCACCGACGACCTCGTAGGGAACCATCTTCTCCTCGCCCGCCACCTCGCTGTGGCGCCGGCCCATGAAGCGCTTGATCGAGTAGATCGTTCGCCTCGGGTTGGTGACCGCCTGACGGCGGGCGGTGTCGCCGACGAGGGTCTCCCCCTTGTCATTGAAGGCGACCACGCTCGGGGTCAGCCGGTTCCCCTCCTTGTTGGCAATCACCTTCGGCTCCTTCCCCTCCATCACGGCGACGACGGAGTTGGTGGTGCCAAGGTCGATGCCGATGATCTTCTCGCCCTTCGGATTGGCCATGGAAGTGGATTCCTTATTTCGGGGAATGGGGTGGGTTGGTGGTGGGCAGGGAGCGGACCCGCGCCGGCGGCGACCGGAGCACGACCGCTCCCGGCCCATCGAACGGCCCTGACGTGCAAAGAGCGTGCCAGCCCGGATTGACGCCCGAAAGAGGGCCAGCCGTCCCTCTGGTCCCACGGAAAGATCGTGTTATTTACGGGGCTGCCAATCTGATTACAGTGGGCGTTTGGGTGACAGGCGCCCGTGCCCCGGGCCGCCGGTCTGCCATTTTGGCTGTTCCCTTCCTTTTCCCCCTGTTGTCCGGGCGCTCCATGGCCAAGTCTGGCCCCCCCCGCATTCTGTCGTCCGAGCGCCTCGCTGCCGCCGAACCGGCCGGTTCGGCGGGGAAAGAGCCGGGGCTTGCCCCGCTCCGCGGAGAGATCGATCGCATCGACCGGCAACTCGTCTCCCTCATGAACGAGCGGGCGACGGTGGCCGGCAAGATCGGCCACCTGAAGCGGGCCACCGGCCAGCAGACCTACGACCCCTCCCGCGAGGAGATCGTGCTCGAGCGGGTCGCCGGCAACAACCCCGGCCCACTCTCGGCGGAGAGCCTGAAAGCGGTCTATCGCGAACTGATCTCGGGGTCGCGGGCGATCGAGCAGCATCTGCGGGTCGCCCACCTCGGCCCGGCCTGGACCTACAGCCACCTCGCCGCCCTCCACCGCTTCGGGAGCTCGGTCGAGTTCGTGCCGGTGGCGAGCATCTCGGCGGCGTTCGAGGAGGTGAATGCCGGGCACTCGCACTACGGTGTCGTGCCACTGGAAAACTCGACCGACGGCCGGATCGCCGACACGCTCGACAACTTCTCCCGCCTGCCGGTGAAGATCTGCGCCGAGGTGCCGCTGCGGATCCATCACAACCTCCTCGCTGCCTGCGACCGGACGGTGATCGATACCGTCTACAGCCGCCCGCAGGCGCTGTCGCAGTGCCGCAACTGGCTCGCCCGGCACCTTCCCGATGCCCGCCTGGTCGAGGTCACGAGCACGAGTGCCGCGGCCGAGACCGCCGCGAAGACCCCGCGGGCCGCCGCCATCGCCAGCCGCCAGGCCGGGGTTCACCACGGGCTCAACATCCTCGCCGAGAACATTGAGGACGTCGCCGGCAACACCACCCGCTTCGCCGTCATCGGCCATGCCGATTCCTCGCGCACCGGCAACGACAAGACGTCGCTGATGTTCGAGATCGAGCACCGCCCCGGCGGCCTCGCCGACGCCCTGGCGATCCCCAAGAAGCAGAAGCTCAACCTCACCTGGATCGAGTCGTTCCCGCTCCC
>CALQRA010000312.1 GCA_943332855.1 Candidatus Kuenenia stuttgartensis
TCGTGCGGCTACCGGAAGGCGTGTCGGGCGTGGGCTGGGTAATGGCTGGTGGGTTCGAGAAAGAGCGGCTTCGGGAAACCGGGCCGCTTTTTTTTGCTATCAGTGCTCACGGCCGAGCTTCACGCTACCCAACAGTCGCACGCCGCAAGAACTGGACGAAAATGAATGCGAGTGCGGCAAGGATCGCGGCGCAGGGGACCGTTGTGATCCATGCGAGCAATATCTCGCCGACTTTACGCCACTTTGCCTGCCCAGTTGCTGCCCCTATCCCGAGCAACGATCCAACACTCACGTGTGTCGTACTCACGGGAAGGCTGTGGAGACTGGCTGTGGTCACCAGCGAGGCCGTCACAAGGCTGGCGGCAAACCCCTGACCGGGATTCATCGACGTCACCTTTTTGCCAAGTGTTTCCGCAACACGATCTGCGTCCAAAAGGCCTCCCACCACGATCATCAATGCGATGGCCAGAAAGCCCCAACTTGTGCCCAGTACCGGAGAAGCCATGAGCAGGGCGGCCATCTTTGGGGTGTCATTCAGCCCGCGGGCGAAGCTGGCCGCCCCGGTGCTCAAGTAGTGCATGGCGTCGAGCGTGGGCGTCCGGCTGTCTGGCGCTAGCCGCAGGGCTCTCAAGGTCACGTATGTCACGGCCCCCAAGACGACTGCCACCGCCGGGCTGAAAAATAGTGGGAAAACGAAGTTCTTTCCGAGCGCAGCAAACTGCACGTTGGCACCGCTGCCCGCCAAGCCAGCGCCAAGCAAAGCTCCGACCATCGCATGCGTCGTGGAGACGGGAAAGCCGAAACGCGTGGCGAAAAAGCTCGTGAGTGCCGCCCCCATGGCCACGGCGCTGACGAACTCTGGGGAGGCGACGAGCGAGTCCGGGACAATTCCACGCCCGCTGAATTTCTTGAGCAGACCCTGTGCGAGAAACACCGCTGCGACTGAGCCGGCAAAGGTCGTCACCGTTCCCCAGATCAACGCACGGCGCAGCGTCGTCGTCCCACTGCCATACAGCGACGCCACGCCCTTGAAGTTGGCGTTGGCGCCGTTGGTAAACGCGACGCAGCAGACCGCCACAAACAGGATCGTGGTCAGCACGGAATCGGCCTCACGACCCCTTGTTTTCTTTCGTTTCCACGGGATGCTGCTTCAACGACACGTACTCCTTCCACGATCCTTCGTAGAGGCGCACGTTGGGGTACTTGGCGACATGCTTGAGATAGAACCGCAGCAGGCTCCCCTCCCGCGAAGTGCCGCAGTACACAAGAATTTCCTTGTCAGGCGTCAGACCAGCTGATGCCAGTTCGGCCTTGGTTTCTGCCAGAGGCTGAAACTGGTGGGTGTTTTCTTTCTCCATCAACCTTGCCCAGTGGAAACTGACCGCGCCCGGGATGTGACCCTTGCGAAGCCAGATATCATCGTCCCCTAAATATTCGTTGCGTGGCCGGGCATCCACAAGAATCACACCGGGCTTGTCTTTCCGAGCCAGCAGCTCGTCGATGCCGAGGGCTATGTTAGCGTTGCCCTGCTCTGGCAGTTGTCCGGTCGGGTTTCCAAAGTACTCCTGCGTCACCGGGAATCCTGACTTCTTCCATCCGGGCAGGCCGCCGTCGACGATTCGGATGTCCTGCACACCGAACTTCTCCAGCACATACGCGACCATGCTGGCGCTGAGAATCTCGTCATTGGGAAGCGCAGCACCCGTCGCGTAGATCAGATGGGGCCTGTTGCGGTCGACACCAGCCCGGACAAGGAGGGCTTTCGTCAGGTCGTCCGGCAGATACTGCACGGGCACGCCATGGTCAGTCCCTCGCAACGTGTCGAAGTTGATGTGGTGTGCAGTCGGAATGTGGCCGCGGAAGTAGTCCTTGTAGCCCCCGCGGGTGTCCAGTACGACGGGCTCTTTACCGGGCTCTGATGACTCGATGAGTTGCTTGGCTTCGGGCGGTGAAATGACGCCAATCTCGGCGCGGGCCATCGTTGTGATCAAGCACGCGGTGAGTACGGCAAAAACCAGTTTCATGGAGATACCGGGGTTGATGGATACGGCCGGGATGGCGTGGTCCCGGCGATCATACCGCCCTGACGCCGCCCCATAAACACAGAGCCAAATGCTTCGCTTCCACGTGCTACTGGCGGAGTGAAGCGGGGTCGGCAAACGGATTCTTGACTGGCGGGACGGAGTCGAATCGCTGCGCAGTCATCCATGAGAACTTGGTCTCCCCAGCAGCGGATGGATCAGGGTCGGCCAGTGCGACGCCATCCGCTTCGGCATAGATCGTGCGGACGACGGGAACACGATGCTGCGCCTTGGGCGCGAGGTCATAGTCGGTGCCTTGAGTCTGCTTGAACCACGTGTTGTCGCGAAAACCGCTCATCAGTCGGGCGTGGGCAGCCGAAACAAGACGATCCTTGCTGCCATCGTCGAGCGTGGCATCATTTCGGATGAGCGAGACGAGTTTCTGGGTCTCCGAGACATCAAAACTCACCCAGCCATACGGCGGCAGGAACGCTTCCAGCTTGCAGTGCGACGGTGATGCCTTCGGAAAGGTGTTGATCCCGTAGGTAACCCGCGTGGGAACTTTCATCAGCCGTCCCATGGCGGCGCAGAAGCCATGGTAGTCGCTGCAGTGACCGGTCTTGTGTTCGAGGGCATGGGCTGAGCTAGCGCGCAGGGATGCCTTGCGATGGTCGTAGGTGAAGGCGGTGTCGACGTAGTCCATTACGGCACCAAGGTCATGCACCGGGTTGGTCTGTTTCGGGACGATATCGGCGAGCAGTTTTTCAAACCGTCCGTCCATGACGACCGCCTGTTCCTCTCCTCGCAGATACGGGGCAAAACCATCTGGCCACGTGGAGATCGTCTGGACTTTATTGGGATCGATATCCCAGTGCAGTTCAGAAACCTTGATCCGGAGCTTATGGCGAATGACCATCGCCCCCTGTGGATTCGGGAATTCGAAGTAGGCGAACTTGTTGCCAAAAACGGATTCCGTGGCCACCTCAGGCACGATTTCAACCGGAAACGTCGTCACCTCGGAGTGCACAACCTCTTGTACGTTGTCACTCTGGGGGACTGGCATCCACACGCGGAGGAGCTTGGTCTTGTAAGGCGCCGTGACCATGACGACCAGTTCAACGTCGTGCGTGACTGGTTTCGTTGCCACCGCGGTATAGGCCTGAACGGGGCTCGGTAGGTCGGCTGCTCTGAGCGGCAGCGGTATGCAGGCCAGCACCGCCAACATCCCGACGAACAGGTGGCATAGGGAGCCGACATGAGTTGGCGTAGTCATCGTTGATCGCGCTGGTGTTCAGAAGCGGGCTGTGGAACGCCGATCGAAGCATCAAATCTATCGTCTGGATCAGAAGTTCCCACAGGGCCGAGGTATCGCCGAGTGATGGCTACTGGTCGGGCTGTTCAATCACCTCCCCCCACCACACCGTCCTCACTCCCCCTCCCAGCCCCGACAGCGCCCGGGCCTACTCCGCACTGCCCCACACCACGAACGGGTCACACACGCGCAGCCAGGGCCCTTCTCGCGCATCCCAGCCGACGGTCGCCCAGGAGCCCGTCTCCGTCATCGAGGTCCGCACGGCTCCGGCCATCACCGGCGCCACGGTCACGGCCAACCAGCGCCCCCCCGTCCAGCGCCTCCCGAGCCAGCCCAGTCCCCGTCCCGCTACCGTCAGTCAGGTGAAGGCCATCCGGGCAATCGCTTCCCGGCGGCGGATCGACCTCGTAGCCCTGCTCCGGGAACGCTTCGGGCTCCAGACGGCCGACGAGCTGGGCATCCGTCAGGCTTCGGAACTGATCGACGAACTCAAGAACGATGACCAGGACGGCACCGGCTCCAACGGCCACGCGAACGGCACCTACGCGACGAACGGGGGTGCTCGATGATCGCTGGGGCTGAACTCCTGCCCGTCATCACCCCCGCCAGCACGAACCCCGCCAACGAGGTCGCCCGAAGCCTCACCGGCCGGGACTACATCTCCTGGTCGTCTATCTCCACGTTCAGGTCGTGCCCGCTCA
>CALQRA010000313.1 GCA_943332855.1 Candidatus Kuenenia stuttgartensis
CAGTCGCGGGCCGTGGTCGACGGTCTTGATGCCGACGTCGTGACCCTCGCCACCTGGCCCGATGTCGAGGCGATCGCCCGGGCAGGGCTCGTGAAGGCTGACTGGCAGCAGCGCTTCGACAACGCCTCGATCCCCTACCACTCCGTCGTGGTGTTCGTCGTGCGCAAAGGGAATCCGAAGGGGATCTCCGACTGGCCGGACATCGACCGGGACGACATCGAGATCATCACCCCCAATCCGAAGACGTCGGGCAACGGAAAATACAGCTTCCTCGCCGCCTGGGGCTCGGTCCTGGCCGCCGGGGGCTCGGCCGACGACGCGCGGAGCTACGTCGAACGGCTCTACCGGCGCACGCCCGTCCTCGACACCGGCGCCCGGGCGGCCACCGCCACCTTCTCCCAGAAGGAAATCGGCGACGTCCACCTGACGTTCGAAAACGAGGCCCATCTCGAAGTCGACGAATCGAAGGGGGCCCTCGAGATCGTCTACCCGAAGCGGTCGATCCGCGTCGATCCGCCGGTGGCCGTCGTCGATACGAACGTCGACCGAAAGGCGACGCGACACGCCGCCGAGGCCTACCTCGGGTTTCTCTACTCGCCGGAGGGGAAGGCGATCGTCGTCAAACACCACTACCGCCCCTGGAGCGTCGATGCGAAGGGGCCGCCGGAGGGCTTTCCCGAGATTGAAACCTTCGACATCACGTTCGTCGCCGGCTCCTGGGACAACGCGATGAAGACCCTGTTCGGCGAGGGGGGGGAGTTCGACAAGATCTATCAACCGGCCGGGGGAGCGAAATGAGCCCGGTGGCCGCCTGCCGCCCCCCCTCCCTCCTGTCGGAACCGATCGCCATCTCCCCATGAACACACCCCCCACACCATCGAGCTCGAACCGGCGAGAGGGCCCCCCGGCCGATGGGTTCTCGATCCTCCGTCCGCCGTCGCCCCCGATCCGCCGCGCCCGCCACCGCACGGTCCTCCCCGGCTTCGGCATCAGCGCGGCGATCACATCGCTGATGATCGTCGCTCTCGTCGTCATCCCGCTGGCCGTTTTGATCCTCCGGGCGGCGTCGCTCGGCCCGACCGGGTTCCTCGCGGCGGCGTGGACGCCGCGGGCCCGGGCGGCCTATGCGGTGTCGCTCGGCTCGTCGCTGACCGCCGCGATCATCAGTTCACTCCTCGGCCTCCTCGTCGCCTGGGTGCTCGTCAGGCTGGAGTTTCCAGGACGGCGGATCCTCGACGCCCTCGTCGACGTGCCGCTGGCCCTCCCCACCGCAGTAGCGGGCCTCGTCTACTCGACCCTGTATGTCGAGAAAGGGTGGCTCGGACAGTGGCTGGTGCCGGTGGGGATCAAGGGGGCGTATTCGCTCCTCGGGATCGTGCTCGTGCTCGTGTTCGTCAGCCTGCCGTTCGCGATCCGGGTTGTCCAACCGGTGATCGAGAGCCTCGACAAAGACACCGAAGAGGCCGCCCGGCTGCTCGGGGCGAGTCGCAGCCAGACCTTCTTCCGCGTCGTGCTCCCCGGCATCCTTCCCGCCGTGGTCACCGGCTTCGCGCTGGCGCTGGCGCGGGCGCTGGGAGAGTACGGTTCGGTCGTCTTCATCTCCGGCAACATGCCGTTCAAGACGGAGATTGCCCCGGTGCTGATCGTCTCCCGGCTCGAGGAGTTCGCCTACGCCGAGGCGACCGCGATCGCCGTCGTCCTCCTCGGCATGTCGCTGTCGATGCTCGTCGTCGTCAACGATCTTCAGCAGCGTCTCGTCCGCAACTCCCAGTGACCCCTCTGACCTGCGATGACCTCCAAACCCCGCCACGCCGCCACCGCCACCAGCCCCCTCGGTCTGCTCCTCATCACGGGTGCGGTGGCGACCGTCGGCCTGCTCATCGTCGCGCCGCTGGCGAGCGTCTTCGTCGATGCCTTCTCCAATGGCCCACAGGCGTGGTGGGAGGCGTTGGCCCACGATCCCGACACCCGGCATGCCATCTGGCTGTCGCTCACCGTCGCCCCCATCGCCGTGCTCATCAACACGATCTTCGGCGTCGCGGCGGCCTGGCTCGTCGCCCGCTTCCGCTTTCCGGGGCGCTCGCTCCTGGTGTCGCTGTTCGACGTCCCCTTCTCCGTCTCCCCGGTGGTCGCCGGATTGGCGCTGGTGCTGATCTTCGGTCGGCAGGGCCTGTTGGGGCCGACCCTCGCCTGGCTGGCGGTGAAGGTGATCTTCGCCTGGCCAGGGCTCGTCCTCGCCACGACGTTCGTGACCCTGCCGCTGGTGGTGCGGGAACTGATCCCGGTGATGGAGGCGATCGGGCCGGAGGAGGAGATGGCGGCGGTCAGCCTCGGGGCCAACGGCTGGCAGGTGTTCTGGCGCGTGACGCTCCCGAACATCCGCTGGGCCCTTCTTCATGGTGTCGTCCTCGCCAACGCCCGCGCGATGGGGGAGTTCGGCGCCGTCTACGTCGTCAGCGGCCACATCGCCGGGGCCACCGACACGATGCCGCTGCGCGTCGAGAAACTCTTCCAGGAATACCGCACGCCGGCCTCGATGGCGGTGGCGAGTGTGCTGGCGGCCCTCGCCCTCCTGACGCTCGTCGCCAAGGTGTTCATCGAGCGACAGCTGGAAACGGAATCGAAGGAACTCGAAGCGGCCCGGGCCCCCGGCGCCGATACCGACCCGACCACGGGAGGTCTTGGACCATGAGCATTCGCGTCGACGGCGTCTCCAAATCATTCGGCGCCTTCAAGGCGCTCGACAACGTCTCGCTCGACGTCCCCCAAGGGACGCTCCTGGCGCTCCTCGGGCCGTCGGGCTCTGGCAAGACGACGCTCCTGCGGATCATCGCCGGGCTTGAGTGGCCCGACTCGGGCCGGATCGAGGAGGACGGCACCGACATCACCGACCGGCACGCCCGACAGCGGGAAGTGGGCTTTGTGTTTCAGCACTATGCCCTTTTCCGCCACATGAGCGTGTTCGAGAACGTCGCCTTCGGGATGCGCGTGCGGAAAGCCCCGCATGCCGAGGTCAAGGCCCGGGTCGACGAGCTGCTCCATCTGGTGCGCCTCGACAACCTCGGCGCGCGGAAGCCCGCGCAGCTCTCCGGCGGCCAGCGCCAGCGGGTGGCCCTCGCCCGGGCACTCGCGATCCGCCCGCGGATCCTCCTCCTCGACGAGCCGTTCGGGGCGCTCGACGCGAAGGTGCGCGTCGAACTGCGGCAGTGGCTCCGCCGCCTCCACGACGAGATCGGCATGACGACCGTGTTCGTGACCCACGATCAGGAGGAGGCCTTCGAACTGGCCGACGACGTCGTGGTGATGAACGAGGGCCACGTCGAGCAGCGTGGCAAGCCCGAAGAGGTCTTCGACAAACCCGCCACGCCTTTCGTGATGGACTTCCTCGGCAATGTGAACGTCTACCACGGCCGGGTGGAGAACGGCCGGGCCTTCTGGCATGGCGTGCCGATCGACTATCCCGACTACCCCCACGCCCAGGCCCGCGCGGCCCGCGTCTATCTCCGCCCCCATGAGCTCGACATCGCCCGCGCCCCTTCCGGCGGCCCGTCGGAAGCCAATCAGGGCACGAGCCTCGCAGCAACGGTGCTCCGCCAGACGCGCACCGGCCCGATCACCCGCATCACTTGCCAGCCGCAGGAGGGAGGGAGCGAGCTCCACGTCGATCTCCCCTCGGCGGCGGCCCGCCAACTCGGCCTCCAGCCGGGGGAAGCGGTGTCGATCACGCCGCGGCATGTCCGCGTGTTCCTGCCCGACCCGGAGTATGTCATCTGACCCCCGTTCCCAGCCCCGTCACGAGCCCCCAGCCATGAGCAGTCTTCCCCCCTCGCGTTCGCCGAAAGACGATTCCCCCCCCCGCCATCCAGCGCTCGAGCGGATCGACGACGCCCTCCGGGGCCTCCGGTACGGCTCGGTCTTGGCGATCGTCCAGGATGGCGTCGTCGTCCAGATCGAACGAACCGAAAAAACCCGTCTACCCCCGAGCGATCAGCGCTGAAGGCGTCTGCG
>CALQRA010000314.1 GCA_943332855.1 Candidatus Kuenenia stuttgartensis
ACATCCATCCCTTCGCGCCGGCCGACCAGCTCGAGGGATATTCGGTGCTCGACCGGCAGCTGCGGCAGTGGCTCTGCGAGGCGACCGGCTACGCCGGCATCTCCCTCCAGCCGAATGCCGGCAGCCAGGGGGAATATGCGGGGCTCTTGGTCATCCAGGCCTGGCAGCGGTCCCGTGGCCAGGGGCACCGGACGATCTGCCTCATCCCCTCCTCGGCCCACGGCACCAACCCGGCGAGCGCCCAGATGGCGGGGATGGAGGTGGTGGTGACCGGCTGCGACGCCCATGGCAATGTCGACATGGCCGAGCTGCGGGCCAAGTGCGAGCAGTATTCCGACCGGCTGTCGGCGGTGATGATCACCTACCCGAGCACGCATGGCGTGTTCGAGACCGAAGTCGGGGAGCTGTGCCGGCTCGTTCACGCCCATGGCGGCAGGGTGTACATCGACGGGGCAAACATGAACGCGCTGGTTGGCACCGCCTCGCCGGGGGAGTTTGGCGGCGACGTCAGCCACCTCAATCTCCACAAGACGTTTTGTATCCCGCACGGCGGCGGCGGGCCGGGAGTGGGGCCGGTGTGTGTCGTCGAGGATCTCATCCCCTTCCTCCCCGGGCATGCGACCGGGGGGCTGCCGACCGGTGCGGTCGGCGCTGTCTCCGCGGCCCCACTCGGCAACGCCGCGGTGCTGCCGATCAGCTGGATGTACTGCCGGATGATGGGAGGGGACGGCCTGCTGCGCGCGACGGAGGGGGCGATCCTTGCGGCCAACTACGTCAGCGCCCGGCTCCGCGATCATTTCCCCACGCTCTACACCAGTGCTAATGGCCGGGTGGCCCACGAGTGCATCCTCGATCTGAGGCCGCTCAAAGACTCGAGCGGCGTCACGGCCGAGGATGTCGCCAAGCGGCTCATCGACTACGGTTTCCATGCCCCGACGCTCAGCTTCCCCGTGCCGGGGACGCTCATGATCGAGCCGACGGAGAGCGAGCCGCTGGCCGAGCTCGACCGCTTCATCGACGCGATGATCGCGATCCGCGGTGAGATCCGAAAGATTGAGGCGGGGGAGTGGTCCCAGGACGACAACCCGCTCAAGGCCGCGCCGCACACGGCCGCCACGGTCGTGGCCACCGACTGGGAGCATTCCTATTCGCGGGAGATAGCCGCCTTCCCGGTGCCGGCGCTGAAGCGGGCGAAGTACTGGCCACCGGTGGGGCGCGTCGACAACGTCCACGGCGATCGCAATCTGTTTTGCAGTTGCGTGCCAGTCTCGGCCTGGGCGGAGGCGACGCAGGCTCCCTGATTGGCCAGGGTGACCGGATCAACGGTTTGCCTTGGCGATCGGCCTCGAGCCGAGGACTCATCCGCCCTGCTCCTTGGGCTCGAATGAGCCTCGGCCGGACGCTTGGCCTTCCTGCGCCAAATTGGCTCGTCCGCACCCTTGGGCCTTGTCGTGCCGAGGCCGCCGACCGTACGAAAAAGCTTCTCTGTCTTGCGACCAGTAGAGCATGGCTCTAGCATGGATCCATGCAAAAGATTCAGGTCCTTTTCCCCGATCCGGTCATGGAGCGTCTCCGGGCGGTGGCCCAGGCGCAGGATCGCCCGGTGAGCGAGCTGGTGCGCCGGGCGGTCGACCGGATGCTCGAGCAATGTCCGGTGTTGCCGCCATCGAAGCCGGCTCGGTTTCCTACTTTCCACGGCGGCGACATGCTCGTGGCCCCCGACCGGCTCCGGGAAGTCCTGCACGATCCCGAGGACGACGACACGCTTGCGGGCGAGCGTGATGGCGCCAAAGGCTCTTCTCGATGAAGAGCCTCGATACGAACATCCTCCTCTATGCAGCCAACGAGGATTGTCCCGAGCATCCGGCCGCGCTTCTGCTTCTCGACGAGGCCCTTGCCTCTCCCCACGACTGGATCCTTGCCGATCAGGTGCTCTTCGAAATGTATGTCGGCCTGCGGCATCCGCGGGTGTTTGCGAAGCCATTGTCGGCCGGCGCGGCGCTCGAGCGGGTGGCGTTCCTCCGCGAGAAGTCGGGATTCTCGTTCTGCTGCCACCAGCTTCCGGCTTGGCCGGCGATCCGCGCGGGCCTCGCCCTCCCATCCTTCCCGCGGCGGCGGACGTATGATCACGTCCTCGCCGTCACGCTCAAAAGCCACGGCGTGACCGAGTTCTACACCCGCAACGTGGCCGACTTCCGGACCGCCGGCTTTGCTGACGTCATCAATCCGATCGATTGATCCGATCGATTGATCGGGCTCACCCGCGATTGCGATAGAGCGCGGGCTTCACGCACGCGGTCACGGCTGGGCCGGGGGTGAATCGGCCCGGGAGAAGCTCGGCAAGCTTGGCGATCACGGCCTCTGGATCGGCGACGAGATCGGGGAACGACACCTCGAGGAGCGTCACCCGCTCGCTCTTCTTCAAGACCTCGCGGATCTGCTGGCTGTGGTGCTCCTGCACTTCAATCAAGTGCTTCTTTTCGCTCTTCGGCTGCGTCCCTTTCCGGGCGAGCATCGCCCACTGCGAATCGACCACCTGCTCGGTGGGCCGCACCATATAGATGATCGTGTAGCGGTGCTTTCCTGGGAGATTCGGGAGGAGCGCCGAGATGACTTTCACTGCCTTCCCCTCCGCTTGCTCGATGAGCCGCGGATTCTTGGGGAGCTTTTTGATGTCGTCCCACTCCCAGTAGCCTTCGGGGTTGTCTTCGTCGGCGGCGCGCTTGGCGTCGGTGAGCGGCTCGATCCCGCCGGCGCGAAGGATCTGCATCATCAGCGACGTCCCCGACCGGGGGAGCCCCGACACGATCAAAAAGTCCTTGGGCTCGATCGCGTCGTATTCCGCCTTCTGGCGGTCAATTTCAATCTGCCGGATCCGATCCGCTTCGGCGCGGACAGCGGCTCTCGCCCCAGCCTGCTCGCGCACGGCTGCTTCCGCGGCCGCCTGCTCCTGGCGGAGGTCGTGGAGGGCCGTGAAGGCCTGCGACTCACACACGGCCGCCCGGTCCCGTTGACCCAGCCGGCGATAGACGCGCGCCAGAAGCCGCTGGGCGCGGAGAAACGTGGGCGCGAGGGTGAGACAGTTCTCGAGCGGCCGCACCGCCTCTTCGAACTGCTCCTGGCTCGCGAGCGCCGCCCCCAACAGAAAATGCCCCTGCGGATTGCCGAACTGGAGGCCGATGCACTCGGCGGCCGCGTCGGCGGCCTCTTCGGCCCGGCCGGCGTGGAGAAAGCCGCGGGCGAGCACCAAAAACGCCTGGGCGTTGTGCGGGTCGGCCGTGAGGACGGCGCGGGCGGCAGTCTCAGCGTCGCTGAAGCGCCGCAGCGCCTGATAACTCTGCGCGAGCATCAACTGGAGCTGCACTTCACCCGGGCTTTTTTCCCGAACGCGCTCGAGCGCCTCGAGCGCCGCGTGAAAATCTTCTTTCTGGATCGCGATCGACGCCCGGACAAGATCGGCCTGCTCGGTGCGGCCGAAGGTTTCGGCAGCTTTCGCGACGGTGGCATCGGCCTCGTCGAGGAGGCCGAGCTGCATCTGGCAGGTGGCGAGCACCTGGGCATAGTCGGTGCGGAACGGGGCCGCATGAAAACAGTTTTCGAGCAGCGGCAGCGCCTGTTCATAGCGCTGTCCGTACATGCAGGCCCGGGCGATGTTCCAGTCGTTTTCCCGGTTGGTCTCGGCGGCCGCCTGGCCGGGGTCATCGGGGATCTCGTCGATGTAGCCAAGCGCCACAAACTGCTCGAGGAGCGCCTTGTCGGCCCCCGCCCCGAGGCCTTTTCGAGCCTTGCGGATGCTTCCCAAAGTCTCCCACGTCGGCACGCTCTCCACCGGCCGCCTCGGCCCGTCAGTGTGCGCCCACCACACCCATCCCCTTGCCGGGGCCAGAAAGGCCGGGGTGAGACCGGGGCTGGAGGCTGTGGGGCCTACTTCCGCCCCAGTCGGCGCTTGGCTCGCTTGATCGACTTCGCCTCGGCGC
>CALQRA010000315.1 GCA_943332855.1 Candidatus Kuenenia stuttgartensis
CTCGGTTTCCGCCGTGCCAAGACGATCTACAAGGTTATTGGCGGCGCGGCCGGGCAGTTCAACGAGCGGGAGCCGGCCCTCCTCTGACCCTCCGCCCGGCCCCGGCTTTGACCTTTTCCGCACGTTTTTCGCAGGCTGCTATTCTTGAGGGGCTCTCGGTCGGCGGCGCCGACCGCGGGGCCGAGAGTGGGGGGTGGCCGGGGGACCGACGGTGGTCCGAGCGGCTCCTCTTTCGCGCGTCCCGCTCGCTTTCATCCGCCTCCGCTCGCTTCCATCCGCCTCCGCTGCCCCCATCCCCATCCGCCCGAGACCGTGAAACAAACCCTCCACTCCGCCACGCTCGACAACGGCATCATCCTTCTGGGTGAGGATCTCCCCGGCCTGGAGTCGGTGGCCGTGGCCTTCCACACCCCCGCCGGCGCCATTCATGACGGCCCCGGCCGCTGTGGCCTGGCGACGCTCTCCGGCGAGATGATGCTCCGCGGCGCCGGCGACCGCACCAGCCGCGAGATCGTCGAGGTCCTCGAGGGCTCCGGGATCCAATGGGCGCAGTCGGTGTCGACAAGCCATTCGAGCTTCGCCGGTGCCATGGTGGCCCGGCAGCTTCCCACGGCTCTGCCGATCTACGCCGACATTCTCCGCCGCCCGAGCCTCCCCGACGATGAGCTCGACAACGCCCTGCAGATGGTCCTGCAAAACCTCGCCGGCACCGAGGATGATCCGGCCCACCGTGCCATGTCGGCCCTCCGACAGCTCCACTACCCGCATCCCCTCGGCATGCCCTCCGAGGGAATCAGTGCCGATGTCGAGGCAATCGGGATCGACGACGTCCGTTCGTTCGTCGCAGCGCATGTCGTGCCGCGGGAGATGATCATCGCGGTCGCCGGAAGGATCGACTGGAACGACTTCGTCGAGCGCGTGTCGGCCCTGTTCGGCGACTGGCAGACCGACGACCCGTCGACCGTTCCAATTCTGAGCCGCGGCGAGCGCGTTCGGCACGTCTCCCACGACTCCCAGCAGACCCACATCGCCCTGGCCTGGTCGGTTCCCCCCTACCGCCACGACGATTCCTACGAGGCCTCGGCGGCGCTGTCGGTGCTCGGCGGCGGTTCGAGCTCCCGGCTGTTTTCGGAGGTCCGAGAGCGCCGCGGGCTGTGCTACAGCGTCTCGGCCGGCTACCACACGCTTCGCGACTGCGCCTCGGCGATCTGCTACTCCGGCACGTCGGCGGCCCGGGCGCAGGAGACCCTCGACGTCATGCTCGCCGAAATCGACCGCCTCCCCGGCACGATCGAGGAGGCGGAGCTCGACCGGGTGAAGTCACGGGCGAAAAGCGCGCTGGTGATGCAGCAGGAATCGAGCGCGGCGCGGGCGGCCTGGATCGCCCGCCAGTGGTACCACCTCGGGACGGTGCGGAGCCTCGCCGACGAGCTCGCCCGTTATGATCGGCTCAATGTGGCCTCGGTGGAGGGCTGGCTGGCGGAAAACCGTCCCGCCGGACTGACGATCGTGTCGCTGGGTAAGGAACCGCTGGAGGTGCCGCGTGAAGTTTCTGCATGAGCGTCTCCCCAACGGGCTCGATGTGATCGCGGAGGTGACCGACACGGCCCTCTCCACGAGCATCGGCTTCTTCGTGAAGACCGGCGCCCGCGACGAGACCGACGCCGAGTGGGGCGTCAGTCACTTCCTCGAGCACATGGTCTTCAAGGGGACGCACGACCTTTCCGCCGACGAGATCAACCGTCGCTTCGACTGGATGGGGGCCAGCGCCAACGCGTTCACCAGCGAAGAAGACACCGTCTACCACGCGGCGGTCCTCCCCGAGCAGCAGCTCGAGGTGACGGCGCTGTTGGCGCGGATGATGCGCCCCGCCCTGCGCGAGGAGGATTTCGACACCGAGAAGCTCGTCATCCTGGAAGAGATCCGGATGTACGACGACCAGCCGCCGTTCGGCGCCGACGACCGCTGCCGAGCGACGTTCTTCGGTCGGCATCCGCTGGCGCGAGGTGTGCTGGGGACGGTCGAGTCGATCGAGCGAATGCCCGTCGAGGCGATGTGCGACTACCACCGTCGCCGCTACTCGCCGGCGAACATCGTCCTCTGCGCCACCGGCGCCGTCGACTTCAAGGCACTGGTCGCCTCGGCCCGGCAGTGGTGCGGCGACTGGGAGCCGATTGCGATCCCGCCGCGCCGCGCCCCGCTCGACGCGCAGACGACCGGGAGCGCCACGCTCGAGTGCATCACCCGCCCGACGTCGACGCTTGAGTATGCCGTACGGATGTCGCGCGGCCCGGCCGGCGACGACGACGACCGCTTTGCCGCCAAACTCCTCGCGGCGATCCTCGGCGACACCTCCGGCAGCCGCCTCTACTGGGCGATGGTCGACACCGGCCGGGCCGAACAGGCCTCCTGCCACCACCAAGACTTCCTCGATGCCGGCCTGTTTGCCACTCAGCTCTCCTGCGATCCGGAGGATGCCGGGGAGCTGCTGGCGATGATCGACACGATCTACCGGCAGGCGGCCGAGCAGGGGCTCGATCGACGCGAGGTCGAGCAAAACCGCAACAAGCTCGCCGGACGGTGGGTGCTCCTTGGGGAACGCCCCCGCCGCCGCCTCTTCGACGTCGGCCCGGAGTGGGCCCACTCGGGGGATTACCGTTCCGTGGCCGACGACCTGCGGAAGATCGAGGGCCTGTCGCTCGACGACGTCCACCGGGTCCTCGCCCGCTGGCCCCTCCACGGGACCGGGGCGACGGTCCTTGCCGGCCCGCTGCCGCTCGATCCTTCACTGGAGCCCGCTTCCGAGGCACAATAGTCGCCGAGGGAACTGACGACCGCCCTCCCGGGGAACCGGCCGAGCCCGACGCCCGTACAATCCCCGATCTGTCCCCGCGGCCAGCCGGCCGACCAGCTTTCACCCGCCCCGCCCGACCTCCGCTGCTGCCACTTTCCATGACGCCACTCTTCGCCAACCGCTGGTTGATCGCCCTTCCCCCGATCTGGTTGCTGGGCACCGGGGCGCTGATTTCCCTGGCCGTGATTCTCCTCGTCTGGGCGGGCTTGCGGGTCGTGCAGCCGCGCGCTGCCGCCGAGGCCCGCTCCAGCCTAGGCGACGGCTTCGCCGGCCCGTTCGCTTGGCTCCTGCTGTCGCTGTCGGCGGTGGCCCTCGCCTTCACCCCGCTGGTGCCGCTGGCGCAAATCGGCCGCTCGCTGGCGCGGCTGTCGTCGGCCGACCGTTTCGAGCAGCGCCTGTCGATCCCGGCCGGCGCCACGCTCGAGGAGTTTGAGCTCAACCTCCGGCCGCAAGAGATCGAGACGCTCGGCTTCGACGCCGCCCAGGCGCTCATCGTCCGCACGCAGCAGCCGATCGAGGGCTTCGCGCTGGCCAAGCAAGCCGACATCGAGGTCCTCCCCGGCACATCGTGGGAGTGGAAGCGGGGCGACGAGACCAACAAGCCGAATCCCTTCATCGGCCAAAAGGCGCGGATCGAGGTCAGCAACGCCGGCACCGCCCCGGTCGACCTCACCGTCCGCGCCCGGCTCGTGCCGGAGAACCCTCAGGTGGGGATCCTCCCCTGGACGACGATCACCATCCTTTCGATCGCGTTGGCCTACGCCCTCTTTCGGCTCATCCCCCGGCGGATGGCCGCGGTCGCCTCGGCGACCACAAAGGAGGCGATCGGCCAGCCGGTGTTCGCCGTAGCGCTGATCCTCGGAGCGGTGCTGCTGCTGGCGTTCATCGTCATCCCCTACAACACGTTCGGCGAAGACGTGAAGATGCTCAAGGACAGCAGCCTGACCCTCATCAAGGTCCTCGCGCTGTTGGTTGTGGTCTGGACGGCGAGCGTCGCGGTGGCCGATGAGATCGAAGGCCGGACGGCCCTCACGGTCCTCTCCAAGCCGCTGACCCGGTGGCAATTCGTTCTCGGGAAGTTCGTCGGCCTCGTCCTCGTCGCCCTCCTC
>CALQRA010000316.1 GCA_943332855.1 Candidatus Kuenenia stuttgartensis
CGTTGCCAGGACGGCTGCCATGAGGGCACTTCCGGCCAAGGAGAAAAGAAGCGAGCGGACCATTGATTCGCATTCCTGGAAGGGGACAGTAGCCATCAACCGCGGCGATCCCACACAGCCGGCTCAAGACCGATCACGACAAAAGTGCTATCCGGCTCACGAAGGCCACCGCGTCCATGTTTTGCGAGCGGAACTCAAACACGTAGCGATGCCCCTTGGTGACGCTGATCCGACCGGAGCTCGTGGCGTCGCTCCGCGGCCGGAGTTCCAGAAGCGAGCGCGAGACGGTCGGATCCTCGATCTCGAGCTCGGCATACCGCCCCGAGGCGTCCTTGGCCACGCTCACGGCAAGGGTGCCAGATGCGGCAGCCGTGAAGGCGAAATACTGCTTGTCGGCCCTGTGCCCTGATGTGCCGACGATCGTCGCTGTGCCATCGGTGCCGAACTTGATCGCTCCGGCTGAGGCGGCCGCGGTGCCCTCGCTCGCTTGATTGCCGCCGCCGCTGGGAAGGTTATCGCCGGCATCCTCGGAGCCGTCGTCGAGGAGCGACTGATCGTCGAAGTTGTCGTCGTTGCCCCCCCCTCCCCAAATCTTGTCATTCCCATCGTTGCCGTCGAGTTGGTCGTCGCCGGCATCGCCGTAGAGCGAGTCATCCCCCGGGCCCCCGATCATCTGATCGTCGCCAGGCCCCCCATGGATGACATCGTTGCCGAAGCCACCGTCGACTTCGTCGATGCCGGCGCCGCCGTACTCGACGTCGTCCCCCGCCTCGCCGTCGACATTGTCATCCCCGGCACCGCCGTCGAGCCAGTCGCTGCCGGGGCCGCCGAGGAGATGATCGACGCCATCCCCGCCATTGAGGATGTCGTTTCCGTCGTCGCCGTCGAGAACGTCGACATTCGGCCCGCCGTCGAGCTTGTCGTTGCCCGCTCCGCCCCAGAGCTTGTCGTCCCCCTGGCTGCCGACGAGATGATCGCCGCCGGCGCCGCCGTAGAGTTGGTCATCCCCCTTCCCGCCGCCGACATAGTCGGTGCCGTCGCCGCCGTCGAGGAGATCCCCATCGTCGCCGCCGCTCAAGGTGTCGTCGCCGACGCCGCCGAGAAGCGTGTCGATCCCGGGGCCACCCCCTGCCGTGTCTTTCCCGTCCCCACCCTCAATCGAGTCGTCCCCCGCCAAACCGGTGAGCGTGTCATCGCCCCCGCGCCCAAAAAGCTGATCGTTTCCGTCCCCGCCGATGAGCTGATCCTTCCCGTCGCCCCCGATGAGTGTGTCGGATCCCTTCCCGCCGTCCACCTTGCTGGCGATGCCAGAGTTGTTCGTAAAGGAGTCATCCCCACCGAGGGCGGTGAACGTGATCGTTTTCACGGCCGAGGCGGTGAAAAGCTTGCGGTAGGTCGCTGACGGTGTCTTCAGATCGGCGACGACCTTTGTCCCTTGAATCGAGATCGTCGCGACGTCGTTTCGCTCCGTTCCCAGAAGCGAGAGCACACCCTGCTTGGCATCGAAGCTGATCCCGGCCGCCAGCACGATCCGCCCCTCGAGCTCCTCCACCCCCAAACGCGATTCAACCCGGACGTGCGATTCCGCGCGCGGGCGAGCCCCACAGCGACATCGCCCGGAAACGGTGCGTCGATCGAAAAGGCCCATGACAGAAGCTCCTTCCCCGCGAGCAGGCCGCGAGGGTGTGGCTGATGGAAGTCATCTCGATGCATTCCTGGCCAGGAGCTTATCGATGCCAGAGCCGAACACGAAACGCACATCGCCTTGCTTTGTCACAAGGGTTCGCGCGGTGCCGAGCGCGACCCACTTCCTGTCGAAGTTGTTACCGCACAACCGGGCGATTCCTTTCGGCAGCGCAAGACAAACTCTCACCCCACCGAGAATCGGATCGCTCGATCGCACTCAGGCGAACAGATGTCTGTCCGTTAACTTTCGCATGGCTCCTCCTTACAGACCGGCCATGTTGATCACGGTCGTGTTATCTTTCCGCGCGATAATGCCAAGCGAACTTGAATTGCCTTCAGGTTCGGCTCGGCTCGCTCGCAGGCTCGCTACAACGTCGTGCATCGAAAGCCGTCGGCGGCCTTTCGTCGGCCTCCCTTCGGTAGTCGTTCGTCGCTGCCCCCGGCTCTTTCCCCCGAGCGACGAGAGAGTCCCCATGCCACCACGAGACTGTTCCAGCGGCCGTGCGATCCGTCAGCGTGCCGTGATCCGGCTGCTCGTCGGCTCGGCGATCCTTGTGACCGCTGGCATCGTGGTGGTCGCCGGATCCCGCGGGGCGGCGGGGCAATTCCCCGGATTCGGCGGAGGCGCTTTTCCGGAAGGGGGATTCATCGCCCGCTTCGGCCTCGTTCAAGCGCCCCCTCCACTGCGCGCCGATCCCGCCATCGATCCGAGCGGCCTGAGGGCCGAGGCAAAGTATTTCCGGCTCAACTCGCTCAAGACCGTCGCCGTGCCGATCCCCAGCGACATCGGCCTTTACATCAAGGATCAGCGCGCGGCGATCGCCCTCGGGAAGGCATTCTTCTGGGAGCAGCAGGTCGGCAGCGATGGGATGGCGTGCGCGAGCTGCCACTTTCACGCTGGCGCCGACCGGCGGACGAAGCACCAGATCTCGCCGGGAATCCTCGGTGGCAACGGGAAGTTCGATCCGCTCCCCTCGGGTATCTCAAGCGGCGGCGTCAACTACCAACTCAAGCGGGAAGACTTCCCCCTCCACCAGAAGCTCGACGCCACGAAGCATTACCTCGGCGCCAACGTCAAGCTCGACAGCGACGACGTGGTCTCCTCGGCCGGCGTCCTCGACGCCATGCTGACAAAGCTCGGCCCCCAGGTCGTCCCTCGTCCGAAGCGAAGGTCACCGACGATGGACGTGACCACGATCCGGGAGATGGTCGCCAGAGGCGAGATTCCTTCGTCGGACGCCCTCGAGCGGATCGTTCCAAACCCGACGACCCCGAAGCGAGTCACCGTTCCGGAGGTCCTCGACTCCGCCACGCCCGATACGCTCGGATTTTCTGCGTCTGTCCGCGGAAAGAATCTCAACGTCCGTCGCAACGAACCCCGCAACACGCCGACAACGATCAACGCGATCTTTACCCACCGCAATTTCTGGGACGGCCGGGCCAATTTCATCTTCAATGGCGTGACGCCGTTTGGAAATCGTGATCCGGACGCCCGCGTGATGAAGTTTGCTGGCGGCAAGCTCACCGAGGTGCGTGTCGCCATCGACAACGCGAGCCTGGCGTCGCAGGCCGTGGGGCCGGCCTTGAGCGTCATGGAGATGTCGGCCCAGAGCCGTGATTTCCGCACCCTCGGCCGGAAGCTCCTCGGCTCCACGCCGCTGGCGCTCCAAGATGTCTCGGCCGCCGACAGCGTCCTCGGTGCCCATGCTTTGTCGACGCCGGCGGCACTCAAGAAGGGATTGAAGGTCAAGTATCAGGATCTCATCCAGCAGGCCTTTACCCCCGAGTGGTGGGCCGCCCCCGGCTCGCCCGTGCTCGTCAACGGCATCGCCTACACGCAGACCGAGGCGAACTTCTCCCTCTTCTTTGGCCTGGCCGTGATGATGTACGAGCGAACGCTCGTCTCCGACCAGACCCCCTTTGACCGTTTCATGGAGGGGGACGACACCGCGCTCGACGCCCGCCAGAGGCTGGGGCTGTCGCTATTTATCCACGAGGGGCAGTGCATCAACTGCCACTCCGGCCCCGAGTTCACCGGCGCTTCGATTCGCTACCTCGAGGAGCTCGCCAGCCAGAGCGATGTCTCCAGGTACGAGCTTATCGAGCGGATGTTCATGCGGGATGGGAGGGCGATCTACGACGCCGGCTTCTACAACATCAATGTCCGGCCGGCGAGCGAGGATGTCGGCGTCGGCGGCACCGATCCCTTCGGCCAACCTCTCTCTTTTTCTGCCCAGGCCACGGGCGTCTCCCCTGACGTCGACCAGGTTGGGCCGA
>CALQRA010000317.1 GCA_943332855.1 Candidatus Kuenenia stuttgartensis
CCTGCCAAGCATGAGATCGTGATAGCAGTAAGCCGAGTTGACGACGTCTTTGTAAAGCTCGAAGTCGCGCTCGCTCACCCACTCGAGTTTGGGGGGGTGATACTGCATGAAGCCATGGCTGAAGTGGTCGATGGCGTCAAAATAGACGGCCGCAAAATCCCAGTCGGGCACTTTCTCGAAGAGGTGCATCGCCCCCCAGTGGATCCCGGTGCATTCGGCGATCAGCTTGGCGAGCGTGCCGAGCCGCTTGTCTTTTTCCTGATCGATCTCCGGGGCCTTGGGAATGAAGTGCCGCAGCAGATCGCCGTCGAACTCATGGGGATGGAGGCGCTGGTGGGAGAGATCGGCGGCAAACTCCGGTGGGTGGACGGTGCCTGCTCGCAAAGGCCAGGGCTTGCCGAGCGGGGCGACCGCCTGCTGGAAGTGGTTGGACACCATCGCGCCGCGGATCGGCTCGGCGGGGGCACTCGGCCACCAGCCGACGACGAGCGAGGTGTGGCCGGTCTGATTGAGGATATTCCAGACGGCCTTCGTTTTTCGGGAGAGATTCGTGATCGGCCGGACGCCGCCCGAATGGGGATCGGGCTCGGAGAAGCCGTGGATGCCGTGCTTGAGGGGGCGCTTGCCGGTGGCGATGCTCGTCCAGAGCATCGGCGAGAGCGGGGGCTGGAGCGTGGCGAGATTTCCCATCACGCCGTTCTCCACCAGCCGGCCGACATGGGGCATGAGCCCCATGTCGACCAGGGGTGAGATCACTTTCCAGTCCGCCGCATCCCAGCCGACGAGAAGGACGCGACGTTTCTTTTCCATGGCGATCAGGCCGAAACAGCGGTGGGGGAGGCATCGGCCGCACGGAGCTTCCGGCGGCGTTCGAGCATGGCGAGCGACCCGATCACGAGCGACATCACGCTCCCGGCCGAGGCCGGGTCGATCTCGGGAACGGCGGAGGCACCGGTGTCACCGACGGCGATCGGCGCACCAGCGACGCCGTTGTAGTAGGCCTCGGTGAGCGTGAAGCCCTGGCCCGGCGTTCCGGTGAAGCTAGCCTGCCCCCAACCATAGTGAACGCCACTCGCGTTCGAGAATTTAAACCCGAAATAGCCGGTGTTGCCGATGGACCAGCCTTGTTCACTAACGGTCCTGCCGATGGCACCCCCGATGGTCATGGAGATATCGGATGAAGAACCACTGGGAAACTTGTAGCCTGCCACCAGGGCGCCGCCAACGTTAAACCCGGTATTGAGTTTGGCAAAGCCGTCGGTAGTTGCATCGACTGGCGATACAAACCGGGCGGGCCCCTGGTCCGTGAGTCGAGCTAGAGTTCCACTTCTGTTATGTAGTCGGAAGTCGTTCGTCCCGTCGCCATCAACATCCCAGTAACCGTATCCGTTTGATGCAGGCGGCGACAGCGGCAGCGTAGTCGACTGGATCGGCACCGCGTCCGCTGACTGCGGAGCAACGATGCCGGTGATGGCAGCGCCTGCTCCACTGGCGAGGGCGAGTTTCTGCGAGAGCGACATCCGCTTCGGGGCGGCGGGCTCGGGGGTCTGCTTGGTCATACAGGGAATCCTTTCGCTGTCTTCATCACGGGGGGCTTCTCCCCGCCGCTTCCGGGCTGCGGCACGGGAGCCAACGAGCGAAGGCTGGTGAGACGGCGTCTCTCCAGAGCCTTCGCCTACTGGTAACTAGCCGTCCCCGAGCCAAAACCTGACACCGACCGATTCTTCGATTTTCCGCCCGGGGGCCTTTTCAGGCTGGTGGGAGTGGCTGCAAGTCGAACGAGGGAAAGGGTTTGCGCAGCGTTGGCAGGGGTGAAAAGTGAACGGGTGCCAGCCACCTTTTTTGTCCGCGCCGCTCCCGGCGGCGGAGGATTTTTGTCCACCGCCGCCGGGGCCCGGCCGTCGTCAGGCGGGGGTTTCGGCGGCGCTGCCGCGGAGCTTGCGGCGGCGTTCGAGCATGGCAAGCGACCCGATCACGAGCGACATGACGCTCCCGGCCGAGGCGGGGTCGATCTCGGGAACGGCAGTGGAACCGGTGTCACCGACGGCGATCGGCGCACCAGCGATGCCGTTGTAGTAGGCCTCGGTGAGCGTGAAGCCCTGGCCTTGGACAAAGCCCCCGGTTACCCCGTGGAAGTTGATCGTCCCCCAGCCGTAGTGAACGCCGCTCGAGTTTGTGAACTTGAATCCGAAGTAGCCGATGTCGCCCAGGGTCCAGCCGTTGGAGGCGGCGGCGTTGCCGATGTTCCCGAAGCGCGTCATCGAGTTAAACTCGTTATCAGGGAAAAAAATGAATCCTGGCATGGTGGCGCTAATATTGAACCCGGCACTCAGTTTGGCGAAGCCGCTCTCGGTAATGGCGTTGGTCACGACGAACCGGGCGAGGGAGGGAGCAGCCCCGACATTTCCGAACGACGCGGCGTTGCCGCCAAGGTTTCGCAGTTGAAAATCTTCCGTACCGTCGCCGTCAATGTCCCACGAAGTGGTGCCCGCGGTCGCCGGCGGCGAGAGTGGCAGCGTGGTCGACTGGATCGGCGTCGCCTCGGCCGACTGCGGAGCAACGATGCCGGTGATGGCAGCGCCTGCTCCACTGGCGAGGGCGATTTTCTGGGCGAGCGACATCCGCTTCGGGGCGGCGGGCTCGGGGGTCTGCTTGGTCATACAGGGAATCCTTTCGCTGTCTTCATCACGGGGGGCTTCTCCCCGCCGCTTCCGGGCTGCGGCACGGGAGCCAACGAGCGAAGACCGGTGAGACGGCGTCTCTCCAGAGCCTTCGCCTACAGGTAAGTAGCCGTCCCCGAGGTGTTTTCTTAAACCGACCGATTCTTCGATGTTTCGCCCGGGGGCCTTTTCAGGCTGGCGGGAGTGGCTGTAAGTCGAATGGGAGAAAGGGCTTGCACGGCGTTGGCAGGGGTGAAAAGTGAACAGGTTGCGGGCACCTTTTTCAGCAGCCCGTTTCGATTGCCCTGCAAGGGGGCTGTTCGCGGCGTTGACGTGAAGGCGATACATGCGTACACTCTCCGTGTCGGCGGGCGACATCAGCACGCATGCACTTCCTGGCACGTAGGCACTTCCGGCGGAGCGACCGTGTCGATGGCAACTGCTGACGTCTATCCCCACCTTACGGCGGATTCCCGCGGGCGGATGTGCGTGGGGACCACGCGGTACACCGTCGCGCACTTGGCAGCCGAGCATCATTTTCTCGGGTGGACTGCCGAGGAATTGCTCCGCCAGCATTCCGATCTGGCGCCGGCCGAGGTCTACGCGGCGCTGGCCTACTTTCACGACCATCACGACGCCATCCTCGCTGCGATCGATGCGACGGGGCAGGAGGTGGAAGCCGAGCGGCCCTCGCCGACCGTGTTGCGGACCGAGTTGCTGGATCGGCGCGCTTCGAAGGCAACCGGCGGGCGATAGTCGGGGCTCGATTCCGTGCCGCATCGCGCTCTTCTCGACGTTCATGTACCGCTGGCAGTTGCCGAAGCCCTGCGTCGTCGAGGCATCGATGTGATTACGGCCCAGGAGGAAGGGCTATCGCTGTCGGACGACGAGTCGCTCTTGGAGCAGTCCTCCGCGCAGGAGCGGGTGCTCGTGACCCAGGATGCCGACTTTCTCGAAATCGTTCCCCGTTGGCGGCGAGAGGGCCGGGCGTCCCGTGGCGTGATTTTCGCGAGGCAAGGGATGCCGATCGGGATCTTCGTCGAGGACGTCGAGTTGTGCCTGGTCGGCTTGGCTGACGATGAGTTGTTCAATCAGGTCGTCTTCATCCCGCTCCGCTGACGATGTTCCCGGAGGCAATGACCGTGTTTGGCGATCCGCTATCATTGACTGCGATTGATCCGGAGCATTCGCGTGCCGAGGAGCGGTTTGTGACCATGGGCACGTCGACAGCCGGTCGGCTGCTTGTGGTGATTCATGCGGACGGCGACGACGAAGTGCGGATCATCAGCGCCCGC
>CALQRA010000318.1 GCA_943332855.1 Candidatus Kuenenia stuttgartensis
AAGAAGAGCAGCCGGAAATTGGCGCCGCTGTTGGCCGGATCCTGCCCGCGGATCCTCACATGGAGCAGCGCCGCGGCGAACGAGAGGCAGTAGACGCAGACGACCAGACCGGCCTGGATCTTCGCCGTCCGCTCGAGGAAGCGCTTGTAGTCGCCCGCCATGGCCACCCGGGCGAGCACGAAGAGCGTGCCGTAGAGGGGAAGGAAGACGCTAAACAAGTCGTAGCGGTTGTAGGCCACGAGAACGTAATGGAGCGGCGTGAACAGGAAGAAGACCCAAAACAGCGCCCGGTGGTCGCCCTTGCGCGTGGGGGTGAGCGTGATGAACTCCCGCAGGGCCCAAAACGACACCAGGCCGCAGAGGACCACCGTCGTCGTCGTCCCCAGCCAGAAGGCCGCGGCGAGGACGGTGCAGATGATCCACCACCCCCGCAGCCGGAGGTTGAAGGCGTTCACCGCGGCGGGATTGAGGCTGCGATCGGGGTTGCGGGCGAGGAACTGCCCGACGGCGGTGGCCACGAGGAGGAGGAGGAGAACCCCGGCGATGAGGGCGATCGTGCGGATGTCGTTCATGGCAGGGCGTTTATTCCTTCAGCGCCTGCACGGCCTTCCGCGCGCGGGCGAGGAAATTGGCCTTCGCCTCGCCATGCTCCAGCCACATCGGCGGCCCGAAGCTGATGCAGGAGAGGAGGGGAACGGGGAGAAACTCGCCGCGGGGGAGGATCCGGTTGAGGTTGTCGATGTGGACCGGCACGAGTTCGATGTCGGGGCGCTTCTTGGCGAGGTAGTAGAGGCCGCTCTTAAACTCCCCCAGATCGCCCGTAACGCTCCGGCTCCCCTCCGGAAAGACGATCAGCGAGCGCGTCCCGCCGATCTCGCGAAGCATCAGGTCGACGGGGCTCTGGTGGACCTTGATGTCGGTGCGGTCAATCAGAAGCGCGTCGAACACCTCCTCGGCAAGCCAGCGCCGCAGCACCCCGCGCGACCAGTAATCCTTGGCGGCCACCGGCCGAGTCAACTCGCGCACCGGCTGGGGGAGCGACGACCAGATGAGGAGGGCGTCGAGGTGGCTGGTGTGGTTGGCGAAGTAGAACCGCTGGCAGGTGTCGGGCTGACAGGCGATCCAGCGCACGCTCGCCCCCGACAGCAACCGCGCCAGCGCCGCGAGCGTCAATCCGGCAGCGCGGCAGACGGCGGTGCGGCCGGGAACGGCACGACGGGGTGAGGCGACGTCGACGGGCATCGGTTCGGCTTGATAGAGCATCTGGTCAATTGTCGATCGTCGGTGCGGTGGGGGTCAATCGGCCCGGTCTGATCCTGGCCCAGAAGGTGCGACGGGCACGAACGGATTGTGGCTGCGCTCGTGCCCGACGGTGGTTTCGGGGCCATGCCCCGGAAAGACGACCGTCGCGGCGGGGAGCGTGTAGAGCCTCCGGCGGATCCCGCTGGCCAGGGCGGCGAAGTCGCCGTCCGGGAAGTCGGTCCGGCCGATGCCTTCCCGGAACAGCACATCCCCCCCGAACACGACCGGCGGCGTGCAGCCCTCGACGAGGAACACGACATGCCCCGAGGAATGGCCGGGGATCTCCAGCACCCGGAAGGAGAGCCCGGCGACGGAAAACGACTCCTCGTCGTCGAGGAGTCGGTCGGCGGGGGGGCTGGTGATCGGGAGGCCGAACAATCCGGACAGATTCCCCATCGGATCGACGAGTTTCGAGGCGTCGCCGCGGCCGACGACGATCGGCAGTCCGGGGAAAGCCTCACGCAACGTCCCGTTGCCGGCGATGTGGTCAGAGTGGCCGTGCGTGATCAGGATCGCCCGGGGCACGAGCCCCTGCGCTTCGATCGCCTCGAGGATCGCGTCCGGTTCGAATCCCGGATCGATGACGACACAGTCGCGGCTCCCGGCTGCGGTCAGCAGATAGCTGTGCTCCGCGAACGGCTCCGACTCGATCCGGGTGACGGCAATCTGGGGGGCGGGGGTGGGCGCGTCGACGGTGGCCATGGGGGGTGCCGGGGCGGGGAACGCGGGCGGGAGGGGAATCTGCGAGCATGGTTGCCGGAGCGAGGAGGGGCAAGGAGCGAAGGTTTTCCGGCGTAAACACCCCTAGCTTCGACTTTTGCAGTTTTTTCGGCCGAAAAACTGGCCTCGGGAAAAAAGTGAGCCTCCCGCACAGTGGTTGGGTCTTCACATCCACCCACATGCGCAAAGAGGCTCACCATGGACCTTCTACCTGGATTCCAGCGGTTCCTGCAAGGACTGGGGGCCGTGACCACGGCCCCGACGTTCGCGAGCCTGGTCACGATCGTGACTGGCTGGGTTCTCTCAGGTCGGGGCACGGTCACGCGGATGATCCTGGCGGCCGGTCCGTCGGCCACGAAGCACTTCTCCTCCTACCACCGGGTTTTCAGCACCGCTCGCTGGTCGATCGACGCCCTCGGCCTGGCGGTCTTTGAGATGGCGAAGCCTCTGCTCGGGGACATCGTAATGCTCGGCCTCGACGACACGCTGGCCCGCAAGCGCGGACTGAAGATCTTCGGCACGGGCATGCACCATGACCCGCTCTCCTCCACGCGCAGTCTGGCGTTCCTGCGCTGGGGCCACAGTTGGGTCGTGCTGGGAGTGATCGTGGAGTTGCCGTTCCGTCCAGGCCACCACACCTTCCTGCCGCTTCTCTTCCGGCTCTATCTCAATCGGAAGAGTGCGGCGAAGCACCGCCGCTCCTACCGCACCAAACCGCAGCTTGCCGTCGAGATGCTCAAGATCCTCTGTGGAGACGAGAAAACAAGGCGATTTCATGTCGTGGCTGATAGCGCTTACGGCGGCCAGAGCGTGCTCTGCCACCTGCCGGAGAATTGCGACCTGACGAGTCGGCTGCTGCTCACCGCACGCATCTACGACGCCACGCCTCCGCGATGCGAAGGCACGAATGGCAGGCCACGCAAGCGTGGCCTTCGTCTGCCGTCGCCCGGAGCGATGCTCGAAGGACGCTGCCGCAGGATCGCCGTGTCGATCTATGGTCGCAGGCACCAAGCCCGCATGAATGATGCCATCGCCCACGTCTTTGCGGCACCGGACAGGCCGCTGCGCGTCGTGGCGAGCGAGGCAATTGGAGGAGGTCGGGGAAGAGAGGCGTTCTATTCCACGCGGCACGATGCCACCGCCGAGCAGGTCGTCACCTGGTACGCGATGCGCTGGAGCGTCGAGGTCACCTTCCGCGACTCCAAGCAGCACCTCGGCGTCGAGGAGCCGCAGGGCTGGACCAAGGCATCGGTCGAGCGCACCGCGCCGCTCGGCATGCTCCTCCACTCCCTCGTCGTGCTCTGGTTTGTCGCCGAAGGCTTCCGTCATTGGCGGCCGCTCGACTGCCCGTGGTACGCCTCGAAGTCCGAACCCTCGTTCGCCGACATGCTCGCCACACTCCGACGACTTTCCGTCAGGATGGAGGTTTCGAAGATGGCCCTCCGAGGCCGGGGTGCCCGAAAACTCGCCACGCTCCTGGAAAACGTCGTCGCACTGGCCGCGTAAACTGCAAAAGTCGAACTAGCAGGCCGTGGGCCGAGTCGTTTTCTGAGTCTCTGGACGTCTGATTATCAGTTGCCGATGTCCCGCGACCACTGCGTTAAAGGTGCGACGAGCGCTGCTAGCTGCCCTTGGAACGATGCTTGCCTTTGAGAGATTTTGTGAGGGTGGAGGCCTGTGACGACCGAGCCGCTGGGCGGGAGGCACGCGTCTTTTCCCCCGGCTTTTGTCTTGTGGAGGAAGAAGTGCAACCATCGATGCTACGATTTCCGCCGGCTCGAAACCCCTGGGAGTGCCGTCTATGCTCCGCTGCCTTGCTCTGCTTTTCAAGCTCGCTCCGCTCATTCGGCTTGCCCCGCTCGGCCGGCTGGCGTTGCTTGCCTTCGTCGTAACCCCGATAACGCCGCTTGCCG
>CALQRA010000319.1 GCA_943332855.1 Candidatus Kuenenia stuttgartensis
ATTCCCGGCGGGGTCAACTCGCCGGCCAGGGCCTTCGGCGGCGTCGGCGGCGAGCCGATCTTCTTCGAGCGCGCCGAAGGCCAGTGGCTCACCGACATCGACGGGCTGCGGTATCTCGACTACATCGGCTCCTGGGGCCCGATGATCCTTGGCCACCGTCATCCCCGCGTCGTCGCGGCGATCGAGCGGGCCCTCTCCCGGGGCACCAGCTACGGCGCGCCGACCGAGGGGGAGAGTCACTTGGCTGAGCTGATCATCGCCGCGGTGCCGTCGATCGAGAAGGTGCGGATGGTGAGCTCCGGCACCGAGGCAACGATGAGCGCCGTGCGCCTCGCACGCGGATTCACCGGCCGCAACGGCATCGTCAAGTTCGCCGGGAATTACCACGGCCACGTCGATGCGCTCCTCGTCGCCGCCGGGTCGTCGGCCGCCACCCTCGGCGTCCCCGATTCCCCTGGCGTTACCCCCGGCGCGACGCGCGACACCATCCTCCTCGACTACAACGCCACCGCACACCTTGAGGCCCTGTTCGCCGCCCGCGGTGACGAGATCGCGGCCGTCATTCTCGAGCCGGTCGTCGGCAACATGGGGCTCGTCGTCCCGTCGCCCGATTTCCTCGCCGCGGCCCGGCGGCTGACGGAAAAGCACGGGGCGCTGTTGGTGTTCGACGAAGTGATGACCGGGTTTCGCTTGGCGTACGGCGGGGCGCAGGAGATCCTCGGGATCACCCCCGATCTGACGACGCTGGGGAAAATCGTCGGCGGTGGGCTTCCGCTGGGGGCCTACGGCGGTCGGCGCGAGATCATGGACAACGTCCTTCCCGCCGGGAAGGTGTTCCAGGCCGGGACACTCTCCGGCAATCCCCTCGCCGTGGCGGCCGGGACGGCGACCCTCGAGGAACTGCGCGACCAATCCCCCTATCCGCTCCTCGAACGCCACGGCGCGCGGCTCGAATCGGGCTTCCGCGCGGCGGCCACCGCGGCCGGGGTGCCGGTGTCAGTCGCGCGGCGCGGCAGCATGATGACGATGTTCTTCCAGCAGGGGGAGGGCTGGCCGGTCGTCGACTGGCCGACGGCTTGCCGAAGCGACACGAAGGCCTACGGCCGCTTCTTCTGGGGCATGATCGACCGTGGCATCTACCTCCCCTGCAGCCAGTACGAAGCGCTCTTCATCTCCGCGGCCCACACCGATGCCGACATCGACGCGACCGTGGCCGCCGCCCACGCGGCACTTGCCGAAGTTTGACCCGCCCCGTGGCCGGTGGGCGGTCACTCGGGCCGCAGATGGAAGTCGACAACCAGCGGGAGGTGATCGGAGGCGACGCGGGCGAGGCTCGTGCGGACGATCCGCGCCTGCCGGACCAGGAGCGGCCCGCGGACGAAAGCCTTGTCGAGGGCCCCGAGGGGGAGCCAGGCGGGGAACGAACGGAATTGCGACACCGGGCTGGTCACCTGCTGGAAGCCCGCCCCGGCAAGCCCGCCGGCATGGAGCGTGTTCCGCCAGTCGTTGAAGTCGCCGACGATCACCGTGGGGTGCGCCGCGGCTGAGCGGAAGAGCGTGTGCCCCAAGAGACGCTCCACCTGCCAATGCCGCTCGCGCTCCGCCAGCCCCAGATGGGTGTGGACAACGTGAAAGGTCCCTTCCGGGGAATCGACGAGAAGGAGCTGCGCCCCGCGCGGCTTGCGCATCCCGTGGCGGAGGGAGATCCGATGCCGGCTCGTGATCGGCCAGCGCGAGAGGACGAGGTTGCCGTAGGTGCCGCCGCCGACATGGACGGTGGCCTGGAAGACCGAATGGCAGCGGAACCACCGCGCCAGCAACCGCGGCTGGTCGTCATGACGGCTGCGGCCGACAAGCCGGTCGACCTCCTGGAGGCAGACGATGTCGGGATTTTCGGCCTCGACACAATCGATGATCCGCTGGAGGACATACCGGCGGTCGCGGCCGCCGATCCCCTTGTGGATGTTCCAGGAGAGGAGTCGCATGTCAGCGGCCGCCGGCGAGGCGCCGCACGTAGACGCGCTGGACGCGGGCCACACAGCTGCGGCCATCGGCCGAGCGGAGGGCACATTCGGCCCCCGGCTCGCCGGCCCGGCCGACGATCCCGCGGACGCGCTTCGGCTCCCCCTCGGCGAGGTCGGCGTCGACATCCTCGCACGTCAGCCCATGGCAGGCACACAACACTCCGGCAGGATCCTTCGGCCAATGGATTCCGCTGGCCCGGCCGACGTCGATCGATCGCTCGAGACTGTCGAAGTAGGCCACCGGGCAGCTTTCCGTATCGCACCAGGCCACCGGCTCGGCAAGCGTTCCGGCGTCGCCGGCCGACACGTGCGCCTCGAGCGTCGCCATCGTCACCACCTGCCCCTCGGCGCCGCAGCGCGGGCACAGCGGTCGGCCCGACTGCTCCGGCTCCTTGCAGAATGCCTTGTTCATGCTGTCCAGTGTACCGCTGCCGCGACGCGGCGCCCCTCTCCCCGATGGTTCCCACGATGCACGGCCACGACGACATCCGCATCGGCACCCTTGTGCCGGCCCACGACCGCACTCCCGAGGTGGTCGCCGCGCTCCTCCCGCATGGCTTCGAGTCGTTCCAGGTGAGCTTCGGAAAGAGCCTCGCCGGCCGCGATCTCGCCGACCTCGCCCGTCGCCTCACCGACGTTCTCGCCTCCCACCCCACCGGGCCCGACCAACCACCTCCGCGGATCAGCGCCCTCGGGGTTTACGGCAATCCGCTGGTCAGCCCCGAGACGGTGGCCGACTGGGAGACCCTCATCGACGCCGCGGCCGACTTCGGCTGCGGGATCGTTTCCGGGTTCGCAGGGCGGATTCCCGGCCGGCCGGTGCCGGAATCGATCCCCCGATTTGGCACGGTGTTTCGGCCGCTGGCAAGGCGCGCTGCCGACCAGGGGGTGAAGCTGGCGTTTGAGAATTGCGACAAGGGGGGGGATTGGACCAGCGGCGACTGGAACATCGCCCATTGCCCCCGGGCCTGGGAGGCGATGTTCGCGGAGGTCCCCGACGAGGTTGTCGGGCTCGAATGGGAGCCCTGTCATCAGCTCGTCAGCTTCGTCGATCCGCTCCCGCAGCTGCGGGAATGGGCCGATCGCATTTGGCACATCCATGGGAAGGACGCGACGGTGCGGTGGGACGTCGTCCGCCGGCACGGGATCCGTGGCGGCGTGCCCTATGTCCACCACCGCACGCCCGGCTTCGGAGACACCGACTGGACGGCGCTAATCTCCGCGCTCCGCCTCGCCGGTTGGCGCGGGAGCATCGACATCGAGGGCTTTCACGATCCGGTCTACCGCGACCGCCTCGAGACGACCGGCCAGGTGGCGGCGCTTGAATACCTGAAGCGCTGCCGGGGGGGAAACTACATCCCCAACATCTTTTGACGCCGGCGCCAGAGCCCCCCGACCGCCACCGCGGTGCTCCCGGCGAGGAGCAGCCCCCAGGTCGACGGCTCCGGCACCACCTGGAGCGTTCCCGTGCTCTCGTTGAAGCGGAGGAACTGATCGGAGGTGCTGAAGGTCGATATCCACTCGTCGTCAGGCCCCGCACGATAGAACGTCACCCCCGCATACGCCCCGATCCCGCTGGCAATGACCGACGAGAAGTGCCCCACCGGAGTTCCCCCTTCGAAGGCGAACAGCTGCAACACCTCGCCGTTGGCAAACGGGGTGGTGGTGGCGAAGTCGAGGCGGACGGTGACATTATTCGTGGCGAGCGCGACCGCGCCGGAGATCCTGAGCGCGTCGTAGTCGACGCCGGCGGTGCCGGCGAAGGGACCGTCGCCGATCCCAAACGCCGCTTCACTGCCGCTCTGGAGATCGAGGGAACCGACCGTGAGCAGGGAGGTCCCGGAGAGGCCGGGGGCGATCGTGCCGCCGGATGCGACCGTCACCGCCGAGGCGACCGTCC
>CALQRA010000320.1 GCA_943332855.1 Candidatus Kuenenia stuttgartensis
AGCCGCTCGGCGGCGAGTCGGGCATCGAGTGAGACGAGCGTCGCCGTCGCCCGGCCGAGCGCCGCAGCCGCAGCCGTCTTCCGCGCCAGCCCCACGCCATCGCCGAGCGGATGGACTTCCTCGAGCGCTCGATTGGCGGCCTCGATCGCTGCGACGGCATCGGCGCGGAAGGCTGCCGCCACGGGCTCATCGAGGATCGGATTGAAGGCCGGCGGCGGGAGGCTGATCGGCTCGATCGGCGGCTGGCGGCCACGGGCGAGGAAGGCGGGCACTCCCGGGGACACCGGCCCGCGGGCTAGGTCGCGGTTGCGCTCGTCGCCGTCGGTGTAGAACCAGGTCGGGGCATCGGCCGCCCGGTCGTAGACCATCACCGTGCCGCGGCGTTCGACCCTCCGCAGCACGCTGTAGTCATACGGTTGAAAAGGCCCCGGATCGGCCTCCCCCGGAAGCCTGTCCTGCCGCAGCCCCATCGGCTCGAAGAAGGCCCGCAGCCGGAAGTAATCCTCCTGGGTGAACGGGTCGAACTTGTGATCGTGGCAGTGGGCGCAGTTCGTGGTCAGCCCGAGAAACGCCTTGCCGACATGCTCGACGGTCGACCGCATCCAATCGTTGGGATTGAGGGCATACCAATTGCGGACGAGATACCCGGTGGCGACGCCGGCGTCGCGGTCGCCCGGATGGAGTTCGTCGGCGGCGAGCATGGAGCGCACCATCTCGTCGTAGCCGGTGTCGGCATTGAGCGAGGCGACGATCCAGTCGCGCCAGCGGAACACCTGCGGGGCGCTGTTCCAGACGTCGGGCACGTGCCGGCGGCCGTGCCAGTCGGCATAGCGCCACACATCCATCCAATGCCGGCCCCATCGTTCGCCGTAGGCCGGGGAGTCGAGGAGCCGGTCGACGAGCCGGTCGTAGGCATCGGGGGCGGTGTCGGCAAGAAAGGCCCGCAGGTCGTCGCGCGTCGGCGGCAGTCCGGTCAGATCGAGCGTCACGCGCCGCAGGAGCGTCGCCCGATCGGCAGCAGCCACCGGCTCGAGGCCGGCTGCAGCGAGCTTGGCGTCGAGGAAGCGATCGATCGGATGGCCCGAACCGCTCGCCCCCACCGGGGGCAGTGCTGCCTGCTGGGGAGCCACGAACGCCCAGTGGTCACTCCCGTCGTCGACGGGGCCCTCGGCGGCGGAGAGATTCGTGACCGCGGCCAGAATTGCCAGGAAGGCGATGGTGCCGAGCCTTCCAACGAGAAAGCTCCCAGAGCCCCGTTGCCGGAGTCGGGTGGAGTTTTGTCGCGGCTCGAGCAGCATGGCCATGGCGAGCGCTCCGGAAGGAGCCGGAGAGTATACGCCACCGTCACTCCACGATTCCCACCACCGTCGCCTCGCTGACGACCGGCCAGCGCCCTTCCTCGAGCGCCGTCGCCCGGATCGTGATCGGCCCTTCGCCGGCAATCCGCGGATCGTCGGCGAGCTTCACCGTCAGCGTCGCCTGAACGTGCTCGGCGACGTCGTTCTCGATCACAACTGGCTCGAGCGTGACGAGATTCCCCTCGCGCCACGCCCGTGGCAGCGACTGGCGCACCAGCTCCAGGCGCACCGGCCCCGCGAAGGCCGGCGTGCGAAACTCCGCTCCGCGCACCAGCTCAAGCACGATCGCCACCGTCGCGCCGCGCTTCAGCCGGATCTCTGCCGGCCCGGCGAGCTTCATGATCGCCCCTTCGGGGAGCATTCCCAGCCGCAGCTCCTGGCGCTCGAGCAGCGTCCGCTTCGCCCCGCGCGGATCGGTCACCTCGACAGCCGCATTGACGATGAACCGGCTCGTCCGCGTCGTCTCCATCCATTCCGGGACAAACACCGGATACTCGCCGTGCGTGGCACCAGCCGGCACGACGATCTCCTCGCCATCCATTCCCTGCCGATGCCGCTGCTGCTTCGCCGTCGGATGGAGCCGCACGTCCCCTGCAAATCCTTCGAGGCGATGGATCGTGAGCGGACCGCGGAAGGTCGTGCCCCGATGGACTTTCCGGACGTCGTCGAGGCCATCGGGCACGATCTTCACTCGGGGCTTCATCGTCACGGCCACCGCAATCGGCTTTTCATGCGTGAGCGGGCGGCCGGCGGTTGTCGTCCCGGAAAGCACAAGCGTCGCGAGGCGCGCGGTCGTGCCGGCGTCGGCGCCACAGACAAGCTCCACCGTTCCTTCAGCCGCCCCGGCGGCGATCGCTCCCTCGGCAGCCGTCACGCCGTCGGGCAGCCCGCGGAAGCCGATGCCGACAACTCCCGCGAAGCCTCCAGTGCGCACGATCGGGATCGTGAGCTTGGCCGTCCCCCCGAGCGGCACGGCCAGCTGCGCGGCAAGCGCCGGCCCCGGCTGAAACGATTCCGAGTCTGGCTCGATCACGAGCCGCCAGGCAGCGGGGCCGAAGCCGCTCGGGCCGAGTGCCCTCCCACCGACGACGATCCGGTGCGTCCCTGCCGTGGCGACAGCCACCGTCGCCACCGGATCGACCGAGCCGGCGGCATCGTCGGCGAACAGCAGCTCCCGGCCGTCGGGGGCGAGGATGGAGAGGTCGAGATCGAGCGGGTGGCTCGCGCAAACGCTCGTGGCCGACACACGCCAGCTTCCCACCGGAAGATCGACCCCCACGCTCCGCGAGCGCTCGTCGCCAGTAAACGCGCCGCGCACGGCGATCGGCGGCGCGGGGAGGGGAATATCGGAGGTGCCCTCGGGGGCGACCGTCTCGGGGATGGCGGAGAGGGGAATCGCGGGGTCAATCGGGCCGGTGGCGAGCTCGATCCGGTAGACGCTCGAGCGGTCGCCGGCATAGTCGATGTCGTGGATGGCGAGGGTGTACGTGTCTCCCTCCTTCCCGAGAAAGGAAACGGAGAGATCACGGCCGGCGGTGTCGGCGACATCGAGCACGACCCGGCCGTGCGAATCGGTCACCTTCAGAAGCGCGTGGAGCGGAGAGAGGAGGCGGCGGGCAAAGAGCTCTATCGACACCGGCCCCGACTCGATCACCGTGAAGCGGTAGCGGTCAATCTCGGCGGTGCGGCCGATCTGGCCATCGATCACCACCGGCAGCGCGGGGAGGAGTTGCGGGCCGTCGCGGTCAAGATCCTCGACGAGGCTTTCATACCGAGAGAGATGAAAAAACCCTGGTGGCGAGGCGCCGTTGGCATTGGCGACCTGGAAGCGGTGGAGGCCGGGGGGGAGATCGGCCGGGAGCGAGAGCCGGGCGGGAAACTCGCGTGGGCAGGGGCGGTCGTTGGCGCGGGCCTTGTAGCCAAAGAGGTGCGGCGGCTCCGGGATGAGGACGCGCGTCGGGGCGCCGGTGATCACGAGCGCGACACCGGGATCGTGGGTGAGGATCTCGATATCGGGCGTCCAGTCGTAGCCACCGAGAACGACATCGCGCGTCTCGCCGGCCCGGCCGCCGGCCGGAAACACGTAGCCGATCTCGGGGGGGAGCTCACCGAAGGCTGCGAGCGGCGCCAAGGAAAGAAGCGCCGTGATCAGCCTGGCCACGAAGCAAAAGGCGACCCCGGCGCGCGGCCGCCCCGTGGGCGCAAGCCGATCGCACGGGCCCGGTGTCGCTGCCATCCTCTCCCTCCTCTTCGCCGCCGCGGGGACTCCGCAGGCGCATCCGAGGATACACGGCCGCCGAGGGCGGCTCAGGGGCGGGAGCTACTCGGCGGGCGATCCCTTGGGCTCAAAATAGGTCGACTTCTTCCCGCGGGTGGCGAAGTGGGCCTGATTGGCCGACTGATAGGCCGTCCAGACGTCGAGGTCATACAACGACTCGATCGCTTTGAGAAAGAACGGAATCTGCTCCTCGGCGACCGGCCGGAAGTGGTGGACATCGACGCCGACGTTGAGCGAATTGAGCTGAAACTTCCAGGCGCTGTGGATGTGCCCGACGAGATTGAAGC
>CALQRA010000321.1 GCA_943332855.1 Candidatus Kuenenia stuttgartensis
CCTCGGTCGTCGTCGATGCTGCCGGCAAGCTCCGGCTCACCGTCGGGCAGACCCACGGCACCACGATCATCACCGTCACCGGCACCGACCTCTCCGGTGCCACTGTCCAGGACGCGTTCACCGTCGCGGTGGGGATCCCCGGGATCGCCTTCGCCGATGGGGCCACGGCTCTCGTCAGTGGCCAGGCGAAGGCGATCTCGCTCGGTGCGGCCGCCCTCAACGCCGTCGCGACCTCGAAGACCTTCGCCGTTACCAATCCGGGCGATGCGCCCCTCGCGATCAACTCCGTCACGCTCCCAGCCGGCGTGAAGATCGTGCAGGCGCTGCCGGCGAGCATTCCCGCCGGTGGATCGGCGAATCTCATCGTCGCCCTCGACACCGCGGTGGTGAAGGTGGTGAGCGGTTCGATCGCCATCGCTTCAGCCGCCGCCGGCAGTCCGTTCCTGATCCCTGTGGCGGGAAGCGTCTATGGGAAGCCTTCGGCACCAACCGGGGTGGTGACGGCATGGGCCAACGGCCTCAAGGTGACCATCAACTGGACCCCTGCCAACGACAACGGCAGCCCGCTGACCGGATCGACGGTGTATGCGATGAAGGTCGGCACCCTCTCCTGGACGAAGGTGGCCGACGTGGTCGGGTCGGCAGTGAGCGTCGACGTGACCGGCCTCGATATCACCGCTGCGTGGGCCTTCAAGCTGACTTCGAGGAATGCCGCCGGTATCAGCGCGCTATCGGCCGGCGCCAAATGGCTCTACGCACCGCTCTCCCCCAATCCGATTGTCGCCACGTCGACCGGCCCCGGCGCCGCGACCATCTCCTGGCAACACGCCGTCCAGCCCTGGGACCCGGTCTCCCAGATCCATCGTCCCCTCACCGGCTACGTGCTCTTCTATCGTGAGGTCGGCACGACCGCTTGGACGCGTTCCGGCGATCTGGCCGTCGTCACCAGCGCGAATGTCACCGGACTGGTGACAGGCAAGAGCTACCAGTTTGCCCTCCGCGCCAAGAGCGATTCGGGGGGAAGCCTGATCTCGAAGCTGTCCAACACCGTGAAGGCCTGAACCACGCCAACTGCGCATGAAAACCCCGCAGGCGCCATAACGACGCCTGCGGGGTTTTTTTGTCGCGCCCGGGACGCTGCCGGGATGCGGATCAGCGCGGAGGCATCAGCGGCTGGCGCCCCCTTCGGCCTCACCGCCGGGAGCGGCGGGCAACGGAGGAGTCAGCGGGAGGACCACCGCCTTCGGCCCAGCCGAGGCTTCGGCCTGCTCGACGCGGCTGCGAAGTTCGGCGGGGATCTTCTCCCGATCCTCTTGAGTATCGAGCGGGCCGGTGTACTGCTGCGCGCCTGACTTGTCGAGGATCGTCACGGTCCGCTGGCCGTTGGTCTCACGGAGCTCGACGCGGCCGTCGTCATTGGCAACGATCGACACCGACTGGCTCTGCGACTGGACGTTCGGATTCACGACCACGATCCGCTGGTTGCGCTGGATGTTTCGCTGGAGCTGGTCGGCCTGACGCTGGAGGGGCGAGGCGTTCGGCGCAGGAGACTGTGGCAACAAGATGGAAGCGTCGCTCCCTGGCGCCCGGGGCACGAATCCGTACACCGGGTGGTTGATGCTGCCCCCTTTCAATTCCAGCTCCTCGAGGAGCTTGAGCACGGCCGGATCGAGCGGCTGGCCGGCAACGACCCGCGGCCCCCCCGGCTGGCCCGGCTGCCCGATGGCGATGTTGACCCCTTCGACCTTGAACGTCGCCTGGGCGGCATGCTCGCCGACAGTGACCTCGATCGGCAGCTCCTTGCCGGCTCGGAGCACCGTGAGCATCGCCTTGTTGCCGGTGCCGGTGCGCTTGACGAGCGCCGAGAGCTGCACCGCCGCGCAGAGGAGCTGATCGTCGTACTTGGCGAGGATGTCATGGGCCTTGAGCCCCGCCTTCGCCGCCGGGCTGTCGGGAGAAACGATATCGACCGACAGGCCGACATCCTCCGAGAGGGTTGTCTGCGCCCGCACCTGCTCACCGAGCGGCGAGGTGACGACACCGATGAAGGGGACCTTCTTCCCCTCGGCCCCGGCGGCGGCATTGCCTTCGGCAACGAACCCCTGGCCATCGCCGACGAGGCGAATCGTGATCGCCTTCGCCTCGGCCGGCGCCGCGCTCGCATCGACCGTCTCGTCAGCGAGGACGACGACCCGCCGCGGCTGCGAACCCGCATCGCCCGTGGCCTCGGCCGTCGCCCGGACGGTGACGGTGAGCGGCTTGCCTTCCACGACCGTGGCCGTGGGGTCATCGGCAAGAGTAACTGGCGCGACGCCCGACGCGACGGCCGTGAGGAGGACCAGGTTCGACCATTTCATGGAACAACTCTCCAGAGGAAAACGGGGATCGGAAAAGGTGAATTGGAAAGCGGTGAAAAGGGGATGGGTGAAGCGGAGCGGGAGACTAGCGGAGGGCCACCGGAACGACGAAGACATCTTCGCGGGGGCGGACGAGCCCAACGCCATCGGCGCCCGGAAAGCGCTCGAGGACCCAGTGGCGGATGACGCGGGCGGGAATCTGACCGTCGATGAATTGCACGCCGTCGTCCGACCAGGCGAGCGACTCCTCGGCGATCGGCTCCTGGGCCGCGACACCTTGCGGCTCGGCCGCGATCACCTGCGGCGCGGCAACGGCGACAGCCGTCGGCGCAGCGGAGGAAGCGTCTGGTGCTTCAGCCCCGCGCGGCGTCGCCTCGGCCTGATCGAAGGCCACGGCAGGCCGATTCGTCTCGGCCGGGAGAGGCCCGGCAGGAAGCGGCCGCGGCTGGAGAAGGAGCGGCACCGCGGCCGCGATCGCCCCTCCGGCCGCCCACAGCATCCGCTCGGCGAGCCAGCCGAAGGAGCGCGGCGCGGGCATCGGCGAGCGCGCCGACGACATCGTCTCCCTGCTCAGCGGCGCCGCGAGATCGGCCGCGATCCGTTCGCGAAGCGCCACGCTCGGCGCGGCGGGGCGCAGTCGGGCGAGTTCGAGGATCATCCCCTCGGTGGCTTCCGCCCCCTGCTCCGCACGGTCATTCTCAAAGCGGTTCACGGCATCCCTCCGGGAGAAGTTTTTCAAGCGCCGCAAGCCCCCTGCGGCAACGGGCGGCGACGGTGTTTTCGTTTTCCCCGAGCGTGCGGGCGATCTCCGGGAAGGAGAGCCCGCTCCAGACGCGGAGCACGATCGCCTCGCGCTGCTCGATGGGGAGTTGCTCGAGTGCCCCCTGCACGGCGGCGGCCCGCTCCTGCGAGACGAGCGGATCGTCCTCCCACCAATCTCGGTCGCTGCCATCGGCGACGCGATCCTCCCGGGCGCGCCGCCGGGAGTGGCTCTTGAGCAGGTCGAGCGCCTCCGACCGCACCGCCGCGTAGAGGAGCGGTACATCGGGCATCTCCCCCGGCCGACACCCGCGCCACACCTTCACAAATCCCCCCTGGACTGCATCTTCGGCGCTCGCCCGGTTCGGCAGCCACTGCCGCGCGTAGAGGAGCAGCCGCGCGGCGTGGCTTTCGTACCAGGCTTGCCAGGCGGGGTCGTTCATGCTGATCAATCGCCCTGCGATCATTCGAAGGTTTCTGGAGAGAGAACGACGCCGATCGACCGATCCGTGCAGCCGCCTCCCAATCACATCCGCAGCCATTCCAAAGGAACGATCTCCCCTTCACCGCCATGGTCGGCCTGGAACCAGCGGGCCGGGGCGATCACCTCTTTCCCCGGCCATTCCCCGAGCCACGCCCCCCACCAGCTGAAGGAGGAATTGGCGACGATGAAATGCCGGCAGGCGGCCATGAGGCGGAGATCCTCCCAGGGGGTGTCGGCGTTGTGGCCGACCCAGGTCGTCGGATGGCCGGGATCGAGATTCGCACGCACCCAGTCGAGATCGTCGGAGAAGACGAAG
>CALQRA010000322.1 GCA_943332855.1 Candidatus Kuenenia stuttgartensis
GGGCTTCAACAGCGTCATCCAGGCACTGAAATACGCCGCTCGCGGCTTCAAGTCATTCAAGAACTACAGAACTCGGATCCTGTTCTTCTGCGGAAGGCTCAACCTCAGACCCCAGCTACCCTGCCACTAAAATGCCGGAAGAACCTCCGGATCAGCGGACTGGGCGAAATCTGCCGCCGTCTTGGTAAACACATCGTCGTTTGCGGTGCAGCATTGACGAGGCTCGAGCGTCTCAAAACTCGCTGAAATGTTGGCGATCGCTTTCGATCCGCCAACTCGCCGTTGAATTGCTTTCAGGCCCTTCGATCTTGGTTCGAAAAACATGGCAACACCTCCTCTTGGTTCTGGGCACAAAGTGCCCACGCCTTCCCCCTTGCGAAACAGACAGCATCAAGAAAAGAGCACGACTTCGGCGAGGTGTCAAGCTTCGGGCGCGGGGGAACGTTTGTGGCCCGCCGCGCATGGCCCGCCGGGCTCTCCGAGCCTCTGATCGGCCGTCGACAGCGACGCGGCGGACAAGGCGGGGGATGAGGCCTGCCGCCTGCCGGCCCGATGGGTTCCTCCGCAGGCAGCGGGTCGCAAGCTCCCCACAGAACGCATCCGGCATCCAAGCACTTGCCGTGCTGGCTTCCTTCCATGGATCACGACGACCATGAAAAGGGGGGCGAAAATCGCCTGCCAAGCGAGGTTTTTCCGGGGCCCTCTCAAGCGACTCGGGGCGACGAAACGTTTGCCGGCCCCGCCGACGAACCACCCACAGGCCAGCCACCCGCAGAGCATCCCTGCTCCTTACGCCCCACACTTGGCCGCGGGGATCGGCGAAACGCCCTCAACCACTCACTCCGGGAACAGGCCCGGGACCGAGAGGTAGCGTTCGCCGAGATCGGGGAGAACGACGACGATCAGCTTGCCGGTGTTCTCCGGGCGACGGGCCACCTGGAGCGCGGCCCAAGCCGCAGCGCCGCAACTGATGCCGCACATCAGCCCCTCGCGCTTCGCCATCTGCCTGGTCATCTCCTTGGCATCCTCGTCGTCAACCTTCACCACTTCGTCGATGACCTTGAGATTGAGCACTCCAGGGATAAACCCGGCGCCGATCCCCTGGATCGTGTGACGGCCCGGCTTGATCGGCTCGCCGGCGAGCTTCTGCGAGATCACCGGGCTGTTGAGCGGCTCGACCGCAATCACCTTCAGGCTCGGCTTGTAGGCCTTGAGCACCTCGCCACAGCCGGTGATCGTTCCCCCCGTGCCGACGCCGCAGACAAGGATGTCGACCTTGCCATCGGTGTCGGCCCAGATCTCCTCGGCCGTCGTCTTCCGGTGGATCTCGGGATTGGCGGGATTATTGAACTGCTGCGGCATGAAATACTGCGGGCTCGACTTCGAGACATCCTCGGCATGTCGCACCGCTCCCGGCATCCCCTCGGCGGCCGGTGTGAGCACCAGCTCGGCGCCGAGCGCCTTGAGCATCCGCCGGCGCTCGAGGCTCATGCTCTCCGGCATCATCACCCGGAGCTTGTAGCCGCGGGCGGCGCAGACGTAGGCCAGGCCGATGCCGGTGTTGCCGCTGGTCGGCTCGACGATGATCGTGTCGGGGCCGATGCGGCCGTCTTTCTCCGCGGCGTCGATCATCGCCGCGGCGATCCGATCCTTCACGCTCCAGAGCGGATTCATGTTCTCGATCTTGCCGACGACATCCGCGACGCAGCCTTCCGTCACTCGGCGGAGGCGCACCAGCGGCGTGCGGCCGATGCACTGCGTGATGTCATCGCGAATCCCTGCCGACTGCAGCGTGCTCATGGCTGGCGTCCCCTCGCGGTTCGGTGAATCATCACCATGTTCATTGTCTTTTGTCAGAATCAGCTCAGGAAGTTACGCCGACGGGGCGGTCTGCGTCAACACGACATTCCAACCGCTCCGGGTCCAGGTCCGCGCCCCGGTGCGGTAGCTCCGCATCAAAGCGGCGCATGAAGAAGGGGGCGTCACCCGACGCCCCCTTCCCCGGAAAAATCGCACCTTTGGCTCGGGCCCAGAAAGCGGGGCTCACGGCAACCGCTTGACGCGGATGTTCTTGTAGCGGACCTCGCTACCGGGATCGTGGGCCTGGAGGGCGAAGGTGCCGTTGGAGAGCTTGCGAGTCCCCGTCACGCCGTCGGGCTCGACGAACTCGAAGAGGACCTTCCCATCGACGATCACGGTGATCTGCTTATCCTTCACCATCACCTCCTCGGTGAACCAGGTGTCGTCCTTGGCCGGTGGGACGAAGTTCTTGACGACGTTGTAGAGGCTCCCGGTGCGGACCGGATCCCCCTGCGAATTGTTGACCTGCATCTCGTAGCCGATCGCCGGCCAGCCTTCGGGCTGAAACTTCGTGTGGAAGAAGATGCCCGAATTGGCATTCGGCTTCGTCATCACGTCGGACTTGAAGTGGAAGTTCTTGAAGTCGGCCGGCTTCGCCGCATCGGCACCGACATAGAACAAGTGGCTGCGTGGGCCGCGACAGACGATCTGGCCGTCATCGACCTTCCAGCTCTGGGGGTTCTCGTTCACCTTCCAACCTGCCAGGCTCTTGCCATCGAAGAGCGGCTCGAAGCCCTCCTCGTCGGCCCGGAGCGACCCTCCGGCCGCCACCAGGCAGCCGAGGCAAACCACTGCGGCCATGATGCCGCGCCCACGAACCACGACCGGCCCACCTGCGTATCGCATGAACGTTCTCCGCCCCGGAAATGGAAAGGACACCATTGATCCAACCGTCAGTCGAACGGCCCCGGGAGCATACGCCGGTGACCGCAGCCACGCCAACCTCCACCCCGCCCCGTGTCGTGGCTGGCACGCTTCCCCCGGCGGCCCGCGCAGCGCTCGACGCCGCCGGGCTGAATCACCGCCCCGTCATCGTCTCGGTCGACACCGACGTGTCGCTCGACGGGGAACCGCGGCGGGAATGGCTTTTCGTCACCCCCGACCATCTCTCCGTCGTCCGGGAAGGGCTGCCTGCGGCGGGGGAGGAGCGTTTTCCGGCCGATGGCCCCGGGCCGATCGCGCCCGCGACGGCCGACGGCATGGGGGGGAAGGTCCTGCGGGTCATCCCCTGGCCGGACGTTGCCCAAGTGCGCACCAGCGCCGGCGTTGGCGGGGGAATGCTCCAGGTCAAGACCGACGGCGAATGGATCGACCTTCTCCGCTATTCCAATGCCCTGGCGACGCGCTTCCACAAGGTCTCGCGGGCGCTGGAGCAGGCGCGTGAATGCCCGCGCACGGCCGACGGCCAGATCGAGCTCCCCGGCTCGTTTCGAAGCGCCGGCGGGGCGCTGCCGTCTCCGGCGCCGGCGGCCAGCGAGACTGTCGCGGCCGAGTCCGCCGAGTCTGCCACGCCCGGGGCGACGACGCCGGCCGACGACGAGCTGGCCGCCGCGCTCGATCCGCCGCGCTGCGACTCCTGCGGCCTGCGGAAGACGACGCGCGAGGAGGCCTGCCCGCGCTGCATGCAAAAGGGGCGGATCCTCGCCCGCGTCAGCGAGATCCTCCGGCCGCATGCCCGCGGGGCGATCGTCCTCTGCCTGCTGACGCTCCTGGGGGTCGTCGCGGAGCTCGTGCCGCCGAAGCTTCAGCAGTACATGGTCGACGACGTCCTTTCCGCTCGGGCGCTGGAGCAGACGGGGGCCGACGCGCTTCCCGACTTCAAGACCGCGCTGCTCGTGGTCGTGTTGGCGCTGGCGTTCTCCCGGATCCTCCTCTCGATCGTCGGCGTATTGAAGGGGCGGCTCGCCAACGCGATCGGCACCGGGCTCACCGGCACGCTCCGCCAGGAGATGGTCAACAAGCTCCAGGATCTCTCCATCGCCTACTACGACCGGCATCAGGTTGGGTCGATGATCAGCCGGGTCGCCCACGACAGCGA
>CALQRA010000323.1 GCA_943332855.1 Candidatus Kuenenia stuttgartensis
GCGTTGAGGGCGCGCACGACCCAGTCGCGGTACTTCCAGGCGTAGGGCCGGGGAGGATCGTCCTGCGTGGCGCCGGCGGAGTCGGCGTAGCCTGCCGCATCGAGCCAATGGCGGGCCCACCGCTCGCCATAGTGGGGAGAGGCGAGGAGCCGATCGACGAGGTGCTCGTAGGCCGCCGGATCGGGGTCGGCGACGAAGGCATCGACCTCCTCGGCACTGGGAGGAAGACCGAGGAGATCAAACGACGCCCGGCGGATGAGCGTCGCCCGGTCAGCCGGCGGTGAGAAGGAGAGGCCGTCACGCTCGAGGCGCGCAAGAAGGAAGGCGTCGATCGGCTGGGCGACGAGTTCGGGGTGGGCCACGGCCGGAAGCGGGGGGCGGACAAGGGGGCGAAACGACCACCACTCCCGCTCTTCTGGCGTGATCCCGAGGCCGGGGGGAATCGTGGCTGGCTCGGGGCGTGCCGTCGGCGCCCCGGCGGCGACCCAGCGTTCGAGGATCGCCAGCTCCTCAGGCGTCACCTTGAGCGTCGAGGGGGGCATCTCGGCGGAGCGGATCCGCGCCACAAGCAAGCTCGCCCCGGCATCCCCCGGCGCGATGGCCGGCCCGGAATCGCCGCCGCGCTCCATCGAGCGCACCTGCCGCAGATCGAGATTCCCCTCGAAGGCATCCTCGGCCCCGTGGCAGTCGAAGCAGTGGGCCCGGAGGATCGGACGAATGTCGCGTTCAAAGGAGAGGGGGGCGTCCGCTGCCAGTGCCTGACCAGCGGTCACCACCCAGCCGATGGCGAGGAGGAGGAGAGGGGGAATCGAACAGCGCGAATGGTGTCCCGGCATGATCGGCCCTGGGCTCTCGGCGGGGAGCGGCACCCCGGATGGTTCCGGTGGGAAAGACATTATCCCTCGATCGGTGGTCGAGGGGAAACCCGGTTCGTGGGGGGCGTCCTTCCGTGGAGGCTCCCGCCGTGGCAGAATCGCTCAATTGCGGGGCTGCCGGGACCGGCCCGTGGCCGCGATGGTCTCTTGCGTTGTCGAAGGGGGTGGTCATGCGTCGGCGTGTTTTCGGGCTTCTGTTGGGCGCGGTTGTGGTGCTCGGGGCGAGTGGCGCGGTGAGCGCCGATGAGCCGCCGGCCGGATTCACGGCGCTCTTCAATGGCAAGGATCTCGCCGGCTGGCGTGGGGGCGAGACGTTCGACCACCGCAAGCTCATGGCGATGTCGGCCGACGAGCGGAAGGAGCAGATCCGCAAGTGGACCGCTGCCGACCAGAAAAACTCGCTGCTCGAGGTGAGTGACGCGACCAAGAAGTCGCACTGGTACGTCGAGAACGGCGAACTGGTCAACGACGGCTTCGGGGCCTACGCCAGCACCGAAAAGGACTACGGCGACTTCGAGCTCCTCGTCGATTACCGGACCGTGCCGAAGGCCGATTCGGGGATCTATCTGCGCGGCGTTCCCCAGGTGCAGATCTGGGATTCGAGCCTTCCCGACCCGCAAAATCTCGGCCTCGCCAAGGGCTCGGGGGGCCTGTGGAACAATTCCCCCGGTGCTCCCGGCAAGGATCCGCTCGTCAAGGCCGACAAGCCGCTCGGCGAGTGGAACCGCTTCCGGATCGTGATGCGCGGCGACAAGGTGTCGGTGTCGCTCAACGACCAGAAGGTCGTCGACGACGCCCGGATGGAAAACTACTACGACCGGGCCGTGTCGGTGCCGGAGAAGGGCCCGATCCAGCTGCAGACCCACGGTGGCGAGATCCGCTGGCGGAACATCTTCATCCGCGATCTCTCCGGCTCCACGAAATGATCCGACCCTTGCCCCCCCATCCGCTGCTGCACGGGCTCCTAGCCCTCGTGAGCATCGTTGTCGGTGGTGGTGCGGTTGCAGGGCAGACGGTCACGGCGACGGTGACCAGGCCGGTGGTGCCGCTGTTGTTTGGCGACGAGCGCCTGCCGCTGTGCCGGGTGGTGGTGCACGTCGAGGGGGAAGGGCCCAGCCCGCGGATCGAGGGGATGTCGTTGTCGCTGCTGGGAACCGATCGGATCGCCGCTTTGGCGGCGCTTGCGGTGGTGACGACGGGGCGCGACGAGGCGATTGCCGCCATCCCCGCGGGGGCATCGCTGGCCGCCGATGTCCCTCCCGCCGGCACGGTCACGCTCGTTCTCGAGGCCCCGCTGGCTGCCGGTGACAACGTCTTTTGGTGTGTCGGAAGCCTTGCCCCGCAGGCCGATCTCGTCGACCGGATCGCGGTCACGTGCACGGCGCTGGAGACCTCCGTCGGGCGGATTGTCGTTGCCGATGCGTCGCCCGATGTCCGCCAGCGAGTCGGGATCGCCCTCCGCAAGCAGGGCGACGACGGCGTCCACACGACGCGGATCCCGGTGCTGGCGACGACGCCGGCCGGCACGCTCCTGGCGGCCTACGACCTCCGGCACCGTGAGGCCCGTGACCTCCAGGAAGACATCGACATCGGCCTCTCCCGCAGCACCGACGGCGGCCGCACCTGGGAGCCGGTGCGGACGATCATCGACATGGGCGACTTCGGCGGTCTTTCCTCCGAGCTCAACGGCTGCAGCGATCCCGGGATCGTCGTCGACGAGCGGACCGGCACAGTCCATGTCTTCGCGGTCTGGATGCACGGCAAGCAAGGGAAGCATCAGTGGACCGACGACGGCTCCGAGCCCGGCTTCGAGATCGGCAAGGCGGCGCAGTTCATGGCCGTCCGATCGGACGACGACGGCCGCACATGGTCGGCACCGGTGAACCTGACGCGGGCGCTCAAGGAGCCGTCATGGTGGCTCCTCGCCCCCGCCCCCCAGCAGGGCTTCACTCGCGCCGACGGCACGCTCGTGATGCCGGTTCAGGGGCGCAGCGGCGGCGGGCGGCTCGAGACCTTCGCCACGATCATGACGAGCATCGATCACGGCCTCACCTGGAACGTGGCCGCCCCCGCCTACACCGGTGGCAATGAGTGCCAGGCGGCAGAGCTCTCCGACGGCTCGATCATGCTCAACGTCCGCAGCGACCGGCAGCGCTTCCGTGGCGTGGCGACGACGGCCGACCTCGGCGCGACCTGGAGCCCCCATCCGACGAGCGACGTCACGCTCATCGAGCCCAACTGCAACGGCAGCCTGCGGGGGATCACGCTCCGCGACGGGCGGCGGCTCCTCCTGTTTGCCAATCCCTCCTCGCAGGAGCGGCGCTCCCACCAATCGATCCGCGTCAGCGACGACGACGGCCGCACCTGGCCGGAGGCGCGGCGGATCCTCCTCGACGAGGGGCTCGGCCGTGGTTACCCAAGCCTGTCGCCCATCGATCCCGACCGGGTGGGGATCGTCTACGAGGGGAGCCGGGCCGACGTCGTCTTTCAGTCGATTCCCACCGCCGATCTCATCGCCTCCCCCTGACCGGGGCTTCGTTTCCCAAGCGCCGGAGACCTGTTGATCATGAACCTCGTCGAGATGACATGGCCCGAGGTGTCGGCCCTCTCCAAAGACACCCCCGTCGTGATCCCGGTGGCGGCGATCGAGCAGCATGGGCATCATCTCCCGGTGGTCACCGACAGCCTTCTCCTCGGGGAGATCGTCGCCCGCGTGTCGGCGCGGATGGCCGATCGCGTCCTCTTCGCCCCGCTCCAGTGGCTCGGCAACTCGCACCACCACCTCGACTTCGCCGGCACCGTGTCGGCCTCGCCACGGGTCTACCTCGATCTTCTCAATGACCTCGTCGAGTGTTTCCTCGTCCACGGCTTCCGGCGGATCGTCCTCGTCAACGGCCACGGCGGCAACGACATCCCTGCCAAGCAGGCGATCTTTGAGGTTCGCCAGCGCCACCGCGCCCGTTCCGATCTCCTCCTCCTCATGACGACCTACTGGGGCCTCGGCACCCGTCCCTGGGAGCAC
>CALQRA010000324.1 GCA_943332855.1 Candidatus Kuenenia stuttgartensis
ACCTGCAGATACATCCTTCTGTCCTGCAGGCCGTCACTGACGTGGGATATGAGTCCCCTTCGGCCATCCAGGCCGCCACCATTCCGGCGATGATGCGAGGCTCCGACGTGGTCGGGCTGGCGCAGACCGGCACCGGCAAGACGGCGGCCTTCGCGCTGCCGCTCATCGAGCGGCTCATGAAGGACCGGCGGCCGGCCGCACCGAAGCACTGCCGGATCCTCGTTCTCGCGCCGACGCGCGAGCTCGCCGGGCAGATCCACGACAGCTTCAAAGCCTACGGACGCCACGCCCATCTCAAGAGCGCGGTGATCTACGGCGGCGTGAACCAAAATCCCCAGGCCAGCGCCGTGGCCCGTGGCGTCGATGTCCTCGTAGCGACGCCGGGGCGGCTCCTCGATCTCATCGGGCAGCGGCTCGTCGAGATCAAGACGGTCGAGTATCTCGTCCTCGACGAGGCCGATCGGATGCTCGACATGGGATTCATCCATGACGTCCGCCGGATCGTGGGGCTGCTGCCCCGCCAGCGGCAGACGCTGTTCTTCTCGGCGACGCTGCCGACGGAGGTGCGCGACCTGGCCGGCACGATGCTGCGCGATCCGCTCGAGGTGAAGACGACCCCGCAGGCGACCCCCGCTGAGACGGTGGCCCAGTCGGTCTTCCACATCCCGCAGAAGCAGAAGCGATCGCTTCTCGTCCATCTCCTCCAGACCGGCGGAATGGGGCGGGTGATCGTGTTCACGCGGACGAAGCGCGGTGCCAACAAGCTCGCCCAGGATCTCGACAAGGCGGGCGTGCGGGCGGCAGCGATCCATGGCAACAAGAGCCAAAACCAGCGTGAGAAGGCTCTCGCCGATTTCAAGTCGCCGCGGCCGCCGGTGCTCATCGCCACCGACATCGCGGCTCGCGGCATCGACGTCGACGAGGTGAGCCACGTTGTCAACTTCGAGCTGCCCCACGAGCCCGAGACCTACGTCCACCGCATCGGCCGCACCGGCCGGGCGGGGCTGACCGGCGAGGCGGTGAGCTTTTGTGACCGCGAGGAGGAGGATCGCCTCGAGGCGATCGAGCGGCTCTTGCGCCGCCGGATTCCGGTTCGCAACGATCTACCGGCCGATCTGCCGAAGGTGGAGAGCTCGTCGAGCGGGCGTGAACTCGGTGAGCGATCGGGTGGCGGCGGCCGTGGCCGTGGGCGCCCCGGCGGTCAGCGCCGCAGCTCCGAGGGGAGCGCTCGCTCCGGTGGTGCTCGTGCGGGAGGCGCTCGCTCCGGTGGCGCTCGGTCTTCCGGTGGGCGCTCGGGCGGGGCACGCTCCGGCGGCGGTCGTTCGGGCGCTGGTGGCAGCGGTGGCGCTGGCCAGGCCGCCGCAGGCCCGGCGCCGGCGTTCCGCGAAGTGGCCGGCGGCGATGGCGGTCCTACGACCCCGCGGCCGGCTCCGACAGGGGGCGCGGCGAAGGTCAACCGCCGCTACCGCCGGGCACTGTGACGGGACGCTCCAAGAAAACTGCGAAGTGAGTCGATGACGCGACTCGACTGATAGAGAGCGGCCCGCGGGATGTTTCCCGCGGGCCGCTCGTTTTTTTGCGAACTGCGTTTGTTGCGACAGCAAGCTATCGATGCTCCCACATGGGATCCTGCGACGCGAGGCGACGAGCGGAGCTTGTGCTCTTTCGGCACGGCGATATATGATGACGTCATCATGAGAACGATCGTTGATCTTCCGGACGAACAGGTCAGAGCCTTGGCTCGCTTATGCGAGTCGCAGGGAATCTCACGGGCGGAGGCGGTGCGCCGAGCGGTGGCGCGCCTGCTCGCCGATGAGCAGCGTCCGGGACGAGAGCAGGCCTTCGGCGCCTGGAGTGGGAAGGGGATCAAAAGTACGACCCTGATCCGCGAACTCCGCGCGGAGTGGGAGGCATGAAGGGGGTGATCGACAGCGATGTGCTGATCGATTTCCTCCAAGGCGTTCCGGCGGCCGCCATGGAAATCGATCGCTACGACGACCCTTGTTACTCGGTGATCTCTTGGATGGAAGTGATGACCGGCGGCGAGTCTGCCGCGGAGCGCTTTGCCGTCGAGACCCTGTTTGAGTCGATGCGGCGGATCGATCTCTCGACCGACATCGCCCGCAGAGCGGTTGAATTGAGAAGGCAACTGCGTCTCAAACTGCCTGATGCGATTGTCCTCGCGACCGCCGATCGCGAAGGCTGCATTCTTGTCACGCGGAACGAAAAAGACTTCGATTCCCGGGATCCGCGGATTCGGATCCCCTACGGCGCGTGAGGGCCCTAGCCCGGGCATGCTCTCGTCGCCAGCGCCTCCGCTCGGCTTTCGTCCGAGCGCGGGGCCAAGGTAGACTTTCGTAGGAGAGTCGCCCGGCCGACATTCGGTCCGTCTCCGCGCGGAGGCTCGTTCACTGTGGCCATTGAGCTCAAGCCCTTCTCCTGGCAAAGGATGATCGAGGCCGTGCAAGCCGTTCGCGATCGGGCGCTGCGGGCCACCGCCGCCCTGGAGAAAGCCGGGATCCCTTATGCCGTCGCTGGCGGCAATGCGGTCGCCGCGTGGGTCGCGCGTGTCGATCGGGCCGCCGTCCGCAACACGCAGGATGTCGACATCCTCGTCCGTCGCAGCGACCTGCCCGCCATTGCAACGGCACTTGAAGGAGTGGGCTTCGTGCACGCTAGCGTGATGGGGGTGGAGTGTTTCCTCGACGGCCCGCAGGGGAGCCCGCGCGACGCGATCCATCTCCTCTTTGCCAATGAAAAAGTCCGCGACAGCTATCCACTCCCCACGGCCGATGTCACCGAGCAGGTGGCGGCGGATGACTATAAAATAGTGACGCTTGAGGCGCTGGTGCGGATGAAGCTGAACTCGTATCGAGACAAGGATCGCACCCACCTTCGCGACCTGGTCACCCTCGGCCTCATCGACGCCTCGTGGCTCCCCAGGCTCGTTCCCGAGCACGCCGCCCGGCTCCAGCAGCTCATCGACGACCCTGACGGGTGAGCGGCTGGGTGAACGCCTGATGCTGCCACCGCACGCGCCCCTGCTGTCCGTGGGAAAAGTCCTCCCTGGTCTCTTTTTTCCCGGTCGACCGCAGGAAACGCCAATCGTCCCTTTGGGTGGAGCCTTCCACCTGTCGACCGAGCGGGCCGTCTTCAGTCCAGGGGGGCATGGATGGCTTTTTCCACAGCCAACGAAGCCAGGCAGGGTTCTCTCCGCATGCGCTCTGGTTTCATCCCGAATTCGGGATCCCGTAGCCTCGCCGTCATTTTTCCGGTATAAATGACGACATGGTTGATAAGCGGCCATATGATCGCATTCTCATGCCTCCTCGGGAGAGGAGTTTTTTTCTGTTTGGCATGCGTGGCTCGGGAAAAAGCACCTGGGCGCGGAGCATGCTTCCGGACGCCCACCGGATCGATCTGCTCGACGAGGGGCTCTATCAGTCGTTCCTCCGCGAGCCGGGCCTTTTTGCCAACGAATTGCGCACGCTTCCCCGTCGGTCGACCGTCGTCGTCGATGAGATCCAGCGGATTCCGGGGTTGCTCAATGAAGTGCACCGCTTCATCGAGGACCGACAGATGCGGTTTGTCCTCCTCGGGTCGAGTGCCCGCAAGCTGAAGCAGGCCGGCACGAATCTCCTCGCCGGCCGGGCGCTCCACCGGCAGATGTTTCCGCTCCTGCCGCGGGAGCTGGGGGCCGATTTTGATCTCGCCGAGGTACTCCGCCATGGGAGCCTGCCGGTGATCTGGACCGCACCCGACCGGCGTGAGGCCCTCGAGGCCTATGGACAGATGTATCTCAAGGAAGAGATCCAGGCCGAGTCGC
>CALQRA010000325.1 GCA_943332855.1 Candidatus Kuenenia stuttgartensis
GGCGTGACGAGCGACTTCATCGTGAGGATCCCATGCACCTTCCCCTGCCGGTCGAGGAGCGGCCCGCCGCTGTTCCCTGGCTCGATCGGGATGGCCAGTTGGATCATCGACCGGCCGTCGATCTCGCGCCGCCCCGACACTCTTCCGGCGACGACGCTCCGCTCGAGGCCGTGCGGATTGCCCACCGCCACCACCTCCGCGCCGTCGAGGAGCGTTTCGGGCACTCCAAGCGCGAGCGGCGCAAGCCCCTGCTTGGCAATCCGCACGATCGCCAGATCGGCGGCCCGGTCGGAGGCATGGATCGCAGTCACGTCGTGCCGGCTGCCGTCGGAGAGCTCCACGCTCACCGGCCGGGCCTCGCCGATGACATGAAAGTTTGTGGCAATGAGTCCGTCGGCCGCGATCACAAACCCGGTGCCGAGCCCCTGATCGCCGCCGCCGCGGCCGGAGAACCGGATCGTGACGATCGAGTCGCGGACGCGCTTCGCGATCGCCTCGACCGATTCCGGCGCCGGCTCGGCAGCGCCCGCGGCCGCTGGAGGAGGATCCACCGCAAACGCTCCTCTCAAGACCAGCCCGCTGGGTCCAAGCGCCAGCCCCGTGGCAAGCAAGAGGCCGACGGATCGCCTCATGAATCGCCTCATGAATCGTCTCATGGATCGAGTCACGCTTGGATCCCTCCTCTGCTTCTCGGGGGAACGCGATCCCCCAGCCCGGCCCCTGGCCATTGCTCCACGCGCCATCAGCATAAACTCGCGGCCATCGTGGCCCACGTTCACCCGGGAGCGATTTCCATGCGCGCTGCCCTCGCCTGCCTCCTCGGGCTCCTTTTCGACGACGAGGGGGGGACGGAAGCGGCCGCGGCGACGGCGGTGATCGCCAAGGCCCCCGGGCCCGGTCCCCCGCAGCCGATCGAGTTTCGCGCCGATCGCCCCTTCCTGTTTCTCGTCCGCGACGCCCGCCACGACACGATCCTCTTCCTGGGGCGCTTCACGGCGCCGTGAGGGGCCGAACAGAACCTTGCGAAAAATAAGCATTGACGCTATGCGGGGCTAAATGAACCGAAATCGGCGGTTCTCAACTTCTTTTTTCGCACCATTTGCTCGAGTCAAGCGATCCAGGGTTCCCCCACCCACGGTTGCAATCGTCCCGTCGGGCCCTATCCTGAGTGCCAAGTTGGTTGGTCCTTGTTTCCCAGCAAGCCGTGGTGCTTGCGGGGCCGCGGGTCAGGCCGACCGCAGCACCGTTGCGTGCTGAAGGTGATGGCCAGGGCTTTTGAGCAGTTGTTCTTCGGGAGGTTTTGCCGTGTTGAAGTTTCGTCTTGCTGCTGCCGCGATCTTTTCGGCTGCCACGCTTGCTTTCTTCGGAAGCGACGCGATTGCTGCTCCCGGCGTACCCGGCACGCTCACGATCTACGGCACCGCTACCGGTGAAAGCGGCCCGGAGTACACCGCCGGCACGATCCTTGTTTCCGACACGGTGCAGCTCAACAACGGCGCCACCGTCGGTGGGTCGGCAAACCTCGTCGACAACGGCACGCTCCTCTTCAATCAGTCAGCCGGCAACCTGCTCACGATCAGCAATACCGTCTCCGGCAACGGCACGCTCACCCTCATGAACTCCGGCACGCTCCAGCTCTCCGGGACGGCGCCGAGCACCCGGTTCATCCCGCTCAACCTGACGATCAACGCCAACAGCGGCTCCTTGATCACCCCCGTGGTCTCGGGCACCCAAAACGGCATTCTCCAGCTCGGCCAAAGCGGCACCGGCACGCTCAACGTCGCCGGCGGCTTTGTCACGAGCAACAATTTGCTCGTTGGCCAGGGGAACGGCGAAGGCACGATCAACGTGTCGAGCGGCACCCTGAGCCCGACGGCCTTTCTGACCCTCGGCGGCACCGGCGGCGGCACCGGCACGCTCAACGTCACCGGCGGCCTCGTCGGCGGCAGCGGTGTCACCAACATGGGGAACGGAATCTATCTCGGCCGTTCGGAGTCGAGCAGCGGCCTGATCACGGTCACCGGCGGCAGCGTGGGGACGCTCGCCGACCTCAGGATCGGCGAGGTGGGGAGCGGCACGGTCTCGATCACCAACGGCTATTTCAGGGCAAACAACACGAATGTCGGCAGCGGCACCACCTCCGTCGGCCTGCTCAGTGTCGGCACGTCAGGCACTGCCGACATGAGAGGCTTCCTGTCTCTCGGCGGCACGAGCAGTGGCGCCGGCCGCGGCACGCTCACGGTCAACGGCGGCTTGATCGCGGTCCGCGGTGGCTCCCTTGGAGCCCAGGCTGGCACCCTTGGCACCGTCACGGTCACCAGCGGCACCTGGCTCAACAACGCCAGCGGCATCGGCGGTGCCCCCACTGCGAACCTGACGATCGGCGGCAGCGGCACCGGCAGCGTGACGATCAACAACGGCGGCTACGTCGTCGTCTCCGGCACGCTTTCGCGCGGTGCCAATGGCACGCTCACCCTGAACCAGGGGGGCACGCTCCAGATCGGCGGCATCTCTGACAACGACAACGCCCGCCGCTTCCTGGTCGCCTCGACCGGCACCACCGGCAGCGGCACCTCGGGCGTGCTCGTCGGCGATCTCAACTTCGCCGGCACGCTCAAGTTTGCCCAAAACAGCAACGGTCCGTCGCCGACCTCCACCTACAACGGCACGCTCAGCGGTGCGGGCGACCTCGTCAAGACCGGCAGCGGCACGCTCCTCCTCGGTGGCAACAACACCTACACCGGCGGCACGACGCTCGTCTTTGGCTTTCTCTCCCTCAACAGTGCCAATGCCATCGGCACCACCGGCACGATCAGCTTCGAGGGGGGGACGCTGCAGGCCACAGCGAACAACACGGCCGACTACTCCGCTCGCTTCTCCGACGCCGCCAATCAGAAGTACTCGATCGACAGCAATGGCGAGAACCTCACCCTCGCCTCCGATCTGACGAGCGTCGGCGGCACGTTCACGAAGGCCGGTGCCGGCACGGTCACCCTCACCGGAGCCAACACCTTCACCAGCGGCTCGATCCAGGCCGGCGTCCTCGAGGGCTCAGCCGCGAGCCTCGCCACCTCCGGTACCTTTGGGGCTGGCGGGCTCACCCGAGTCACTTTCGCCTCCGGCACCGCCAACGAGAGCTGGGCCGGGCGGATGTTCGGCACGGGCACCTTTGCGAAGACTGGCGCCGGCACGCTCACGCTCACCGGCTCCGGCGGCAGCAACCTCGGCACGCTCCTGATCTCCGAAGGGGCCGTCCGCGGCACGACCGACACCTTCAAGCGCAACATCGTCAACGACTCGCAACTGACGTTCGACCAGACCACGTCCGGCACCTACGCCGGCCTCATCTCCGGCTCGGGCAACATGCTGCTGAATAACAGTGGCACGATCACCTTCACCGGCACCAACACGATGACCGGCACGGCGACCGTCTCCGGTGGAGCGCTCGTCGCCACCAGAGCGACCGCCATGCCGCTGAACGTCGTCAACAACGCGACGGTGGGTTTCAACAACGCCACCAGCGGCACCTATGCCGGAGCCATCTCGGGCTCTGGATTGCTGGCAAAGCTCGGCGCCGGCGACATGACGCTCACCGGCACGCACACCTACTCCGGCGGCACCCAGATCTCGGCCGGCTCGCTCATCGGCGACACCACGAGCCTCCAGGGGGACTTTGCCGTCAGCGGCGGCAACCTCAAGTTCAACCAGGCAACCAGCGGCACCTTCACTGACGTCCTTTCCGGCGTCGGCAACTTCTTCAAGCTCGGTGCCGGTGACCTGACCCTCACCGGAACGAACACCAACGCTGGCCCCTGGA
>CALQRA010000326.1 GCA_943332855.1 Candidatus Kuenenia stuttgartensis
ACCGCGGCGATCCATGCCGCTGCCCCGTCGGCCACGCTTCCCGAGCCCCGCTCGGCGGAAGCCTCTGCCGCCGAGCCGTCGAATCCGGATGACCATGTCGAGCCGATCCGCAATCTCACCCAGAAGGTGGGGCGGAACGATCCCTGCCCCTGCGGCAGCGGGAAGAAGTTCAAGAACTGCTGTGGCCGCTCGAGCAACGTGACCAACGGCTAGCCGTGGCCCCCGCGTGCGTGCCGTCCCCCGGCGGTCACGGCCCCCATGCTCCTCGATCTCATCTACCTCGTCGTCTTCGTCGCACTCCTCCCCTGGATCGCCTGGCGACGATGGTCGGGGGGGCGCCCGGTTGCCGCCCCGTGGACACGGTTCACCGGCAGCATCCCTCCCCTCCCGCCCAAGGGGCTGCGGCGGCGGATCTGGCTCCACGGCGTCAGCGTCGGCGAGATCCAACTCCTCTCGTCGCTCGCCCGCGAGATCGACGCCCAGGCCGGGGCCGCGGGAATCGCGGTCGAGTTCGTCGTCTCCAGTTCGACGACGACCGGCCTCGACCTGGCCGCCAAACGCTTCGGGAAAGCGGTCGTCTTCCCCTGCCCCCTCGATTTCACCTGGGCGGTGCGGCGCGTGCACGGTGCCGTCGACGCCGATCTCCTCGTCCTCGGTGAGCTCGAACTCTGGCCCCATCTCCTCGCCGGGGCATGGCGGCGTCGGCTGCCGGTGGTTGTGGCCAACGGGCGCTTGAGCCAGCGGAGCTTTCGTGGCTACCGCCGCGCCGCCCCGCTCGCCCGCCGGATGCTGTCGCGTGTCACGCTTGTCAGCGCCCGCTCCGCCGCCGATGCGGAGCGATTCCGGGCGCTCGGTGCCCCGCACGTCGTCGCGGCCGGATCGATGAAGTTCGATGGCGTTCGTGGCGACCGCGAGCATGAGGATGTCCGCCGTCTGGCGCGACTGGCCGGCTTCCGGGATGACGACGTCGTGTTCCTCGCCGGGAGCACACAGGCTCCCGAGGAGGCCCTGGCGATCGACGCCTACCGGGCCGCCGCCGCCGACCATCCCCGCCTCCGTCTCGTGATCGTGCCCAGGCATGTCGAGCGGAAGCCGGAGATCGTCGCCCTCCTCGACGGCTCGGGGCTTGCCTGGCAGGCCCGCAGCACCCTCGACACCGAGGGCGCGGCCCCCGACACTCGCGTGCTCCTTGTCGACACGACGGGCGAACTCGGAGCGTGGTGGGGAACCGCCACGATCGCCTTCGTGGGGGGAAGCCTCGACGGGAGGCGGGGCGGGCAGAACATGCTCGAGCCGGCAGCCTACGGGGCGGCGGTCTGCTTCGGGCCCCACACCCGCAACTTCGTCGACGAGGTGGCGGTGCTCCTGGCCGCCGATGCGGCCCGGGTGATCGCCGATGGCCCCGGCCTGGCCACGTTCGTCCGCGCTTGCCTTGACGATCCCCGGGCCGGCCGGGCGCTCGGGGCACGGGCCGCCGCCACCGTGGCTGCCCATCGCGGCGCCACCGCCGTCACCGCCGAAAGGATCCTTGCCACTCTCTCCGCCGCGGCAGATGGGGCGGAGGGTTGCCCCGGGCCGCTTGAACCTGGATAATTCCTCTCCCCGATCCTTCAATCCCCCCGGCCCGATCCTGTCGGGCGAAGCCACCATCACAGCAAGAGGCGACGAACCGTGTCCAAAGGCAAGTATCTGTTCACGAGCGAATCGGTCAGCATGGGCCACCCCGACAAGCTGGCCGATCAGATCTCCGACGGCGTCCTCGACGCCTACCTGGCGCTGGACCCATTCAGTCGCGTGGCCTGCGAAACCCTCGTGACAACGGGCTTGGCAGTGGTGGCCGGAGAGATCACCTCAAAGGGAACCATCGACTACCAAAAGGTCGTCCGGGACGTGATCCGTGACGTCGGCTACACCGACGACGAGATGGGGATTTCCGCCGACACCTGCTCGGTGCTCGTCGCCGTCGGCAAGCAGAGCGGTGACATTGCGATGGGTGTCAACGAGGACGACTCGAAGGGGAAGGACATCGGTGCCGGCGACCAGGGGCTGATGTTCGGCTACGCCTGCAACGAGACGCCGGAACTGATGCCGCTGCCGATCGCCCTCTCCCACCGGATCCTCAACCGTCTCACCGAAGCCCGCCAGAAGGGCGAGGTCGACTGGCTCCGCCCCGACTCGAAGAGCCAGGTGACGATCGAATACGAGGGGAACACCCCGAAGCGTCTCGACACGATCGTTGTTTCCACGCAGCACGCTCCGCACGTCTCCAACGAGGAAATCCGCAAGTTCGTCATCGAGAAAATCTGCAAGCCGCTCCTGCCGAAGGATCTCGACATCTCGAACATCACCTACCACATCAACCCGACGGGTCGGTTCGTGGTCGGTGGGCCCCACGGTGACTGCGGTCTGACGGGCCGGAAGATCATCGTCGACACCTACGGCGGCTGGGGGCGGCACGGTGGCGGAGCGTTCTCCGGCAAGGATCCGACGAAGGTCGACCGCAGCGCTGCCTACATGGCCCGCCACATCGCCAAGAACATCGTCGCGTCAGGACTCGCCGACCGTTGCGAGGTGCAACTCGCCTACGCCATCGGCGTCAGCGATCCGGTGAGCATCAAGGTCGACACCGAAGGGACCGGCAAAGTGGCCGACGAGAAGCTCTGCGAGGTCGTCCGGGAGTTCTTCCCCCTGAAGCCCCGCGGGATCATCGACTACCTCGATCTGCGGAAGCCGATCTATCGCAAGACCGCGGCGGGGGGCCACTTCGGCCGCGAAGGCTTCCCGTGGGAGAAGATCGACCGGGCCGCCGAACTGGCGAAGGCTGCCGGGAAGGCCTGATCCCTCCCATGGCTGTCGCAGCAGAACGTGGACCCGGGGCGGATCGATCGATGCGTGACCGCCCCGGTCCACGGCTGCTGGCGTCGCTCGGCGCCGCCGTCGCCGCGACCTCGCTTGCTGCTGCGCTGGTGCTCGTGATCCGACGGATGCAGGTGCCGTTCGACACCTCGGGCCTCGCGTCGATTTTGGCGCTGATGGCGGGTGTCACCCTCGTCATCCTCGTCGACGCCGCGTCCACCGGCGCCGGTGTCGCAGCGAGGACGCTGCAGCGTGTGGCCGTCCGCCTCGGGCTGGGCCTCACCCTGGCTGCGACCCTTCCCCGTCCAGCGGCCCTCCTCGCTCCGCACGAGCGTCCGCTGTGGGGGGTGGCGATCGCGGTGGCCGTCGCGGCGGCGGTGATCGCGATGATTGCCCCGATCGCCCCATGGCTGGGGCGGCGTCCGGAGCCGGCCTCCCGGCGTGGCGACGGCGGGCGCCGGCACGGCGGGGAACGGGAGCCTTTTCCCACTTCACAGCGGCGGCGCCGGAGAACCGATCGGGTTCGTCGCCGGTCGGCCACAGAGCCGAGCCCCCCCGCCACGCCCCCGGCCGCCGAGCCCACGCTTCCCGGCGCCAGTCACGCGGCACTGGACGTCCCCACGCCCCCACCGGCAGGGGTCATCCAGCAGCGTTTCGAGCGCTATCTTCTCCCCGATGAGCGGATGGAGTGCCTCCGCGGCACCCTCCATCTCGCCGTCGTCGCCGGCTCGCGCCTCGTCACGGGGCATGTCGGCTTCTGCCCGCCGTTCCACCAACTCCCCCAGGTGGAGGTGGGGACCGCGTGTGAAGAGGTCGAGGCGACGATCACCGCTGCCGAGGTCCTCCCCTGGGGAGTGAGAGTCGAATGCCGTCTCGATGAACCGGCCGACGAGACGATTCTGATCCCGATCGATATCGTCGCCCG
>CALQRA010000327.1 GCA_943332855.1 Candidatus Kuenenia stuttgartensis
GCCATCCAAGGGGAGATCAACGCGCTGCGGGCAGCCGGCGGCGATGTGATGGTGTCGTTGGGGGGTGCGGCGGGGCAGAGCCTGGCGCAGTCGTACGCCCAACGTGGCCTGGGCTCCCAGGGCTTGGCGACGGCCTACGGCGACATGGTCGATACCTTGAAGCTGAAGAAACTCGACTTCGATATCGAGGGAGCCGCCGTCGCCGAAACCCAGACGATCAAGCTCCAGATGGACGCCATCGCTCTGGTGCAGAAGACCCGTCCTGAGCTCGGGGTGTGGCTGACGCTGCCGGTGCTGCCCCAGGGGCTCACGCAGGATGGCCTAAACGTCGTGAAGGCCGCCCTGGTGGCCGGCGTGAAGGTCGATGGGGTGAACGTGATGGCGATGGACTACGGCGACAGTGCCGCGCCTCCGAAGCTCAAGTCGATGGGGGAATACGCCATCGACGCGGCCAACGCCACCTTCGCGCAGATGGCGAGCCTGTTCGCCGGCCAGGGCCAGTCTTTTGGCTGGAACCAGCTCGGCGTGACACCGATGCTGGGCGTCAACGACATCACGACGGAGGTGTTTACCCTGGCCGACGCGGATCGCCTCGAGGTCTTCGCCCGCGCCAAGGGGCTCGGCATGCTCTCCATGTGGTCGCTCAACCGCGACAACCCGGGGGCCGCGGGGCAGCTGTCCAACTTCCATACCGGCATCCCGACGATGCCGAAGGGGGGCTTCAGCACCACGTGGGGCGACTACGGCAGTGATCCGGTGATCGCGGGCGCAACGGTCGTCACTCCGCCCGTCACTCCGCCCGTCGCCACACTCCCCGGGATCAGCATCGGCGACGTCTCCGTCACCGAGGGCAATCCGCAGGCCGCCGTCGCCTCGGGCTACCTCCACACCTCCGGCAACCAGATCCTCGACGCCAACAACACTCCTGTGCGGATCGCCGGCGTGAACTGGTTTGGCTTTGAGACGACGAACTTCGCCCCCCACGGCCTCTGGACCCGCGGCTACCAGGAGATGATGGATCAGATGAAGTCGCTCGGCTTCAACACGATCCGCCTGCCGTATTGCGATCAGCTCTTCGACGCTAGCAGCAAGCCCAACAGCATCGACTTCTTCAAGAATCCCGATCTCCAGGGGCTCACTGGCCAGCAGCTGATGGACAAGATCGTCGGCTATGCCGGCCAGATCGGCATGAAGATCATCCTCGATCACCACCGCTCCGACGCCGGCAACAGCGCCAACGCCTCCGGCCTGTGGTCCACGACGGCCTATCCCGAAAGCACGTGGATCGGGAATCTCTCGATGCTCGCTTCGCGCTACGCCGGCAATGCGACGGTGATCGGCATCGATCTCCACAACGAGCCTCATGGCCCCGCCACCTGGGGCGACGGCAGCGCCAACGACTGGCGGCTGGCCGCAGAGCGCGGGGGGAACGCCGTGCTCGCTGCCAACCCCAACCTCCTTGTGATCGTGGAGGGGATCGAGACCGCCTCTTCGGGAAGCACCTGGTGGGGAGGGAATCTCTCCAATGCCGGCGCGGCCCCGGTGCGGCTGACCACGCCCGGCCGGCTCGTCTATTCAGCGCACGACTACCCGGCAAGCGTCTATGCACAGACCTACTTCAGCGATCCGACCTATCCCAACAACCTGCCGGCGGTGTGGGACAAGAACTGGGGCTCTCTGTTCCGCACCGGCACGGCGCCTGTGCTCCTCGGGGAGTTTGGCAGCAACCTCGCCACGGCGAGCGATCAGGCCTGGTACACGAAGATGGTGAGCTATCTCAAGGGGGATCTCGACGGCAATGGCACGAGCGATCTCGCTGCCGGCCAACAAGGGATCAGCTGGACGTACTGGTCGTGGAATCCCGACTCGGGCGACACCGGCGGCATCCTCGCGGACGACTGGAAGACCGTGAACACGGCCAAGGTCGATCCGCTCAAAGCCGTGCAGTTCCAATTCCCGGCCGTGGCAGCCACGGGGGGCACGATCGCCACGACGCCGCTGACGTTCACCGCCTCGCTCTCGGCGGCGAGCACGCTGCCGGTCACCGTCTCCTACGCCACGGCCGACGGCACGGCGCTGGTGGGGAGCGACTACACAGCCTCTTCCGGCACGCTCACCTTCGCCCCCGGCGAAACGCAGAAGACCGTGACGGTGCTCGTCAACCGCGACACCACAGTCGAAGCGAACGAGACCATGTCGCTGCGCTTAAGCGCCCCGACGAATGCCACGCTCGTGAAGACCACTGCCACAGGCACGATCCAGGATGACGACACGGTGCCAGTCACACCAACGCCACCTCCCACGCCCACGACACCCACGACACCTCCCACGCCCGCGCTCCCGACCCTGACGATCTCCAGCAGTCGGGTGAACGAGGGGAACACCGGCACGGCGCTGCTGCCGTTCACGGTGCGCCTCTCCGCCGCCTCTACCCAGCCGGTCACGGTGCAGTATTCGACCGCGAATGGCACCGCGACCGCCGGCACGGATTACACCGCCACCAGCGGCACGCTCACCTTTGCCCCCGGCGAGCTGACCAAGTCGATCTCCATCGTCGTCACCAGCGACACGACGGTCGAGTCGGATGAGACGCTGATCGTGAGGCTCGGCACGGCCCTGGCCGCCACGATCCTCGCCGGCAGCGACACCGGCACCGGCACGATCGTCAATGACGATGCCGCCAAGGCAGGCACCTACAACTACGCCGACGTGCTCCAGAAGTCGCTGCTGTTCTACGATGCCCAGCGCTCCGGCGATCTGCCCGCCAACTTCCCGCTCAACTGGCGGGGCGACTCGGCGCTCACCGACGGCGCGGACGTGGGGGTCGATCTCAGCGGCGGCTATTACGACGCCGGCGACCATGTGAAGTTTGCCCTGCCGATGGCGTCGTCGATGACGCTCCTCGGCCTCGGCGTCGTGCAGTACCGCGATGCCTACGCCACCAGCGGCCTGCTGCCGCAGATGCTCGACGCGCTCAAGTGGGGCACCGACTGGCTCATCAAGGCGCACCCGTCGCCGAATGTGTTTTACGCCCAAGTCGGCACCGGCAGTGCCGACCACGCCTTCTGGGGGGCGCCCGAGGTGATGACGATGGGGCGGCCGGCCTTCAAGCTCGACGCCACCCACCCCGGCTCCGATGTGGCAGGCGAAGCGGCGGCGGCGCTGGCCGCGGCCTCGATCGTGTTCCGGCCGACCGACACCGTCTATGCCGACCTGCTCCTCAAGCACGCCCGCGAGCTCTACACCTTTGCCGACACCTATCGGGGGAAGTATTCCGACAGCATTCCCGACGCTGCGGCCTACTACAACTCCTTCAGTGGCTTCAACGACGAGCTCGCTTGGGGGGCGACGTGGCTCTACAAGGCGACCAGCGAGCAGGCCTACCTCGCCAAAGCGGAGTCGATGTACGCCGCCAGTCTCGCCGGCCAGCAGATGCAATGGACGCAGTCGTGGGACGACAAGACCTACGGCACCGCCGTGCTCCTCGCGCAGGTGACGGGCAAGGCAGTCTACAAGGCCGACGCCGAGCGCTGGCTCGACTACTGGACGGTCGGCAACTCGAGTGGACGAGTCAAATACACCCCCGGCGGCCTGGCGTTCCTCGACACGTGGGGGTCGCTGCGCTATTCCGCCGACACGTCGTTCCTGGCGCTCGTCTACAGCGACACCGTCGGCGACAAGGGGGGCCGCTATCACGACTTCGCGGTCCGGCAGATCAACTACATGCTCGGCGACAATCCGCAGGGGCGGAGCTACGTCGTCGGCTTCGGCA
>CALQRA010000328.1 GCA_943332855.1 Candidatus Kuenenia stuttgartensis
GCAGATGGTGATCGACACCCTGGTGCCACAGTTGAGCTTCACCGGCCATCTCTCCGGAGCGGTGCTCGGCTTTATCGCCACGCTCCTCCTCGGCGACCGGCTCGCACGGCCGGCGAGCCTGGCGCCCCGGCCGGCCGCTTGATTGACTCGGGCCCCGGCGGAAGCAGAATAAAACGGTTATTCCCCCGGAGCGCCGAGCATGTGGTTTCCCTACTTCAAGGGCCAGCCGACCGACTTCATCATCCGCTACTCCAGCGGGCGGCTGCGCAGCGAGGGGCAGGCGAAGGCGTTCTACTACTGGCGCTATAACACCCAGGTGGTGGCGGTGCCGACGCAGAGCCAAGATGTGAGCTTCGTCTTCAACGAGCTCTCGGCCGACCACCAGCAGGTCACGATCCAGGGGCAGGCTACCTTCCGGATCAGCGAACCGAAACGCGCCGCGCAGCTCTTCAACTTCAGCATCGATCCGCTCACCCAATCGCCCCTCTCCGACGACCGCGAGAAGGTCGGCCGCCGGGTGGCGAACCTCGTCCAGGTGGCGACGCGCGGCGAGATCGGCACCCGCCCCCTCGAGAAGGCCCTCGCCGACGCACCGCTTCTGGCCGCGGCCGTCAGCGGCGTGCTCGGGGCAGGGGGCATGCTCGGGGAGATGGGAGTCGAGATCCTCTCGGTGGAGTTTCTCTCCGTCCGCCCCACGCCAGAAGTTGCCAAGGCGCTCGAGGCGGAGCTCCGGGAATCGCTCCTCCGCCGTGCCGACATCGCCGTCTACGCCCGGCGGGCGGCGACAATCGACGAGGAGCGGAGCATCCGTGAGAAGGAGCTCGCCTCCGACAAGGCGCTCGAGGAACAGCGGAAGGGGATGATCGAGCTTGTTGGCGCCAACAGCCTCCGCGAGGCGGAGAACGCCGCGGCGGCCCGGGCGATCCAGGCCGACGCGGATGCCGATGCCCAGCGGAAGAAGCTCGCCGTCTATGCGGGCCTGGAGTCGAGGCTCCTCCTCGCCCATGCGATGCGCGAATTGGCCGACAATGCCGGCAACATCGGCAACCTGACGATCACGAGTGAATTACTCTCGAGCCTTCTCAATCATGACGGCACCGGCCGGGCCGGCGCGAACTGACACCGCCCCGAAGGGCCTCGGGGAGGTGGGCGATGACAGCCGGAGGGGGATTCACGAAGATCGTTGTCGTGACGCGGAAGACGATACTCGAGGAGCTCGTCGAGCGGCATGGCACACGCGGTCAGGCGCGCTTTCTCGCCGAGAGCCGCGGCGAGTCGTTCACCGAGGTGGAGCAGGCGCACGAGACCTATGAACACGCGCGGCAGACGCTGCGGAAGGGACTGCCGGCCGGGGTCCGCTGCCAGTGGATCGAGCGCGGCTTTCTCCCCAACTTCCTCTTCGGCCCCCACGATCTTGTCGTGACGCTCGGGCCCGATGGCCTTGTCGTCAATGTCGCCAAGTATCTCGCCACCCAGCCGGTTCTGGGAATCAACCCCGATCCGGAGCGGATCGACGGCGTCCTCGTTCCCTTTCCGATCGGCGCGGCAGCCGCGGCGCTTACCGCAGCCCTCGCCGGCTCGATTCCCATCCGGCGGATCACGATGGCCCGGGCCCGGCTCGACGACGGCCAAACGATCGACGCCGTCAACGACCTCTTCATCGGCATCCAATCCCACGCTTCCGCTCGCTATCGGATCGAATACCGCCATCAGGTGGAAAACCAATCCTCCAGCGGCGTGATCGTCTCCACCGGCGCCGGTTCGACAGGGTGGTACCGCTCGGTGATGACAGCCGCGGCGGGGCTGGCGAGAGCGCATCTGGGGAAGAAGGCGGTGGGGGATCTCGCTGATCGATATCCGCTCGACGCCACGGCGCGGGAGCTGCGCTTCAGTGTCCGCGAGCCGTTCACGAGCCTGTCGAGCACCGCGGGGCTTGTCTGGGGGCCGATCACCGGGAGCGAAACGCTCGACATCGTCTCGCAGATGCCCACTGGCGGGGTGATTTTCAGCGACGGCATGGAGCAGGATTTCGTGAAGTTCGAAGCGGGCATGCGGGCCCGGATCGGCATCGCCGACCGCTCCCTCGAGCTCCTCTGGCCGGCGTGAGCAGGGCGAGACGCCCCGCGAAAAACTTCCCGTCTCCTCCGCGCCGAATCCTTGACCTCTTTGCAAGGATTTTCCACACTCCGACAAGAGGGAGGGCGCCGTCCTGTGGGGGCGGTGGACGCCGCGCCGCGGGGCTTGAGCTTCGTGGCTCCCAAAAGGAAACGATTCCTCGGGGGGAGAACAGCCGATGCGACCGACCGACGGACTTCACATGAGGCAATCAGGGGGGGGGTAGGCAAGCCCACGCGCGGCAACCAGAGGCTACAGCGTCGCCCCGCCGTCGCCGCAACATTAAGCACCGCCGGGCCCGAAGCGCCGTCGGGCTCGATCATGAGCCGCTCGAGCCGCGGCAGTTGATGACTGGGAACGACCCGGCCGATTTCGGTGGGCGTTTTCAAGTCCTTGTCGACCAAGCCACGCAGGCGGGCCTCGAGCGGACCGAGGCCCGCGCCGCCGCCGCGGCCATCTGGGACACCGCGGTCACTAATGCCGATGCGAGCGAAGCGGCCGCCAAGGCGACGGCTCTCGCCACGGCCGTGTCGAAGGTCACCGCCGCCGATGCCACCCTCGGCACGTCGCTGACCATTGCCGGCGCGAACTTCGACACAAAAGCTTCCAAGGCGAACGACACGGCCGCCGCTACGAAGGCCGCCGCCGTGGAGACGTTCGTCGGGGCGGCGACCGCCGCGGCCGACCAAGCTGCCGTGACGATCGACGCGGCCGCCGATGCGGCCGTTGCCAAGGCCGCCGCGGCGGGAGTGATCTACGTCGGAGATCTCAAAGACGCCGCAACGCATTTCGATGTCTCGATCAGTTCGGCCGGCGCGTCTCTCAACGCCAGCCTCGACGCCGCCAGCGGCGCCCATGACGCCAAGCTCGGGGCCGCCGACGGAGCCCTCGACGCGGCCGCCACGACCGCCGACGCAAGCTTCACCGCCGCCGCGAACGGCATCGCCGGCGGGCTCGATCAAAAGCTCGAAGACTTGAACAGATCGCTCGATGCGAGCGTCGAAAGCGCGAACCGGCTCGCCGACGCCGGCGTCGCTGGTGCCGACATGGGGCGAACGACCTTCGTGGGAGGGGCACGCGCTCGCCACGACGCCACCGTGGCCGGCGCCGCGGCAACGGCCGCAGCGGCGGGCCAGGATCGGGCCGCCGCCGAAGCAGCCGCGATTGCCGCCGCCTTGGCAACCCGGAAATCCTTTCCCGACGATGCATCGGCGACCGATCCGCTCGATCTCGAAGGGGATCCGCGGATCCAGCAAGCGATCCAAGCCGCCGAAGCCTCCATGGCGGCTGGCGCCGCCGCGGCAGAAACCTCGTTCACGATCACCACTCAAAAAATCTCGGCAGCTTTCGATGCAGCACTCGTGACGAATATCGATGTCTATGACCAGACCCTAGCTCAAGATTCGTTTGATTACGAAGCGGCCGTCAAAGCCGCCGAGCTCGCCAAAGCGGGTGCCATCTGGCAAGCGCGGCTCGCCCGCGAGGAGACCGTCGCCGCAGCGAAGCATGCCCGTGATGAAACAGCAACGGCCGCCCAAATCACATACTCCGCCGCGGTGGCGGCCGCCGAGGCCGCCTGCTCGGAGGCGATCCTCGCGGCCGGGGCTGTTAGGCTCTCAGCGATCGCCGCGGCGGGC
>CALQRA010000329.1 GCA_943332855.1 Candidatus Kuenenia stuttgartensis
GATCTCGTCGCCGAGATTCCGGCCGCTGACATACGCCGAGGTGGAGGCCCCCTGGGCATAGACCCACGGCTCCGCCCCGCGCACCTTGGCAAGATTCCCAAACAGATCGAAGTCGGGCGCCATCCGGGTGGCGATCAGATGAACCCGCGTGAACGGATTGGAGTGTTTCAATTGCAACACAAGATCGGTCCCCTCCGGCGCGATCCGCGCAAGCGCCGTCGGCAAAAGCCGCGGCGCCTCGAGCTGCCGGAATGGCCCCACAGCGAGATCATCGACGCGCTGCCCCACCGTGATCCGGACCGAGATCCGCGTGCCGCTTCCCTTCATGAACAGTTCGTAATCGCCGCCAGGAAGATCGGAAAGGATGAGATCCCCATCCTCGACGGCGAGGTGCTCGAAGCGATCGGCCGAAAAACTCCCGCCGCGGAGCTCAAACAGCGCGACCTCGTCGCGCACCGGTTTTTCAGCCGCCAGACCGGTGCGGGAAATGCCCCGCGGCAGATACGGCACGCGCACCGGCTCGCCGACCCGACCATGAACCGAATCCCGGAACGCGACCCGATCGGGGAGGAGGGGCCAGGTGTGAGACGTTCCTTCCGGGCCTCGGGCGGTGATCGTGTCGATGGCGCCGGCGCCAGCCGTGGGGAGAGCCCCCAGATCGATCGCCCCCTGCCTGTCGGTCTTGAGCGTGAACGAGGCCGGAGGGCGGAAGTCGCGCGCTTTGAGCGTGATCGTGACGGGGCGCGACGGCCGCGGCTCCCCCGTCTTCCCGCGGACTTCGACAAAGGTCCTGTCGCCTGAGCGAACGAGAAACAGGTCCTCGACCTTGTCGGTGCGGTCGATCGCGTTGACGGCAAACGTCTGACTCGCGCTCAGCTCCACAGGCTCGCCGCCGCCGGTGAGTCGCTTCACCTTCCCCGACAGGGTGAAGGTAACGCTCGCGAGCCGCTGGGGGACGAGAAACTCGTAGGCCCGTTCCCGATCTTCGAAGAGCTCGAAATCGAGCACTTCCTTGAGCGCCGGCACACCGTCGAGATCGACCGATTGGATCGTCAGCTTCGTCGACTCAAGCGCCCCAAGCGACACCGGCCGGCCGTTGACAAGGAGCGACGGACGGAGGAGCACCTCGGCGGTGGCCCGCGTCCGCAGGCTCTCCCGGTCGACATGGATCCCGGCGCGGAGCTCATGCGATTCGCCGGCGTGATCGAAGAAGTCGAGGCTCGTGATCTCTGTCTCGCCTTCCCCTGAGGGAATCGCCGCCGTCACCACCACCGGCTTGCGGCCGGGGGCGGTACTGAAGGGGACGAGGATCGTGCCGTCGTCCGCGCTTGAATACTCCTGCCCCTCGAGGAACAGCCGCGCCTTCATCACCTTCTTCCCGGCGTCGTCGAGGATCGTGAACCGCTGACCGGAAGCGGTGCCGACGACGAGCGGGCGGAGCCGCCCCTTCCGCACCAGGGCCCGGCTCGACCGGCCGTTGCCGACGAAGTCGATCACATACACCCCCGGCTGCGAAAGCTGGGGGAGATCGACATGGCGGACGCGCCGCAGGAGCGCGTCGTCGTTGGAGGGGATGACGAGCTCGACGGTCGGCGTCAGGCCGTCGAGCGGGATGTCGGTGTCGATCTCCTTGAGATTCCGGCGGAAGTGCCCCAGCGCGTTGATCGCGAAGATCCGCACCGACAATTCCGGGACATTCTTCACGGCCAGATCGAGGGCCACCGGATCGCCGGCCCGGAAGACGCCGGCATTCGTGGGGAGAAACTCGATCTCCACCCGGTCGCGCAGGGCCCGGTAGGCCGCCGGGCCGAGGACCGCCGCATGCTTATCACGGTCGCCGAGGCCGCTTGTCAGCTTCGTCTCGGCAAACAGCCGGGCCAGATACTCCCCTTCGATCAGGGGAACAAACTCGCGCGTGTCGGCCGCGTCGACAAGGAAGTGAGCCAGCAGCGTGCGGACGAGCGGTTCGTCGTTGCCGACTGGCGGCAGAAGCGAGCCTTCGAACGCCATCCCGAGTTGGCAGGGGAAGGCGCGCGCGGCGTCGCTCGCCAGGAGCTTGGGCGCCACGTAGCCCTGCGGCCGGGGCAGCTTCAGATAGTCGAGGAATGCAGCCTTGTTCCACTTCCCCTCGGCGAGATTGAGGGCGAGGAGGTGGTAGCGGACATGGGCCTTGAGGGAGTTGTGAACCGGCCCGAGCCGATTTGTAAACGCCTGCACGCGCTCAAGGTAGGCGCGCTTCACGCCCGGGTCGCTGCGCCAATCGTCATCGGCTCCCGGCTGGAGCTTTTGGAGCATCGCGGCTACGAAGGCGGGATGCTCGACAAGCTCCGGCTTGAGGAGGGCAAGCGCGTCGAGCTGGGGAACAGTGAGGAGCCGATGGATCGGCAGCGATCCGAAGCCGGCCGAGTCTGGCGCATCGAGATCAGCGCCGATCAGTTTCGCGAGGCCGTCGTGATCGGGGCGGACAAGCCGGGCAAGGAGCTGACGGCGACGGAGCGGATCGAGCGGCGCGGCGCCTGCGGCACCAGCGGCCAGCCGATCGAGGGCGCTCTCCTCGAAGCCATCGAGCGTGCCGGGGGCCTGGGCTTGGGCGCGGGCGGCAAAAGCCTCCGCCGAGACGAGCTTCCCATCGAGCGCCGTCGGCAGTTGCGGCTCGAGCCCGGGGACGATCCGCTCGTGCGGATAAGAGACACCGAGCCGGCGCTCGAGGTAGGCGATCGAGCCTTGCGGATCTTGTGCATAGGTGAGCAGCGCTCGCCGCGAGCGGATCTCCCACACCCGCGCCGTCTCGCCGTGCGCCTTCACCCACTCGGCAAGGATTGGCTCGATCTCGGCGTACCGCTCCGTATTCAAAAGATGGAGCGCGTGAAAATAGAACGACTCCTCCGTCCCCGGCACGAGCTTCGCGAGGACCGCCTCACGATCCTCGGCGAGCGCAAACTCCTCCACGAAGCCGATCTCGCCGGCCCGGCCGCTCGCACTCCAAAAAGCCACGGTCATCCCCATGACCGCCAAGCCTCCGACAAGCCTCCGACCGCCGCGCGTTTCGGGCGCCGCGCTGGGAAAAAGCGACTGCTGATGCCGTGACATGAAAATCCCTTCGACATGGACTGGATGCTCCGCGGCCTGCGAGCGCACAGAAGCTCGCGCGGAGAACGGATGGCAGGAGGAATCGTTTCAACTCTTCCGCCGCTCCAATCCCCACCGCTGCAATCCCCGCTCTTTTGAATCATAGTTCAAGGATTGCCGCCCCGCCGGTGGGTGGGGTGTCAGGGGGCGGGGGCTCACTTTTCAGCCGCCCAGCTCGGCGGTGGTGAGTCGTTCCGCAGGCCGGAGCCCGGCGGGGAGAGGATGGAGGCCCGGATGGAGGGCGTGGGCGAGGATCTCGAGGCTCTCGACCAAGCGCGGGCCGGGGCGGCTGAAATAGGCATTGCCGTCGAAGAGAAAGACGCGCTCGTCGCGGACGCACGCCAGCGTGCGGAACCCGGGCTGGGCGAGGAGGATGGGGAGATCCTGCCGGGTGCGGGAGAGGTCAAACCCGCAGCAGGCGATCACGAGCACCTCCGGATCGGCGGCCACGATCTCCTCCCAGGGGATCGACCGCGACTTCTCCCCCTCGCGCCCCACAACCTCCCGGCCACCGGCGAGACGGACGATCCCGGGGGACCAGTGGCCGGCCGTGAAGGGGGGATCGATCCATTCCAGGAGCATGACACGCGGCGGCCGCGTCAC
>CALQRA010000330.1 GCA_943332855.1 Candidatus Kuenenia stuttgartensis
GCCACGCGGGTCGAGGATCAGCACCACCGCGCCATCGCCGCGGACCGTGGCGCCGGCATACAACCCAAGCGCCACAAGCACCGCCACGATCGGCTTGACGACGATGTCCTCGCTGACCGTGACGCCGTCGACGACGAGGCCGTATTCGACCTCGTCACTGCGGAGCACCACGACCGTGCCCCGCGCCGGCTGGCCAGGGGCGGCCGCGGCCTTGAGGCCGAGGAGTTCCCCGAGGAACACCAGCGGCAGGAGTCGGCCGCGGAGACGCATCACCGGCGCCCCCTCGAGCCCCTCGACCGACACCGCCGCGCCATTGGTGCCGGCGCGGAGCGCGATCAGCTCGCGGACGGCCGCCTGGGGGATCGCGAACCGGTGGCTTTCAGAGGAGACGATTAACGCCGGGATGATCGCCAGGGTGAGCGGGATCCGCACCCGGACGGTGGTGCCCGTGCCGGGGACGCTCCCGATGTCCACCGCCCCGCCGATCGCCTCGATGTTTGTCCGCACGACGTCCATGCCGACGCCACGCCCCGACACATCGGTGACCGTGGCGGCGGTCGAGAACCCCGGCTCGAAGATGTAGTGGAGGACGCGTTCATCGGGGAGGAGTGCGGCCTGTTCGGCACTCACCAGCCCCTTGGCAACCGCCTTCTTCCGCACCGCATCGACGGGAATCCCGCCGCCGTCGTCACGGATCTCGACCATCACCTGACCACTCTCGTGGTAGGCCCGTAGCGACAGCCGGCCGGCCGCCGGCTTCCCCCGGGCCACGCGCACTTCGGGGGGCTCGATGCCATGGTCGACGGCGTTGCGGATGAGGTGCGTGAGCGGGTCGCGGATCGTCTCGATGAGCGAACGATCGAGCTCGGTGTCGGCCCCGTCGATCTCGAGCGTCACCTCCTTCCCGCAGGTCACGGCGAGATCGCGGACGATCCGCGGAAACTTGCTGAACACGTGCTCGATCGGCTGCATCCGCGTCTTCATCGCCGTCGCCTGGAGCGACGCGGTGACGGTGTCGATGCGGTGCACGACCTTGAGGAGCTCGGGGTGATCGTCCCCCCGGGCGGCCGTCGTGTGGCGGACGGTCGACTCGAGCTGGTTGCGGGCAAGAACGAGCTCGCCGACGAGCTCGACGAGCGTCCCCAGGAGGCCGAGGTCGACACGGATCGATTGCTCGGCCACCGCAGGCCGCTTGGTCCGCGGCGTGGCCGGCTGCGGCGGTGGCGAGGCGGACAGTCCCGCCGGAACGACCTCCACCGCTTCCGCACAAGCCTGCAGGTCTGGCACAGCGGGCGTGTCGGGGATGACCGCGGCCCTGATCTCCGCCAACGCGTCGATCTCCGCTAGCGCGTCGATCTCCGGGCGTGGCGCGTCGACTGGAGCCGTTTCGTCAGCCGCGGCCGGGGGGAGCTCCGGTTCTGCCGGGATCGCTGCCACGACCGGCTCTGTCAGCGGCGCTGCCGGGGTGGGCGGCGGCGTCAGGCGGGTGACGACGACGCCGCCATTCTCCCGGCGCTTGGCGGCCTCGAAGGCGACGCGGTCGAGCGACTGGGAGAGATCGTGGAAATCGCTCTCCCCCTCTCCGCCGGTTTTCTCGATCCGCTCGAGGATCGAGCGGACGGCGTCGACGAGCGTGAGGAGGACACCGGTGACGTCGTTGTCGAGATCGATCTTTCCGTCCCGCAACTGGCCGAGGAGATGCTCGCCGCTGTGCGTGATCGCCCCGAGCTTGGCGAAACCGAAGAATCCCGACGTCCCCTTGATCGTGTGGACGGTGCGAAAGATGCTCGCCAGCCGCTGGGTATCGCGCGGGTTCTCCTCGAGGGCAACGAGGTCCTGGTCGAGTTGGTCGAGATTCTCGGCCGATTCGACGAGGAACTCCCGCACGTATTCTTCGTTGTCGTTCATAGCCCCACCGCCCGGCGGGGGACCGACGGCACGCCCATCCCCACTCCGATACCATACACAGGGGTTTCGGCGGATTGGCATGCCCACCGTTTCTCCCCCGACGGTCGCGACGCTCGCACCGATAGCAACGGTTTCCCGGAGGCTCCGCGGCATCCCCGCCCGTCCATCCATGCCCAGCCTGCCCGCCCCGCTCCGCCACGCCCTCCGCCTCCGCTGCCCGCGGTGTGGGGCCGGTCGCCTGTTCGCCGGGTGGTTCCGGATGGAGCCCCGCTGCCCGGCCTGCAGCCTCGATTTCCGCCGCGAACCGGGCTTTTACCTCGGGTCGATCTATATCAATTACGGGATCACGGCCCTGACGACGATCGCCCTCTATGGCCTTCTCGTCCTCGGCGCCGGCTGCTCGGCGGAGCAGGCCCTGGCCGCCTGTCTGGCCATGTCGGTGGCCCTGCCGATGTGGCTCTACCGCTATGCCCGGGCCTTTCTCCTGGCGATCGACAGCTCCGTCAACAGCGAGCCTGCGTCGGCCCCGGGGGACGCCGGCGGGGGCCTCAGCGACGCCCAACTCTCCTCCCACCGCACCAATGACGGCCAGGCGGGGTGTGCGATGGGGATCGCGCTGACCCTGATCCTCGTCTTCGCCCTCCTCATGGCCGCGGTCACGCTCTGGTTCGCGATCGGCCCCGGTTCGCGGGGGGGAGCCTGGGACGACGGCGGCCTGATGGAGCAGCCGGGGTGATCGGGTAGACTGCCGCCAGCCGGGGGGGCGTCTGTCGTCGCGGCGATTCGCCGTGGCCCCCTCCGCCGACGCCCCCGAAGGAAACCGTCATGCGCCGCCTGCCGCTGTTGTGCCTCGCGCTCCTCCTGGCCATCCCCGCCGTTCGCGCCGAGGAGGGGGGCCCGGCCGATCTCCTCCCCACCCTCGGTGCGATCGAACGGCTCGACCCGCGCTTCGACGGCCTCGTGCCGAAGGCTGCCGTCATCGAGGTCCTCGCCAGTGGCTTCGAGTGGGCGGAGGGTCCGGTGTGGGTGAAGGCTGACGGTGCCGTCCTGTTCAGCGACATCCCCCGCAACCGGGTCAATCGCTGGAAGCAGGGGGAAGGGCTTTCGACCTACCTCGAGCCGGCCGGCTTCACCGGCCCCGGCGCCTACGGCAACGAGCGCGGCAGCAACGGCCTCACGCTCGACCGTCAGGGCAACCTCGTCTCCTGCGAGCATGGCGACCGCCGCGTCAGCCGGCTCACGCCCGGCGGGGGCAAGCGGACCGTCGCCGACAACTACAAGGGGAAGCGGTTCAACAGCCCCAACGACGTCGCCGTTCACTCCACCGGCGCGATCTACTTCACCGACCCCCCCTACGGCCTCCCCAAGGGCTTCGACGACGAGCGCCGCGAACTCGACTTCTGTGGCGTCTACCGGGTCACCCCCGACGGCACGGTAACGCTCCTGTGCGACACGATGACCCGTCCCAACGGCATCTGCTTTTCCCCCGATGAGAAGCGTCTCTATGTGGCCCAGTCCGATCCCCAGGCGCCGATCTGGAAGGTGTTCAACGTCCAGGCCGACGGCACGCTCGATGCCGGCAAGACCTTCTTCGACGGCACGAAGCTCTTCAAGGAACGAAAGAAGGGGCTTCCCGACGGGCTCAAGGTCGACACCGCGGGGAACGTCTTCGCCACCGGCCCCGGTGGCGTCCTCGTCATTGCCGCCGATGGCACCCACCTAGGAACGATCCTCACCGGTCAGGCAACGGCCAACTGTGGCTTCGGCGATGACGGCAAGACGCTCTACATGACGGCCGA
>CALQRA010000331.1 GCA_943332855.1 Candidatus Kuenenia stuttgartensis
GAGGATCCGCGCCGCCCCCTCGTGGTCCCCCAGGCTCGAGGAGATCGTGGCGATGATTTGCACCACGCCAAACACTCTCCAGTTGAGCTCCTGCGAGGTGGGATCGAGCTTCTGCCATGGGGAGAGGAGGTCGAAATAGCGCCGTTGGTAGGCGAGGGCCCGGGGGAGATCGCCCGCCTCCTCCGAGACCTTCGCCTGACAGGCAAGCACGCTGACAAGGAGCTGCGTGCTGCCGAAGAGGGCTGGCTCCGCTTCGTAGAACCGCTCGGCGATCGCCGCGGCCTCGGCAAGGGCGCCTGCTGACTCTTCCGCCCGGCCGACACTCGCCAGGATGTCGTAGGTGGAGATCGCCGCGTCGGCCTGCCGGCCGAGGAAGGTGTCGCGCAAGTCCGGAGCCGCCTCCGCCAGTTCTGCCGCGAGCGCGAAGCGCTTCCGGGCGAGTTCGATCGCCTCTTCTGTGTGCCCGTGACGCCGCGCGATATCCCCCTGCACCGCCATCCCCGGCAGGAGCACCTGTCCAAACAGCGGCCGCTTCTCGGGGAAGCGATTCTGAGCCTCCTCCGAGAGCGCGAAAAACTCGCGGAGGTAGGCCTCTTGGTCGTCGAGCCGGCCGACCTGGAAGGCGAGATGGTTGGCGTTGAACAGCGCGATCAGCCCGGCGTAGAACACCGTCGGATCGTCGGGTGCGGCTGTGCGGGCGGCGGCCATCGTGGCGAGCCCTTCGCGGAGCAGCTGCGATCCCTCGTCGGCGACGCCCCGTTGCGAGAGCGACGCGGCCAGTTCGAGCTTGGCCTGGGCAAGCTCGACCTGCTTCCCCGGGGCAGATTCCAGGAAGGGGATGATCCGGCGGCAGGCGTCCTCGGCCTCGTCGATTCGGCCTAGTCTGGTAAGCAGTTGCCGCTCGCGTTTCATCGCCTCGAGGCGGTCGTTCTCGAGTTGGCGGTCGTGGATCCCGAGCCTGTTCAGCTCGGCGATCGTCGAGAGCACCAGTTGGCCGCATTCCAGGGCGTCGTCGTCGAGTCGCAACTGCGCGGAGATCATCGACAGCCGGTCGAGGCCTTGATACCGAAACCGCAGCCCTGACTCGGCGTCGGGCTCGTTCGACATCTGGAGATAGCTGTCGCGGATGCTGCGGAGATAGTCGCGATCGCCCTCATCGGGGGGATGACGACTGGCGATGATCCGCTCCGCGGATGCGTTGGTGAGGCTCGTGAGAAACTTCCGGGCCTCTTCGCGGCTGGCCTTGATCTTGACGTTGGCCTGCTCGACCTCGACGACGTGGTAGGCGGTGCCTGCGATCGCGGCGCAGCAGGCCGCGATGGCGGCGAGGCTCGCACCGGCGGCGAGCGGTCGGCGCCGCGCCCATTTGGCGATCCGTTCGGGGACCGGTGGCCGCCGGGCACGGATTGGCCGGTGGGAGAGGAAGCGGTCGAGATCGCGCGCCGAGGTGTAGCGCCGGGTGGGATCGCGCTCCAGGCATTTTTCGATGATCGTGCGGAGGTCGAGGGGGATGCCCGGGAGCGCATGCTTGAGGCCCGATGTGCTGCCGAGCGCCGAGCGCCGCAGCGAATCGGCGGCGGTCTTGCCTTCGTAGGGCGCTTTTCCTGTGAGCATCGCCAGAAGCGTGCCGCCGATGGCATGGATGTCGGTGGCCGGGCCGACGGGCCCCAAGAGGGGATCGAGGCCGGTCTGCTCCGGCGCCATGTAGCTCGGTGTGCCCATGACGGCTGAGACTTGAGTGAGATGGCCGGCGGGATCGTCGGGGCGGGCAAGGCCGAAGTCGATGAGCTTTGGAGTGCAGGGATCGGCGGGGGTCGGGCCAGCGGCGAGGAGAACATTCTCCGGCTTGATGTCGCGGTGGACGATGCCGAGGAGATGGAGGGCCTCGAGCGCCCGGGCGAGATCACGGCCGATCCGGGCGGCCTCTCCGGGCGCGAGCGTGCTTCGCTTGATCCGGCTCCAGAGGGTCTCCCCAGCCACCCACTCCATGACGAGATAGGGGAGCCCTTCGGCGGTGCCGGCGGAGAGGATGCGGACGATGCCCGGATGATCGAGGCGGGCCAGCAGCAGCGCTTCCCGTTCGGCTCGGGTCCTGTCGTCGGCGGAGAGATGCCAGGAGCGGGCCAGCACCTTTACCGCCACGAGTCGATCAAGCGAGGTGTCGCGGGCCTGATAGACGATTCCCATTCCGCCGCGGGCCACGAGTTTGAAGTCGTCGAGGCCGGGGATCGTGGGAATCGGCGGCGGAGTGCTTTCGAGGGCGGGCGCGATAGAGACGTCGGGAGCCATGGTTGCGAGCTCCGCCAGCGCGGCCTGGGTCTTGGCGCCGGCCCGCTGTCGTCCGACGTGGCCCCCCAGGCTCCATTGGCCGGCGATCTCCTCCCGGAGCCTCGCGCATGTCGGGCAGGCTTCGATGTGGGCAAGGATCGTGGCGCGATCGGCGGCGGGCAGGAGATCGTCGAGGAGGTTTTCGATCGTGGCGCGATCGGGGCAGCCTGGTGACGGTGGCATCCGCGCTACCTCGGCCCCCGGTTACGGCCGTCGATCATCGCGACTTCTTCGTCGCCGTGCTCGTCTGCGGCCCGCGGCGCGACGGGCACCCCTTCGATCCGGTCGACGATCTCGCGGATCATCCGCTGCACCTTCCGCCGGGCGACGTAGGCGGTGTTGATCTCGATGTTGTGGGTGGGGGCGACGTCGGCGCCACTGCGGTGCTCGAGGGCGAGCAACTCAAACGCCTGCCAGGTGTGGGGGCGGACGCGTGTCTTCACCTCGGCCATGGCAATCGCGACGAGCTCCGTGTCGTAGGCCTCGGCAAGCCGGGCGAGGAGATCCTCCCGCTCAGGTATCTTTTCCAGGAGCGACCGCGTCGCCTGACCGTGTGGCGCGCCTGCCTGCTCCGCCCAGCGGACCAGCGCCGAGCGGGCCACCTGCTCGAGATAGCTGCGGAAGCGGCCGCGGGGGTTGTAGTGAAACTGCTTCGACGTCCGCCAGAACCGCAGGAGCACATCCTGCGTGACATCGAGGGCGTCGTCGTGCTGGAGCCCGCGCTTCCGGCACCACTCGGCCACCGCTGGCCCGTAGACCCGGACAAACTCTCCCCAGGCGTCGTTGTCTTCGCGATGGTCGCGGAGGACTTCCAGCAGCGAGACCCGCGTCGTGGAGGTGCCGTTCAAAGAGAGCCTCCCTGTCTACCTGCCGGTCATGAAGGAGAGGATCAAATATCCCCGAGCCCCAAACCGGAGGCAAGGAACGCGGTCGGCGCGGCCATTTGAGGTGGGAAAAAGGTGGCAGCCACCAAATCTGGGAAAGCCATCGGGAGATCCCCCAGCTTGCCCTCCCGACCGCGGCTTGACCTTGCTTTTCGACGCATGTACAAAAGATCAGAAGGCCGTCGTTCGTTGACCTGGCGAGTCTTGCCCATCGGAATCGATCCATGGCCACCGTGCTCGTCGATGACCAGTGCCTCATTCCCGGCGACCTCGCCTCGCTCGCGGCCTTCCGCCGCTGGGCTCTCTCCGATGATTTTCCGACGACTGGCCGGATCGACTGGGTGGCGTCCCATATCGAGGTTGAAATGTCGCCGGAGGACATCTTCACGCACGGCACGCTCAAGACGGCCCTGATCGCCCGGCTGTGGCCGCTGGCAACCGATCGCGGCATCCATCTCTTCGCTGGTGAGACA
>CALQRA010000332.1 GCA_943332855.1 Candidatus Kuenenia stuttgartensis
AGGCCGAGCAGGGCCGACGGGCTGGGATCGCGACGAACCGGGTGCAGGCGTGCCATGTCCCCAGTATACGGTCCGGCCGGCAAACCGACGGAGGCTGTCAGGCCGCCCGGGCGATTCGGGAGCTGTCGCCGAACGCCGCGTTCGGGAAACTGGCGATCGTGATCCCGCGTTCCCCGGCGAAGCCGAAGAGCCGATCGCCGTCGACGAGAATCGTCTTCTCCGCCTCGATCGCCAGAACGCGGGCTCCGGCGGCCGCCAGCGACTCGAGCGTCCCGATGCCCACCGTCGGCATGTCGAACCGCAGATCCTGCTGCGGCTTGGCGACCTTCACCACCACCAGGCCACCGGACGGGCAGAGCCTCCCGGCACGGCGGATGCACTCGTCGGTTCCCTCGATCGCCTCCAGGGCGATCGGCGCCCGGTTACGGACGACGACGGTCTGGCCGATGTCGTGGGCGCCGAGCTCCTTGGCCAGCCGCCAGCCAAACGACACATCGGCCATTTCCGTCGCCGAGAGGGGGCGCCCCGCGAGCGTGCCGGGAATGGCGAGGAGCTCCGGGGCGAAGTCGGTGGCGGGGCAGATCCGCACCCCGGCGGCATCGAACGTCGCCGCGATCAGCCCAAGGAGTGAGTCATCCCGGTTGTCGCGGCGCCGGGAGATGAAGTGGGGCCAGAAGATCTTCAGCGCCATCCAGTCGGGGAGGTGGTGACGCCACGCCCCCCGGGCGAAGAGCTTCACTTTGTGCACTTTCCCCGCCATCGTCGCCCGTCTCACGCCATGCCGGCAGAAGAAGGCGATCGCCCCGCCAAGCTGCGCCAGCCCGACCGTCCCGTGGATGTCGGCCAGCGCCCGGAGATCGGCATCGGCATGCCCGCGGACCTCGAGGATCGCCGTCCGGCCACCGTGGCGGCGCACCGCTTCGGCCACCATCACCGGATAGCGCCCCCAGCCGGCCACGATGCCGACGGTCTCGCCGCGGAGGTCGAGGCCGTCGACGGCGGCGGATGATGGCGGACAAGGCTGGTCGTGGTGCATGGCGAAAGGGTGTGGCAGGACGGAATGCAGAACCCGACGGCAGGATCGCTCACGCGGCGCGCGTCGTCTCCAAGCCGCGGTCCCCCTCGAGCGTGGCGACGCGCGCAGCGAGGTTTTTGAGGGTCTTGCGCATCTCGGGGAGCTTGCTCATCGTCGCCAGCTGCAGCTTGCGGTCGCGGAGCTCGATTGCCGGCTCGCCGAGCACCGTGATCCCGGCGGGGATGTCGCTCGAGACCCCCGACCGCGCCCCGAGGATCGCCCGGTCACCGATGTGGACATGATCGCGCACCCCCACCTGCCCGGCCATGACGACGAACTCGCCGGTTGTCGTGCTCCCCGCCACGCCGACCTGCGAGCAGATCATGGCGTGCCGGCCGATCCGGCAGTTGTGGGCGATCATCACGAGGTTGTCGATTTTCGTTCCGGAGCCGATCCCCGTCGGACCGTAGGTCCCCCGATCGATCGTGGTGTTGGCACCGATCTCGACATCGTCACCGAGTTCCACCCAGCCGAGCTGCGCGGAGAGGACGTGGCCGGCAGGCCCCGACTTGTAACCGAAGCCATGGGCGCCGAGCACGGCCCCGGCATGAACGATGCATCGCTCCCCGACGCGCGTCCCGTCGTAGAGCACGGCATTCGGGAAGATTTCGCTCCCCGCGCCGATCCGGCAGCCGGCGCCGATTCTGGCGCCCGAGTGGATCGTGCAGCCGGCGGCGATCTCGGCATCAGGGCCGACGGTCGCAAACGCGTGAACATCGGCCCCGGCGCCGATCCGAGCCGTTGGATCGACCGCCGCCTGCGGGCTCACGCCACTGCGGACGGCGGTGCGCACGGGGCGGAAGTGGAGGATCGTGGCGGCAAACGCCGCATGGACATCAGCCACCTCGAGCGCGGGGCGATCGAGCGGGCCACTCCCCAGCGGCACGATCACGGCACCAGCCCGGCTCTTGGCTAGGAGTGGCAGCTTGTCGATCGAATCGACGAGCGTGATCTCGTCGGGGCCGGCGGTGTCGAGGGTTGCGGCCCCCGAGACCACGCAGGTTCCCGTGTGGACGGCAGCGGCGGCCAACGTCCGGGCCAGTTCGTCGAGCGTGATCGGCATCGGCAGGCCTCCCTCGGGCTCCCCGCCCGGCGCACCGGTGACGGGGCGGAGAGGGGGGGAAGGTAGGGAGTTTCAGGCCGCCGCCGCAAGACGGAATCGACGGGGCACGGGCGACCCCGAAGCCACGCTCGACCAAGCCCCCGCGTCCGCCCTCAGGTGATGTTCGGCGACTCGGTGCCGTGATCGTCTTTGGCGATGTCGGCGTCGTCAAACCGGCGCGGCGGCCAGAAGGCGAGGAGGAGGACGCCGGCAGCGGCCAGCGCCATCAGCGCCGGCACGAGAAACAGCTTTTGGTAGTCGATGCCGGCATCGGTCTTGAGGCTGTCCTGGAGCGGAATGAAGAGCCACTTCGCCGCGAGGTCCCCGAGGCCAAGGACGAGGAGATTGAAGAGGCTCTGGGCACTCGAGCGGACATCCTTGGGGAAGGCGGCGTCGATGAAGATGTAGAGCGTGGCGAAGAAGAAGGCGTAGCAGATGCCATGGAGCACCTGGACGGCGATGATCACGGCCGTGTTTTGCGGAAAGAAGGCAAAGACACCGAACCGGGCGGCGTGGCCGAGGATCCCGAGGATCATCGTGGTCTTCCAGCCGAGCTTCGCAAGCACGCTGCCGAGGAACGCCATCGTGACGATCTCTGCCACCTGGCCGATGCTCATCACCGGCATGATCCACTCCGGCTTGATCCCCACAGCCGGGCTGCCGAGGAAATCGCCCGCCATCACGAAGTAGCCGTTATGGATCACCGCATCGATGAACGTCACGATGAACAGCACGAGGAGATAGGGGCGGGCGAGGAACTTGGCCGCCTTCAACCACGCGAAGCCCCCGTCGCCCGGTGCCGCCGGCTTCGGCGGCGTGTGGGGGAGAAAGAGCGAGTAACCGGCCAGCACGAGCGAGAGCACGCCGGAGATCAGGAAGATGTTGCGGCTGGCGGCGACGGCGTCGGCGCCGGTCTTCCCCTGGAGGATGAAGTACAGCGGCCAGGCGACGAGGATCCAGCCGATCGTGCCCCCCATGCGCACAAAGCCGAATTCCCTCTCGGCGTTTTTCATGTGGGAAAACGCGAGCGAATTGGTGACGGAGATCGTCGGCACGTAGAACAGCGAGTGGACGAGCATCAGGCCGAAGAACGTGGGGAAGTCCTTCACGAAGTACATGCCGAGGATCGCCACGCCGCCGATGAGGTGGCTGAAGGCGAGGAACTTCTCCGCCGCGAACGTCCGGTCGGCGAACTGGCTCGAGAAGAAGATGCCGACGATCGAGGCGACCGCGAAGGCGCTTCCCACCCACGCCTGCTGCGAAGAGGAGAAGTTGAGGCCGTCCTTCCCCATGTAGCCCCAGATCAGCGGGAGCCAGGCGCCCCAAATGGCGAACTCGAGCACCATCATCAGCCAGAGGCGGAACGTTGGGGCTTTGGAAGAACCGACGCCGTCCCCGCCGGCGTGGCCATTGTTTGCTGTGTGCATGGGGCGAAGGATACCCTTTCGCCGCGCCGAAAAGCACCCCTCCCTGCTGCGGCCAACGGTATTCGGCCGGC
>CALQRA010000333.1 GCA_943332855.1 Candidatus Kuenenia stuttgartensis
AGAACCAGATCGATGTCTACTCCAAGACGTTCTTCGGGCTCACCGCCGCCTGCGCCCGCTGCCACGATCACAAGTTTGACGCCATCACCCAGGAGGATTTCTATGCCCTCTACGGGATCCTCGCCAGCAGCCGACCGGGGCAGGTGATTCTCGACCGACCGGAAGCGCTCCAGGCCGCCGACGCCGAGCTTTCCGCGCTCAAAGCGACGATCAAGGCCGGGCTCGCGGCAGCCTGGCTCGATGCGGCCGGGCGTTTTGCCATCCGGCTTGAAGATCAGCGCTCACGACAGGCGCGCGCTGCGGTGCTGGGGAAAGACCTCGCTGGCGTGAGCCTTTCGATCGAGGCGATCGAAAGGCCGGCCCAGGCCCGGGCCCTCGAGCGCCGCGGCGGCGACCCGGGCAGCGCCGCACTCCCGGCCCCGTTTGCGCGATGGAGCTTTTCCTCTGACACGCGCGACAGCGTCGGCGGTCTCGACGGCGAACTCCTGGGGGGCGCGGTCGTTCGCGACGGCCGGCTGATCCTCGACGGCGTCAGGGCGAACATGCGCACGAAGGCGCTGGCGCGCGATCTGGCAGAGAAGACGCTCGAGGCCTGGGTGACGCTGGCCAATCTCGATCAGCGCGGCGGGGGGGTGATCGGGCTTGACGTGCCCGAGGGTCGGTTCTTCGATTCGATCGTCTTTGGCGAGATCAAGCCCCGCCATTGGCTGGCGGGGAGTGACTTCTTCAACCGCACGCAGGATCCGGGGGGGCCGGAGGAAACGGCCGGCCCGGGAACGCTCGTCCATGTGGCGATCGTTTCTGCAGCTGATCATTCGATCCGCGTGTACCGCAACGGCGTTCCGTATGGCGGGCCCTTCACGAAGGGAACGCTCTGGACGTTCAAGGCCGGCAGCGCCCGATTCCTCTTCGGTCAGCGGCTCTCCGACATCAATCCGCCGCTGGCCGGCGAGATCGACGAGGCCCGGGCGTATGACCGGGCCCTGTCGGCCGACGAGGTGGCGGCGTCGTTCCAGGCCGGCCCGGAAGGGGTATCCGACGAGGAGCTCCTCGCAGCGCTCGACGGGGCGGCACGCGACGCCCTCGCCCGTCTTCGCGACCAGCGCCAGCAGCTCTCCGCGGCGCTGCTGAATGCCAGCGTGGCAACCGGGGATCCACTCGCGGCCCCTCTGGCCGAGGCCGGGGGCGATGCCGCGAGCCCACTCCATGCCTGGGCGACACTCACCGCGGCACCGCCGGAAGCGTGGCCCGCCACCTGGGGCACGCTCGTCGCCGCGCTCGACGGTGACAAGCACGCCAGGATCGCGGCCAACGCCCCCCTCACGCCGCTGTGGGATCTGCGCGGGCCCGACCATCAATCGTGGTTTCGCCATGGCACGGGGCTGATGCCAGAGCCGGCGGCCAACGGGGCATTTGCCATTCCTGCCGAAGGCGATCGCGTTATCACGGGGATCCTTCCAGCCGGAATCCACACCCATCTGCTCAGCAGTCGCCAGCCCGGGGTCTATCAGTCGCCCCGGTTTGTCATCGACACCGACAGCGTTCATCTCCGCGTCCTCGGTCGCGGGAGCGTCGCTCGGCTCGTCATCGAGAACTATCCGCTGGGCAATGGTGGGATCTACCCGGCCGTCCGCCCCGAGCGCGACGACCTCGCCTGGCTCCGCCTCGACACGAACTACCGCCGCGGGGCGACGGCGTATGTCGAGCTCGTCACCGACCCGGCCGAGCGGGCGTTTTTCGGAATCGCCGCCGTGATGAAGGGCGATGCCCCTGAGCCGCCGCGCGACACGTTCCTCGCAGCGGCGCCGTTCCTCGCCGGGCCGGTTCCAGCAGATCCTGCTGATCTCGCGCAGCGGATGGAGTCACGCCTGACCGCGACGATTTTGGCCTGGCGGGATGGCTCACTCGATGACGACAGTCGGGCGCTGCTCGACTTTTTCATCCGCCGCGGGATCCTTCCCACGACCCTCGCCGAGCTCCCCACACTGCGCGAAGGGGTCGATCGCTATCGGGCTCTGGAACGAGGCATTCCTGTCCCCCGGCGGGCCCCCGGCGTCCTTGAGGCGGCCGGTTACGACCAGGCGCTCTTCATCCGTGGCCAACACACCCGCCCGGCTGCTCCGGTGGCGCGCCGGGGGCTGTCGCTGTTCGCTAGCGCCCCCTTCGCAACCAGGGCCGAAGCCGTGGAGGCACCGAGCGGCCGGCTCCAACTGGCCGAAGAGGCGGTCGGGCCGGGGAGGGATCTCCTCGCCCGCGTCATGGTCAACCGGCTCTGGCACCATCTCTTCGGGCGTGGGATCGTCGCCACGACCGACAACTTTGGCCGCCTCGGCACCCCTCCCACGCATCCCGAGCTTCTCGACTGGCTTGCCGGCCGATTCATCGATGAAGGCTGGTCGGTGAAGCGGGCCCTGCGGGAGATGGTCATGAGCCGGGCCTTCCGGGGTGTGGCGCTGCCATCCCCCAAAGCCACGCAGATCGATCCCCTTAACGAGCTCCTCTCCCACGCTCCGCTCCGCCGCCTCGACGCCGAAGCGATCCGGGATTCAATCCTCGCCATCTCCGGTCAGCTCGACCCGACGATGGGGGGCCCGGGCATCGACGTCTACCACACGGCGAAGACCGAAGGGGGCGGCCCGGTCGGCCCGCTCGACGGCAATCGGCGCCGCAGTCTGTATCAGCGGATCCGACGCAACGCCTTCAATCCGTTCCTCGAGGTCTTTGACGCCCCGAAGCCATCGACCACGCGCGGGGTCCGCGACATCACCGGCGGGCCGGTGCAGGCGCTGACGATGCTCAACGACCCCTTCATCATCGATCAAGCGACGAAATGGGGTGTGCGCGTGGCCGCCGAACCGGCCACCGATGAGGCCCGGCTGCAGGGAATGCTTCTCGCCGCTCTGTCGCGCCCCGCCGACAGCGAAGACACGGCGCTCCTCCTGGCCCATCTCGACGCCGTGCGCTCCGCCCAGGCGACCCTCCCCGACGGCACGCCGCGCTCCGCGGCCGAGACCGAGGCGCTGGCCTGGGGGGACGTGGCCCATGCCATCCTGTGCCTGAAGGAGCTCATCCATGTCGAGTGAATCCAGCCGGCCAGGCCTCAGCCATCCAACGATGCCGCGCCGTCGACTCCTCACCGGGGCCTCAACCGGCTTTGGCGCCATGGCCCTCTCGGCGCTGACGGCGCGGGGCGATCTCGGCGCTGCGTTCGGGCCCTCGGCACCGCCAGCCCGCGTCCGCAGCGTGATCTTCTGCTTCATGTCAGGGGGCGTCTCGGCTGTCGACTCGTTCGATCCCAAGCCGCGGCTGACGGTCGACCATGGTAAGCCGATGACGGTGCCGGTGAAGCCGACGATGTTCAACGCCAACGGCACGATCATGGCGAGCCCATGGGAGTTTCGCCGCCGGGGGAAAAGCGGCCTGCCGGTGAGTGATCTTTTCCCCCGCATCGCCGGCTGTGCCGACGACCTCGCTGTGATCCGCTCGATGACCAGCCCGGCCAACGAACACGCCCAAGCCAACTACCATCTCCACAGCGGCTTTTCCCTCGCCGGCCATCCCAGCGCCGGGGCCTGGATGTCGTATGGCCTGGGGAGCGATTGCGGGGAGATGCCGGGGTTTGTCGTTCTCGCCGGGGGCGGGGCGCCGCTCGGGGGCGTCGGTAT
>CALQRA010000334.1 GCA_943332855.1 Candidatus Kuenenia stuttgartensis
AACTTTTGCCCCCTCTGAACCATCCCCCCCACCCCACCGTACAACTCCGGTGCGTTCGCGCCGAACAACCGCGCGGGGCCCGAAACCGAGTGGTGGGTTTGACCCCCGTTCGGAGGGCCCCAGCCGCGGCGGCCGGCAACCGGCGGAGGAGCCTCCAGAAGCCTTCAGGAGTATCCAGAAGTCTCCAGGGGCCCCTCCCGCCGGGCACGCTCTCCAACCAAAAAAGCCGTCGCCACGGCCGCCGCCGGCTCCCACCGGCAGCGGCCCGTGGGCGGGCTTGCTTCCTTTTCATCTCCCTTGTCAGCGAAGGAATCCACCATGACCACCATGAAGGCATCCCAGTTCTTTTCGCCACGGTCGGGCCTGGCCCGCGCCGTTCCGGCGATCGTCGCGCTCGCGGGCCTGGCCCTCGGCGTGCCGTCGATCCACGCCACGGCCCGGGGGGAAGAGCCGCCGACGGCCGCCCTCGAGCATGCCAATGCCCTCTCCCGGGCCTTCCGTTATGCGGCCGAGAAGGCGACCCCGAGCGTCGTCGTCGTTCGCAGCGAGTCGAAGCCGAAGGAGGGCCCCCGCAACGAGCGCGGTGGCCGTCGCGGCAACGGCAATCCCTTCAAGGGGACGCCGTTTGAGGACATGTTCCCCGAGGGGACACCGGAAGGGCTTGAGTTCAATGGCCCCGACGGGGAGGAAGGGGGCCGACGGATGCCGGGCCGCTCCGGCGTCGGCTCGGGGGTGATCATCGACGCCTCCGGGATCATCCTCACCAACAACCATGTCGTCGAAGGGGCCGACACGGTCACCGTGGAGCTCGCCGACGGGCGCGAATACAAGGCGATCGAGATCAAGACCGATCCGGCCAGCGACCTGGCTGTTGTCCGGCTCGGCGACGCCGAGAACCTCCCGGTGGCGAAGCTCGGCGACTCCGACAAGATGGAGATCGGCGACTGGGTGATCGCCATCGGCAATCCCTTCGAGCTGGAGACGACCGTCAGCGCGGGGATCATCAGCGGTAAGGGGCGGGAGCTCGGCAGCGTGCAGCGGGCCAAGTTCCTCCAGACCGATGCCGCCATCAACCCGGGCAACTCCGGCGGACCGCTGGTCAACCTCGCCGGCGAGGTAGTGGGGATCAACACGGCGATCGCCTCCAACAACGGCGGCTACCAGGGGATCGGCTTCGCGATCCCGATCAACCTCGCCAAGTGGGTCGGCGGGCAGCTCGTCGCCAAGGGGCGCGTTCAGCGTGGCTACCTCGGCGTCCAGATCGGCGCCCTCTCCAGCGAGATGGCCTCGAAGCTCGGCGTCAAGGATCGCAAGGGAGTGCTCGTCAATGATGTCGTCGCTGGCTCGCCGGCCGCCGAGGCGGGGGTCGAGGAGCTCGACGTGATCATGAGCTTCGACGGCCAGCTCGTCGATGGCCCGCGGACGCTTCAAGAGGTGGTGGAGCGCTCCGACTTCGACAAGCCCCACCGGGTGACCGTGCTCCGGGAAGGGAAGAAGTCGGAGCTCGAGATCGCCGTCCGGGCGCTCCCTGACAAGCTCGGCGCCGCGGCGCCGCGCAAGGCCGAACGGGAGGAGATCGCCGCCGAGACGTACTACTCCAAAACCCTCGGCCTCGAGGTTCGCAACAAGGCCGCCGAGCGCGGCGGGGAGGCTGATCCTTACGAGGGCTTCGAGGGGGTCGTCGTCGAGCGTGTCGACGACCAGGGGCTCGCCGACGAGGCGGGAATCGGCCCCACGATGCTGATCCGCAAGGTTGGGCGGAAGTCGGTGTCGACGATCACCGAGTTTGCCGATGCGGTCGAGCAGGAGTCGCTCGAAGAGGGGGTCATGCTCCAGGTGCGCACCAGCCGAGGCAACTCGGTGATTCTCCTCAAGAAGAACTGACCGGCGGCCAGGCCAGCCGGGAATCACAGGGCCGGCCCCGCACCCCGGGGCCGGCCTTTTTTTTGTTATCCTCGACGGTTTTGTTCGCTCCTCCGCCCACCTGGAAGCTCCATGGCCACACTCGGCGTCAACATCGACCATGTCGCCACGATTCGTCAGGCCCGCCGCACCGTCGAGCCCGACCCGGTGTGGGCGGCGGCGCTGGCCGAGCTCGGCGGGGCCGATGCGATCACCGTCCATCTGCGCGAGGACCGCCGCCACATCCAAGACCGCGATCTCGAGGTGCTGAAGCGAACCGTTCAGGTGAAGCTCAATCTCGAAGGGGCGATCGCCCCGAAGATGGTCGCCATTGCCTGCCAGGTGAAGCCCGATCAGGTGACGCTCGTGCCGGAGCGCCGCGAGGAGATCACGACCGAGGGGGGCCTCGACGTCATCACCCACCTGACCGCCACGACCGAGGCGGTGCGCCGGCTCCACGACGCTGGAATTGCCGTCTCGCTGTTCATCGATCCCTCCCCTCGGCAGATCGATGTCGCCGTCGCCCTCGGCGTGGCGGCGGTCGAGCTCCACACCGGCGCCTATGCCAATGCCACCACCGCGGCCGGGCAGCGCGAGACCCGCGCCGAGCTGGCCCACGCCGGAGCCCACGCCCGCGCCGCCGGCCTGACGCTCAATGCCGGCCATGGGCTCACCTACCGAAATGTCGTCCCGGTGGCCCGGATCGACGGGATGCACGAGCTCAACATCGGCCACTCGATTGTCGCCCGGGCCGTCCTCGTCGGCTTCAGCCAGGCCGTTCGGGAGATGAAGGCCCTGCTCGCCCCCCTCCCCTCTGGTTGACCGGGTAGCGCCCCAGCCGGCGCCGGCAAACTCTGCCAGCCCCACCCATCTTCCCCGGGAGGGCCGATTGGACCGGCACGACGACGGTGAAATCACCCCCCCTTTCCCCCCCGCATGCCCGCTCCGGGGTATCCCTACTGCCCCGATTCTGGTCTGCTCTCGCCGGGCAGGGGAATCCGTAACGCGGGGATCGGGCATGCAGGACCATGCCGGACCCAGCAACCTGCCACGACTTCGATGGAGCGCTTCATGCCGGCGACGACCGACCGCCCTGCCCCCCTCCACTCCGCCCGGAGCCACGACGAGGGGGGGGACGACCCGGCCCGCGACCAGGCGGCGCCGCCGTGGGTCAGCGAGGTCCGCCACGCCCTGCGGACAGCGACCGACGATCCGTTTCGGGTCCAGCCATGGCGCTACTGGGCCGACTTCCTCCTTTCGATCGTCTGTGCCTACGGGGCGGCAACGGTCTATCTGATATCGCCGCTCGGCTCATGGCCGCAGCTGGTCGCCTTTCCGATCGCCGCCTTCTGGCTCTACCGGCTCGGCTCGCTCGTGCACGAGGTCTGCCACCTCGGATCGCACGAGATGCGCGTCTTCAAGGTGGCCTGGAACGTCCTCGTTGGCACCTTCACGCTCACCCCCTCGCCGTTCTTCACGCGGCAGCACCGCGACCACCACAGCATGAAGATGTACGGAACCCCTGAAGATCCCGAATACGTCGCCAACGTCATGGAAGGGGGCAACCTGCGGAGCTTCTTCGGCTATACGGCCTACATGCTCGTCTTTCCGCTCCTGGTCTTTCTGCGCTTCCTCCTCGCCCCCCTCTCCTTTCTCCATCCGCGCCTCCGCGAGCTCGTCCTCGAGCGTGGCAGCTCCCTGACGCTCAACACGCGCTATCGCCGCAAGCTCACCCCCTTCGACCGGCGGGCGATCTTCGGCGT
>CALQRA010000335.1 GCA_943332855.1 Candidatus Kuenenia stuttgartensis
AGATCGAAGAACCGGACGAACTGCTGCTCGGCCCGGCGCTGCCCCGACTCGAGGTGCGTGACAAGAGCCTCGACCATTTCGCCGGCATCGGCGGGGCGCTGCTCGGGGGCGCTTGCCAGGCAGGCTCGGGCGAGGGTCACAAGCGCCTCCGGGCCCTCGCAAGTTTCGAGGCGGGCAAGCGCCGCGGCCGTGTCCCCCTCCTCGGCCTGCCGCCACACTTCGGCCGGTGTCGTCCCCCGGTAGGCCGGCATCCCGGTGAGGATCTCGCAGAGGATGCATCCCAGGCCGAAGACGTCGGTCCGCCGATCGACGCGATCGATCTCTCCCCGTGCCTGTTCCGGCGCGAGGTAGCCTGGGGTACCAAACACCGTTCCGCAGGCGGTGTGGAGGTCCTCGGATGTCTCCCCCCGATCCTCGTCGTCGAGCACGACTTCTGGCTGGGGATCGTCGAGGAACTTTGCCAATCCCCAATCCATCACCGTCACGAGGCTGTACTCCCCGACCATGATGTTGGCGGGCTTCAGGTCGCGATGGATGACGCCGGCAGCATGGGCATAAGCCACCGCCTGACAGGCCTGGAGGAAGGCGGCGAGGAGGCGCGGGAGATCGTCGGCCGCGCCGGCGCGGGCGTCGAGAATCTGCCGGAGCGTCTGGCCGCGCAGCAGACGCATCACCATGAACGCGCGGCCGTCGCTGGTCTGGCCGAATTCATGGATCGCCATGATGCCGGGATGGTTGAGCCGGCTGGCGATCCGTGCCTCGCGGAGGAAGCGCTGGAGCTGCGCCGGCCGATCCCCCCGAACTTTCAGCGACTTGATCGCCACGGAGCGTTCGAGTTGGAGATCGAGCGCCTCGTAGACCACGCCCATCCCGCCACGGCCGACCTCGCGGATGAGCCGGTAGCGCCCGCCGGCCCCCGCCCCGCCGATCGCCACCGCCATGCCAGCATCGACATCGGCGCTCGCTTCGCTGGCATGCATCACCGTCCGCCGTTCGGCGCCGGCCAGCGGCCGGAGGTGGACGGTTTGATCGATCGGCCCGACGGTGAGCTGGGCGTGGAAGGGGTCGTCGAAGGCCTCAGCGACGGCGCTATCGTCGCCGCAGACGATTCTCTCCGGCTCCGGGCCTGAAGGAACGATCCGCGTCGGCTGATCGGGCGCGCGCGCCGAGGCGGGAACGCTCGGAGCGCTCTCCATCGCCGTCGATGGCTCGACGGTCGCCATCCCTCGCTCCTCTGCCTGGGGTTTCGCAGGGTGGCTGGGCCGGTGCGGTGCCGGCGCGTCGCCACCCCGTCGACCGTCATTTTATCGCGGCCGGTCAAGGGCTGCGCGGGCTGGGGAGGCGACCAGAAGGGGCTTGGAGGGCTTTCTCGTTCGACCCCCAGCGTTCCAGACAGGGACAGTCAGTGGGGAGGATCATGGCGACCGCCCCCGGGACCGCCTCGAAGCGGAAGCGGTGGGCTTTCATCGGCTCGCCGTCGAGGTTCACCGGAAGCTCACCGGGGCTCTCCGTCTCAACCCACGGCACCCGCTGACGGACGACCCATCGCCCCCCACGGAAGGGGGCACCGGCGGAGACCGCCGCGGCCAGCTCGGCTGCCACCTCAGGGATGTCGCTGAGCGCGAACGGCGCGAACGAAACGACATCGAGGAGGCCGTCGTCGATCCGGGCCTCGGGGGCGAGTGGATGGCCGCCGCCGGCGAGGCGGCCATTGCAGACGGCGCCAACGATCATCCCGGCGCTGCTCTCGCTATCGGGCGTTCGCAGCGTGCAGGCGTAGGGGCGGAAGTTGACCGCCTTGAGAATCCCCATCAGGGTGTAGGCCCCGCCGCCGAGGAAGTCCTTCAGCTCCACCGGCGTGTCGGCGGTGACCGCGGCCCCAAAGCCCCCGGAGGCGACATTCACGAAGTAGCGGTCGTTGGCGCGGGCCAGATCGACAGGGACAGGTGCCCCCTCGCAGGCCAGCGTCAAGCTCGCGACCGGATCGGTCGGCACCCGGCAGGCGGTGGCAAAGTCGTTGGCGGTACCGAGGGGGAGGATCGCCATTGCCGGACGCCGCGCCGGTTCGATCGCCGCAAGCTGCATCAGGCCATTGGCCATCTCGTTGACGCTCCCATCCCCGCCGCCGGCGATGATCCGTTCCACGCCGTCGGCCGCCGCCTCGGCGACGAGCCGCTCGACATCCCCCTTCTCCCAAGTGACGCGAACCTCGATCGGGTGCCCCGCCCGGCGGAGCGCATGGACCGCGTCGCGGACCGGCTGGAGCCCCGCCTTCTTGCCATTGAGAATCAGTCGGGCACGCATGGTAGGAGGCCTCCGCGGTATTCTCTTTCAATCCCCCGATCCTACCCACTGCCCCGCGGCGATGCCGCGCTCCACAGGGATCCCATGCTCGATGCCGCCACGCGGGCCCGCGACTTTCCGGCCCTCGCGGGAATCGTTTATCTCAACACCGCCGCCGAGGGGATTCCGCCGCCGGCTGTCGGTGAGGGGCTTGCCGCCTACTTCCGCGACAAGCAGCTCGGGATGGACGGCCGGCTGCGGCACGCCGCGGTCCATGCGGAAGCCCGCCGGCTCGCCGCCGAGCTGATCGGCCTCGACACCGACGATGTCGCCATCTGCTCCTGCTCTTCCGAAGCCTTCAATCTCGCCAGCCTCGCCCTCCGGCTCCGCGACGGCGACGAGGTCGTCGTCACCGATCTCGACTTCCCGTCGAGCGTCACGCCGTTTCTTCAAGATGGCTGCCCGGCCACCGTGAAGGTGTGGCGCTCGCGTGGAGGGAGCCTCGTGAACGACGACCTCGTCGCCCTCCTCTCGCCACGGACACGGCTTGTCTCCCTGCCGCTGGTGAGCTTCTACAACGGCTTCCGCGCCGCCGTGCCGGCGGTCGCCGAGATCGTTCACCGCCATTCCCCGGCGCTCCTTGCCGTCGATGTCACGCAGGGGCTGGGGCGGATCCCCCTCGATCGTGATTCGGGCGCCCTGGCCGGGGCCGATCTCATCGTCTCGAGCACGCACAAGTGGCTCCTCGGGCCCCATGGCGGCGGGATCGTCGGCGTGCCGCCAACGCGCCGCGACGCCTGGACCGTGCCGGCCGGTGGCTGGTTCAACCTCCACGACGCCTTTGGGGCCAACCGCTTCGAACGGGCCGAGAGCCTCCCTGGCGCCGCGAGCTTCGCCGTCGGGATGCCGAACTACCCCGCTCTCTACGCGATCAAGGGGGCGCTGGAATATCTCTCAGGTGTCGGCGTCGCCGCGATCGATCGCCGGGCCGAGCCATTGGTTGCCGAGTGCCTTGCCGGCCTGGGGGCCCTCGGCGTCGATCTCCTCTCACCGACCGATCGAACGCGGCTGGCGGGCATCCTCGCCTTCCGCCATCCCCAGGCCGATGCCCTCCACCGCTTCCTCCACGAGAGAAAGATCCACGTCATGCACCACGCCGGCCGGCTCCGCGTCGCGTTCCACGGCCACAACACCACAACTGACGTTGCCACGTTTCTCCAAGCGCTCGCCGCCGCGCTCGCCGCGGTCTGACCCAGCGCACGCGAGCGGCTCATCACAGCGCACGCGAGCGGCTCATCACAGCGCACGCGAGCGG
>CALQRA010000336.1 GCA_943332855.1 Candidatus Kuenenia stuttgartensis
GCCGGGAAGCAGGCGGCGAGGATCCCCAGTGGCACCCCGACCGCCGCCGACAGACCGAACCCGAGACAGACCCGCTTGAGCGTCACCAGCGTGTTGGCGACGAGCTTGCGCTCGCCGAAGACACGTGGGATGGCCTGAATCGTCTCGCCGACGCTCGGCAGCGTCGTCGGACTGACAAACCGCTTCTCGGGCTCGCCCGCGGGGCCGGCCGTGATCACGAACCACACCGCCAGCATCGCTGCCACGCAGGTGAATCCCCAGAACAGGGCCGCGGTCGTGGAGAGCTCGCCGCGCAGCGGCGCGGCCCGATGCCCCTGGCGAGCCCGGTCTACGCCGCGGGGCAACAGCGCTTCCGCCCCGGTTACCACCTTCTCCGTCTGCTCGGTCATCTCGAGAGTCACTCCTTCTCGGCGGAGTAGACCTTGACCTCGACGCGACGGTTGAGCGAGTGGTTGTCGGGCTGATCGGGATCAACGGGCCGATCCCAACCGACCCCATCGACGGCGAAGCGACCGTCGTCGAATTGGTACTTCTCCACGAGCGACTCCTTGACGGCGTTGGCGCGCCGGTAGGAGAGCTCCTTGACAACCTCGGCAGGAATCTTCCCCTTCATCGAGGAGTCGGTGTGCCCCTCGATGACGATCCTCGCCGCGCCGAACTGCTTGGCGAGCGTCGCCACCTCGTCGAGGACCAGATCGACGCTGGCGTCGTAGGGCTCCTCGATCTCCTTCCCGTCGATCTTGCGGACGATCCGCTTCTTCAGATCCCAGCTGTTGGGAAAGAAGTGGATGACGACGGTGTTGGTGAGGATCTCATCGTTCTCGGCCCGGATGTCAGCCAGCCGCTTCGGCGGCAACGGCTTGGTGTATTCGTCGCGGGTCTCGGCATATTTCGGCTCCGCCCCGAGCTTTTGGATGACCGAGAAATCCATCACCTGATCGAAGGAAACGGGCGGATTGGTGATCGCCCCGATGCGGCGGTAAAGGTGATACGACTGCTTCCAGATCCGCTCAAAGTTGGCCGGGTTGTTGCGATTGATGAAAAACTGGTAATTCTCGGCCCAGTTGGTCGAGTGGGCGTCGCCGAGCATCCCGAGGGTGTCGGTGGCGGGGATGTTGTAGCCGGCTGCCATCAGCTCGGCGGCCTTCGCCTTCCCTTCCTCCGTCTTCAGCACTTCCATCGAATCGAAGATGCCGCGGACGATCGCCTCGACCTTGTCGGGGTGGTCTTGGGCGAAGTCGGCCCGGGCAAACCACACGTCCGCGATCAGCCGGTTGGCCGTTTGGGTCGTGATCAGCAACCGGTTTCCCTTCGCCTTGGCGAGGTTGTAGATGTCGGGCGCCCACGACACGGCCCCGGCGATCTCCTTTTGGGAATTGAAGGCCGCCGCCGCCTGGAAGGCATCGTCGGTGTAGACCATGTCGACATCCCCCGGCTGGAGACCGCCGGCGACGAGCATGTTGAGGGCGAAGAACTGGCTCGGGGAATTCTGCGCGAGGACGAGCTTCTCGCCGGCAAGATCGCGGACGGTGCGGATCCCCTCGCGGACGACGATCCCGTCACCGCCATTGGAGAAGTCGACCTGCTGGTAGATGCGGGGCATGACCCGCGAATCCTTGGGGGCCCCGGTGCGGTCGGTGAGCCCCTCGAGGAACAGCGGCACCATATCGAGCGTCGCCCAGCCGATGTGGACCTCACCAGCGGCGTAAGCGTCGCGCATCGTGACCGGATTGTCGATGAGCACCAGTTCGATCTTGAACGGCTTCCCCCCCGGCGCCTGCCACACCTTCCCCGCCTTGAAGCCCTCGTTGGCGTGGATGATCGGGGCCCAGCCGGCCCAGACGTTGAGGGCGAAGCGGACGGTGTCGTTCTCGAGCGGCTTGTAGGCACTCGTCCCCTTCACCGGAGGCAGCTTTTCGGCCGGCTTGAAAGCGTATTCCTTGACGGTCGTCGGCACGGCGTCGTCAGCGGCTTCCGAGATCGGCCCTTCGCCGCCGGCCGCCCCGCCGCCGGCCGGTGGCGCGCCGCCGGCCCCACCGCCGCCGTTGCCCCCGGCCCCATTTCCCCCTGGTCCGGCACCGCCCGCGGCGACCTGCGCGCCGCCGGCTCCGGGGCGCGGCCCGATGTTCCCGAACATCCCGGCACGCCAGGCTGCAAGGGCCACCAGGCCGAAGATCACCGCCCAGACGGCGAGCCAGAACGGAGCTTTGGGTTGACCACCTGCCATCGGAGACCTCGCCTGAGAGTGAGAGGAAGAAAAACCGACCGAGAAAACAATCAGCCGCGGAACTTCGTCTTTGGACGCGAGGCTTGGGCCATGTGGAGCGTGTTCATGAGGTCGTAGGCGGTGACCTCGCAGAGGAGCTGCGTCACCTTTTCATGGGCCTCGGGCGAAAGCAGCGGCTCCACGTCTTTCATCAGCGCCACGACACGGGCCTCCTGGGCCTCGAGCTCAGCGACGTCGACGCGGCCGTCGGCCACCACCTCGACGAACGAGTCGAGCTTGCGGGCGTACTCCGCCAACATCGGGGCCTCGGACTGGGTATCGAACCAAGGGGTCTTCTTCGACATGGTTGGGTTTCCTGGGATGGTCTCGGGCCTGGGGTTCATGGATGGCGGGTGATCACGAGCCGATCACGCCCTTGATGGCGGCAAGTCGCTCCTGCAGCCGTGCCCTGCCGCCCGGCTGCGACACCTGCACCTTCCAGCGGTCGGGGAGAAACCGCTTCTCGGTGCATTCAAGCACCGCCGCGATCTCCTGCATCTCCTTCTCGAGCCCCTGGGCCGAGGGCATGAAGTCGTCGAGCGCGCTGTTCAGATCCTCGGCAGTGATCTCCTCCGGGGTCGGCAGACCGGCATCGGCGGCCCGGTCGAGCCCCTTCCGGCGGGCGGCGAGGACAACACTCTCGATATCGGCCCCGGAGAGCCCGAGGTCGAGATCGATCGGGCCGGGGAGGCCGGTGGCGAGGCGGACATGACTCTTGCGGGCCATGGCCGTAAACATCGCCTCCGTCTCCGCCTGATCGTGCGGGTAGAAGAGGGGGATGTGGACCTCGGCCCGCCCCTGGCGCTTGAGGTCGATGGGGAGAAGCTCGGGGCGGCTCGTGAGGAGCATCCAGACGATCTTGCCACGGTAGCGGGTATCCCCCATCTGCCGGGCAATCATCGAGAAGACGCGGGCCGACGTCCCGGAATCACCGTCCGACTGCCGGTTTCCCAGGGCGGCATCGGCCTCATCGATGATCACCACCACCGGCCCGAGGCTGCGGAGCACGTCGAGGGCGTGCTCGAGATTGCCTTCCGTCTCGCCGACATACTTACTGCGGAAGTTCTTCAGGACGGCGCAGGGGATGCCGACACTGCCGGCGTAACACTCGGCGATGAAGCTCTTGCCCGTTCCCACCGGGCCGCAGATCAGATAGCCCATCGGGGCGCTCTCGAACTGCCCCCGCTTGATGGCGCGGGCATCCGACTCGAGCCGATTCTTTGCCTCTTGATGGCCGGCGACGGTATCGAGCGTGAGCCGCGGCTGGATGAACTCCACGAGCCCCTGGCAGGAGCGCTCGATGAGATCCTTCTTCTTGGCAGC
>CALQRA010000337.1 GCA_943332855.1 Candidatus Kuenenia stuttgartensis
GAACCGGCGCACCCGAAACTTCTCGACCCATTCGGTCGGCACCGCATAGAGGCCGTTGCGATCGGGAATCGTGGCATGAAAGCCGGTCTCGAAGGCGGCCACGAGGGGCACGCTCGGCAGCTTTTCACCCAACAGCCGCATTGCCTTGACGTAGGGGGGATTGTGGGCCGGGGCGACCTCGCGCATCTCCTCCATCGCCGCGAGCACGTCGGGGGTGACGCGGACGACGCCGCTCACTCTCCCGCCATGCACCGCCTTGAATCCGACCGCTGCCACTTCGTCGATGCTCCTGAGCGGCCCGCCGTTGCCGGTGAGCTGCTCGAGGGCCGCCCGGAGGGCGACGGCGTGATCGGGGACCGGCATCACCGTCTCGATGTCCTGGCCGCCGGTGCGGGCATAGACCCGGCTTTCGGGGGCTCCGATCCGCTCCACGCCTCCGCGCGCCAGCTCCTTCTCGCCGCCGATCGTGGGGCGATCGGCGAGGTCGTAGAGCCGGTACTTGAAGCTCGTAGAGCCGAGGTTGGCAACGAGGATGATCATCGGTCGTTCCTTCGCAATCCCTTGGTATGACCGGGGCTGATGCCCTGGCCTGGTCCGTTCCTAAAAGCGGGCCATCCGTGGCCAGCGTTCCTGCATAGAGCACTCTGCTTCACTCGTTCTGGCAGCGAATCCGTGACCAGAGTCGGCGCCCTGTCCAGGCGGGGGCCAGCGGCCCCCGCCCGCGACAGCGAACCAAAATCTTCCGGCCGACAGTCCGTTGGTACGGCGACTGCCTGGCCTGACAACGCCAGACGGCGCCCGCTTCAGGAGAAGAAGGCGGTCGTCAGGCTCTCGGCCGGGCGCGGGATGATGTGGCTGGCCACGAGCTCCCCGACCGACTGGGCGGCAGCGGCACCGGCCTCGACGGCAGCGCGAACGCTGCCGACGTCACCCTGCACGACGGTCGCCACATAGGCGCCGCCGATGCTGACGCGCTTGAGAATCTTCACGTTGGCCGCCTTGGCCATCGCATCCGTGGCCTCGACGAGGCCGATGAGTCCTTTGGTCTCGATCAAACCGATCGCAGTGTTCATCGCGAAAGTTCCTGTGAAAAGAAGAGGGAGAAAATGAGGAGATTCAAAATCACTCGATGCCGCTGCGGGCGCTCGCTGCCGAGGCCGGCAGGACGATGTCGATGTCATCGTGGGGGCGGGCAATGACCTGCACGCCGACAACGTCACCGATCCGGCCACCCGCCGCTGCACCGGCGTCGATCGCCGCTTTCACTGCCGCCACGTCGCCGGAGACGAAGGCCGTCACCAAGGCGCTACCGATCTTGTCCCAACCGAGGAAGGTGACATCCGCCGCCTTCATCATCGCGTCCACCGCCTCGACGAGCGTGACAAACCCCTTCGTCTCGATCATGCCGAGGGCTTCGATTTTCTTCGCCATCGTGAGCACTGCTCCTGTCCTGCTCCGGGCACTCGGCCCGGAGTCGCGTTCCATCATCCCGGGGCTATCCCCGTCGATCGCGCCGGCACGCGCCGGCTGGACGATCGGTTGTGTTGTGGCGGCAGGCGTGATCGGGAGACGCTGTTGCGTCACCTTTCGCGCTGCCTTCTTGGTCGGTTTCTTGGCTGGCTGTTTGGCCACGCTCGGGCTCCGTGTCAGGTCTGCTTGAGGAGCCGCACGCCGCTGGCGTGATCGAGATCGGCGGCGTTGCCTTCGTCGGTATCGATGTGAACTTCGAGCTTGCTCGTCGCATCGGCGCGCACGAGGAGATCGCGGAGGATCACCCCGCAGCCGCCGTCGATCGCCAGGCTCATCCGATCGCCATCTTTGACGCCGAAGAACTCGGCATCGCCGTAGTTCATGTGGACATGCCGTTCGGCCCGGATCACCCCTTCGCCAAGCTCAACGGCGCCGGCCGGCCCGACGAGGACACACCCCGGCGTCCCTGCGATCTTGCCACTGGCCCGGACGGGGAGGTCGATGCCGAGGGAGATCCCATCGGTGAAGGCAAGCTCCAGCTGCGAAGCTTTCCGGGTCGGCCCGAGAACGCGCACGGTGGGGAGCATTTTTCGCTTCGGGCCGACGATCATCACCGTCTCTTCCGCGGCGTAGAAGCCCTCTTGGTAGAGGTTTTTGTGCGGGGTGAGCGTCCGCCCCTTGCCGAACAGCCGCTCGACATGGTCGTCGGTGAGATGGCAGTGGCGAGCGGAGATGCTGACCACGAGCTTCGGTTCGCTCCGCGCGTGCGCCTGGCCAGTGATCAGAGCCCGGGCCGCTTCGGCGGCGATCTGCGACGGCGGGGCGCCGCGGCCGCGGAGGACGATCTCGCGAACGATCCGCTCGACAGCGTCGCGGTCGAGGCCGGCGGGAATCCCCGGAAAGGCAGAGGTGATCATGCGTGGCGCTCCCGTGAAGGCTTGCTGCGGTCGTCGCGGTGGGAATCGTGATCGCCGTCGAGGGGCTCGAGTGGCGCGGGCTCGACGACGACAAGGTCGACCCCCGCCGCCGCGATCTGCTGCCGCCACTCCTCCGACAAGCCGGTGTCGGAGACAAGGAGATCGATCGAATCGAGCCCGGAGACAAAGGTCAGGCTCTTGCGGCCAAACTTTGAGCTATCCGCCACGACAAACACCTGACCGGCGGCCCGGAGCATCGCCTGCTCGGTTTCCGCCAGGAGCAGATGGGCGTTGTAGAGCCCTTCGGCCGTGATCCCCGCTGCCGACAGGACCGTCGTCGTCACATGGAGCCGGCCGAGGAGCTCGTTGGCATAGGGCCCCAAGCAGACGCCCGTCCGCGGCGACACATAGCCGCCAAGGAGCACAAGATCGGCGCGGGATTCCGACGCAAAAAGATTGGCGACCGGGAGGCTGTTGGTGACAACCTGGATCGAGCGGCCGACGAGGAGCCGGGCGACTTCGTAGGTGGTGGTGCCGCCATCCAAGAGGACGGTCTCGCCGTCATGGATGCGCTCGGCGGCCGCCGCAGCGATCGCCCGTTTGGCGCCCCAGTGGGCCGGCTGACGCTCGTCAAACTCCGGGAGTCGAGCGTGGCCGCCGGCGTAGAGCACCCCGCCGTGGGTCCGACGAGCCGTTCCTTGTTCCTCGAGGGCGTCGAGGTCGCGGCGGATCGTCGATTCCGACACGCCCAGCTCGCGCACGAGATCGTCGAGCGAGGCAAAGCCGCGCACACGGACGAAATCGATCAAACGGCTGCGTCGTTGACGGGTCTGCACGCCCAAAAACTCCCATAAGGAGAGCGCAGTATGGCTGAAAGCGACCATAAGTCAATTCATGCGTGGGCAAGAAACGATCATGACACCATCTCTGATGATGGTTTTCGTTCTGTTTTCCGTCAAGAGCCCCCGCTGAATCTGCTCAAATCTGCCGACAGCGGGGTTTGTGCCGGGTGCGTCAAAGAATAGGCCACATTTCGTTGCCAGGCGGTGAAAGGCCGTGTCGCCGCGAGTGACGGAAATCGCTTACGATTCGGTCATGGGTGTGGTGCGGATGGCGATCGACGTCGCGGAATGGGACCGCCAACCGGCAAGCGCCCCCGGTGATGGCGTCGCCCCCTTCGAA
>CALQRA010000338.1 GCA_943332855.1 Candidatus Kuenenia stuttgartensis
TCCGCGGTGGGGAACTTCCTCGCCGCGTCGATCGGCATCGGGCTGGGAGAACTGCAGATCCTCGCCCACTCAAGCAAGCTCGCTGGCTGGGAGCCGTGGCGGTGGAAGTTTGTCATCGGGGCTCTCCCGGCCGTGCTGGCGCTGGTCATTCGCTCCAGGCTGAAGGAACCGGAGCGCTGGCAGGCGATGAAGGCCCAGGCGGAGAGCACGGGCACGGCCCTGGGGGGCTACGGTGCCCTGTTTGCCGATCCGCGCTGGCGGAAGAACGCGATCGTCGGCATGCTCCTGGCCTGCTCGGGGGTGATCGGCCTGTGGGGGATCGCTTTCTTCTCGCTCGATCTCGTGCGCAGTGTGTTCCAAAAGCAGTTCATCGCCGAAGGGCTCGAGGGGGCGGCGCTGGCGGGAAAGCTCGGCAAGTATGTCGGGCTCTCGTCGATGATGATCCAGGTGGGGGCGTTTGCCTCGATGATGCTGGCGGCACGGGTCTGCCAGCGGATCGGCCGCAAGCCCTTCTTCGCCCTGGCACTGGTTGCCGCGATGCTCTCCACGGCGATGGTCTTCAGGTTTCTCTCGAAGCCCTCCGACATCTGGTGGATGCTGCCGATCATGGGCTTCTGCCAGCTGTCGCTGTTCGCCGGCTACGCGATCTATCTGCCGGAGCTGTTCCCGACTCGGCTGCGGAGCACCGGCACGAGCTTCTGCTACAACGTCGGCCGGTTCATTGCCGCCGGCGGGCCCTTCCTTCTCGGCCAACTGACCTCGGGCGTGTTTGCCGGATCCCCTGAGCCGATGCGGCCGGCGGGGATCGTCATGTGCAGTGTTTTCCTCCTCGGGCTCGCGGTCCTCCCCTTCGCCCCGGAAACCAACGGCAAGCCACTGCCGGAATGATCGCTGCTCTGGGAGCGATTCCACGGTGAACCACCGGGTGCGGAGGGCCGTAGCAGCGGGGGCCATTCACCCCGCGCGGCCTGGTCCCCGTCCCGATGGGTCGGTTGGCTGTCGCGGGCAGCCTGGTCTGCTAAATTGACTTTGGCTGCGTTGCGGCCCGAGAGGTGTCCCCCCGGTTCCCCGAAGTGGAGAAGCAGGAAGATGCGTTGGGAAGGTCGTCGGCAGAGTGAGAACGTCGAGGATCGGCGCGGGATCGGCACCCCGGCCATGGTTGGCGGGGGCCTGTTCGCGCTCCTCCTCATGGTCGGCCTGATGTTCCTCGGGGTCGATCCCCAGCAGGCGATGGGCATTTCACGGGGCCTCGCCCCGGCGCCACAGCCGCGGGCCCAGGCGCAGAAGCAACCGGCCAACGACGCCGGGTCCCGCTTCATCAAGACGATCCTCGCCGAGAACGAGGATGTGTGGGCCAAGCTCTTCCCGCCGAACTTCGAAGGGCGCTACGTCCCTGCCAAGCTCGTCATGTTCACCGGTAAGGTGCAGAGCGGCTGCGGCATGGCGAGCGCTTCATCAGGGCCCTTCTACTGCCCGATGGACAAGAAGGTCTACATCGATCTCGCCTTCTATGACGAGCTGAAGCAGAAGTTCGGCGCGCCGGGCGAGTTTGCCCAGGCCTACGTCATCGCCCACGAGATCGGCCACCACATCCAAAACCAACTCGGCATCAGCAACAGGGTGCAGGCGATGCGGTCGCAGCTGTCGGAACGCGACTACAACAAGCTCTCGGTGCGGATGGAGCTCCAGGCCGACTTCCTCGCCGGTGTCTGGGCCCATCACGAGGCCCGCTATGCGGGGATCCTCGACGAACAGGACATCCTCGACGCCGTCAATGCCGCGGCCGCGATCGGCGACGACAAGATTCAGAAGCAGGCTCAGGGGTATGTCGTTCCCGACGCCTTCACCCACGGCACGAGCCGACAGCGGCAGAGCTGGTTTCTCTACGGCCTGAAGACCGGCGATCCGAAGCTCATGGACCGGGCCTTCGAAGCCGACGAGCCGTGATCTGATTTTCAGGGGCTCCACCCCCGGGCATCGGGCGCCCGGAAGTGGCCTCATCGTTGTTGCACGTTTGCCCAACGCCGCGGAAACGATCGTTCGTTCCATGCACATCCTCCTCACCGGCGCCACGGGCTACGTGGGGAGCTGTCTCCTCGGGGCCCTCCTCGAGCGTGGGCATGAGGTTCGCTGCCTCGTCCGCAAGGCGGGCAAGCTCGAGGAGATCCTCGATCGCCTCGACGCCGGGGCAGCGGTGGGCTCCCCGGCTGCAGCGCTCCGGTCGCGCGTCAGCGTCGTCGTCGGCGATGCTTCCGACCCGGCCGCACTTGTCGAGGCCTGCGCCGGGGTCGAGGTTGCTTACTGGCTCGTGCATTCGATGGACCAGGGGGTCGATTTCGAACGCGCCGACCGGCTTGCCGCGGAGCGTTTCGCCGAGGCGGCGCGGGGGGCCGGGGTGTTGCGGATCGTCTACCTCGGCGGCCTGGGTGCCGAGGACGACCGGCTCTCGGCCCATCTCCGCAGTCGGCACGAAGTCGGGGCGATCCTCCGGGAAACGGGAGTCGAGGTGGTCGAGTTGCGGGCCTCGATCGTGATCGGGGCGGGGAGCTTCTCCTTCGACCTCGTGCGGACCCTCGTCGAGCGGCTGCCGGTGATGATCTGCCCGGCGTGGCTCGCCACCCCCACCCAGCCGATCGCCGTCGACGACGTCGTCGCTTACCTCGTGGCTGCGGCCGACCTCCCCACCGGTCCGGTGGGGAAAGGATCGAGGATCTACGGCATCGGTGGGCCCGACCGAGTGTCGTACGGCGACATCATGCGGGAGTATGCCCGGCAGCGCGGGCTGAGCCGTCTTCTGATTCCGGTGCCGGTGCTAACCCCCCGGCTGTCGAGCCTCTGGCTGGCGCTCGTCACACCGCGGTATTCGAAGGTCGGTCGGAAGCTGATCGACGGGCTGAAAAACCCGACCGTCGTCACCGATCGGACCGCCCTCGACGATTTTCCAATCCGGCCGAGGTCGCTGGCGGTGGCGGTGCACGACGCGATGGCCCGGGAGGACGCCGTTTTCGAGGGGCGGCGGTGGGCCGACATCGCCGATGCCGAGGAACTGCCACGCCGGTATGGCGGCCACTTCGAGGGGCCACGGCTCGTCGATCATCGCCATGCCACCGTCGATGTCGCGCCCGAGCGGGCGTTTGCCGCCATCGAGCGGATCGGCGGCCCGCACGGCTGGTACGGGCACGAGTGGCTCTGGCAGCTGCGCGGCTGGATCGACCGGATTCTGGGGGGCCCGGGAATGGGGCGCGGGCGTCGCGATCCCGACCGCCTCGTCGCCGGGGATGTCCTCGACTGCTGGCGGGTGGAGGCGTGCGATCCACCGCGCCGGATCCGGCTCGTGGCCGAGATGCGTCTCCCCGGCCGCGGCTGGCTGGAGTTCGAGGTGGTCCGCCGGGATCAGGGCCCCACCGACGGGGGCATGGTAACGATCCACCAGACGGCCGTGTTCGACCCGCGCGGCCTCGGCGGCCTGGCCTACTGGTATGCCATCTGGCCGCTCCATGAGCTGATCTTCGGGGGAATGCTGGCCGGTATTGTGGCCCGGGCCAAGA
>CALQRA010000339.1 GCA_943332855.1 Candidatus Kuenenia stuttgartensis
CGCCGGTCGCCCCCCGGCATCCGCACCTCGTGGATCTGGGCGGTATTACCAAAGCGGGTGCTGATGAGCATCTCCGCCCGGCTGGGATGCCAGCCGACAAACGTGGCGCTGCGGGCCTCGGTGTAGCGCCGCACCTCGTCGGCTAGGGCTACCGGGATCTCCGGGATCCCCTCGACGACGAGGTTGTCGGTGGGGCGGATCGTGGCCGGTGCAGCCGGTGGGCTGGCCGATTGGGCCGTGGCGACCGATTGCTCGACCGTCACGGCGACCATCACAGCGATCAGGATCAGGGGGAGCGACGAAGGGCGCGGCATGGGAGGCTCCGGGCGGGGGGAAAGACGGAGGAATTGTCGCACGGGGGCCCGCCCCTTCAATCCCGGTCGATCCCAGTTTTCAGGGCTGCCACCGCGGGGAGCAGATCTGGCCGGCCCCGCGCCCCGGAGCCGGCGGTCAGACTCGCGGCAGTCAGGCGCGCGGGGGGCGGTGGTCCTCGTCGCCGATCTCGTCGTACCGCGAGACGTAGCCGGGCTGCTTGGCCCGGACGATCTCCGCCTCGTATTCGCTCACCACCCGCTTCTGGATCAGCTCCCGGGACCCGGCGTTGATCGGGTGGGCGATGTCGGCGTAAAGACGCGGCCGCCCGTCGCCGTCGCGGGGAACCGCCGTCTCCGGCTGCTTCCGCCCACACTGGTTGCAGTACAGGGCCCGCAGCGCGTTCTTGAATCCGCACCCCGAACAATGGCTGGAGAGCTTGCGACTGGGCATCGCCACGAACGGTCCCGATGGGCCGACAATGATCTTCAGATCGCGAACGACGAAGGCCCCGGCGAGCGTAATCGAACAGAATGCGAGCAGCCGTTCGGACGGATCGTCGATGATCTTGATCCGCACCTCGGTGATGTCCATGGACCTTCCCCCTTGCCGCCGTCCCCTCGGACAGCCCCCACCGATCCCCCCTGACACACCAGCCACCAGCTAACAGCCACCGCCACCGCACCCGCACTGCACCGGGCCGTCAGGCCACCGGCGATCCACCGACCCGCACCGGAAACACCCCCGGCCATCCGGCTGCATCGAGTCTGGCGGCAATGGCCCGGGCTTCGCGGTCGGTGCGGGTGATTGCGAAGCAGGCGCTGCCGCTGCCGGTGAGCATCGGTCGCACGGCCCCGGCCGCGCCCAAGGCGGCGAGGAGGCGGTCGATGTCGGCCGAGAGCGATCGGGCCGCAGCCTCGAGGCCGTTGTGCATCAGTTCGCTGGCGGCGCGGAGATCCCCCCGGGCAAGCGCCGCGACGAGCCTGGCGGTCTCGCCGGCTCTGGTTTGATCAGGAACACAGCGACCGTAGACGGCGGGGGTCGAGAGCCCGGCCGCGGGGCAGGCGATGACGGCATGGAGCGGCGGCAGGCCGGCCACCGGCTCGATCCGTTCACCGCGGCCGGCGGCGATCGCCGGGCTGCCGGCAAAGAACCAGGGGACATCGCTGCCGATACCCGCGCCGATTTCCGCGAGGCGGGCCGTCGGCCAGTCGAGCCCCCAGACGACCGCTGCCGCGCGGAGCATCGCGGCGGCATCACTTGAGCCACCGCCGAGGCCGGCGCCCGAGGGAACTTCTTTGGTCAGCTCGACGTCGAGGCCGTGCTTGATCCCCGCCGCCTCGGCGAGGCGGCGCGCCGCGCGGACGACGAGATTCGAATCATCCGCCGGCACATCGCGGCAGAGCACGGCACCGGCAGGCTGGGCGAGCCGGCCACCGAAGCGGACGCGCAAGCGCACCCCGGGGGTGTCGACAGCCCGGACGACGAGCCGGTCGGCGAGCGACACCGGCACCATGAGCGATTCGATCTCGTGAAAGCCGTCCGATCGACGGGCGAGGATCGCCAGGGAGAGATTGAGCTTGGCCGGGGCGGCGATCGCGACGGCGTCGGGATCGTCGGGAAGCACGGCCATGCCCGCAGGGAGGACGCGCGTCGCTGCGGTGGTTGGCGCCATGGAACACGGTCCCCGACGGGCTCTACCCTCGCCCTGAATACACTCTCCCTAACCTGCGGAAAAGCTACCCACCCACCCCCGGGCGGGTCAACCTCATGAGGGGTTTTCAGGCCATCCGGAGCCCCGGGATGGAAGGGGAGAGGGTGCGCGGCCGTGGCGAGGGGGCGAGCCAGACCGGGCCGATGGATTGGCCGGGAGGCGAATGGGCGGTCGGGCGCTACGACGAGGCGGAAGCGGCGGGGTTGCTCCGCCTCGGGCTCGATCAGCGCCAGCCCGACACGAACACGACCGTCACGAGGGCGAGCATGACACCGATCGTCACCAGTGCCGCCAGGAGCAGGGCGATGCTCCGGCCGGCCCACAGATCGTCTTCGATCATCTCCGTGCGCACGGCCCGATCGAACGAGGCATTCCAGACCGGGAATGTTTTGTCGTCATAGACCCACTTGGTGCGTTCTTCGTGGCGGCGCTCGTTCATGGCGGAACCCTGGACGTCGGCGGGGGTTATGATTGTGGACCCGGAAGGGCCCCCCGAACTTTACCCCGTCGCTGGTGGCGGCACCAGAGGATCGCCCGCCCAAAGTCCCCTCAAGCCCGGCCGGGAGACGGCGGCCCCGCCAACAGCCCTCCTTCCTCCCCTCAATCCCCCCTCGCGATGGTCCCCTTCCCCGGGGCACGGTCCCTCCCATGCAGCACCATCTCCTCGACCCTGACTCCCCCCTTCTTTCCAGGCTGGCCGAGCTCGGCCAACCGGCCTGGCGGGCGAAGGCGGTGCGGCGCTGGCTCTACGGGAGCCGGGCGTCGTCCTTCGCCGACATGACCGACCTCCCCAAGGCCCTGCGGGAGGCCCTCGAGGCCGAGTTCACCCTCTGGACGACAACCATCGCCACCCACTCGCAGGCGGAGGATGGCACCGAGAAGCTCTTGCTCGAGCTCCACGATCGGCAGCGGATCGAATGCGTCATGCTCCGCGACGGCGAGCGGCGCACGGTCTGCATCAGTTCGCAGGTCGGCTGTGCGATGGGGTGCGTGTTCTGCGCCAGCGGCATCGACGGCGTCGTCCGTAATCTCACCACCGGCGAGATCCTCGAACAGCTTCTGCGGCTGGCCCGTCTCCTCCCCGCCACCGAGCGGATCAGCCACATCGTGGTGATGGGGATGGGAGAACCGCTGGCGAACCTCGACCGCCTCCTCCCGGCGCTGGCCGTTGCCCAGAATCCGGAGGGGATGGGGATCTCGCAGCGGCGGATCACGATCTCGACTGTCGGCCTGCCGGCGGGGATGGAGCGGCTGGTCGCCGAGAACCCCGGCTACCATCTCGCCGTCTCGCTCCACGCTGCGGACGACGACCTGCGGACGAAGCTCGTGCCGGTCAACAAATCGATCGGCTTGGCCGCGGTGATGGATGCGGCCGACCGCTACTGGGAGGCCTCGGGGCGGCGACTGACGTTCGAGTATGTCCTTCTCGGCGGCATCAACGATTCCCAGCTCCAAGCCCGCGAGCTCGTCCGTCTCCTCGGCGGCCGGGCGGCGCTGGTC
>CALQRA010000340.1 GCA_943332855.1 Candidatus Kuenenia stuttgartensis
CGGCGAGCATCAAGAAGCTCCAGTCCGACTGGATCGGGCGAAGCACCGGCGCCGAGGTCGACTTCCCAGTCGCCCCCCCGAACCCGTCTGATGGAGCCTTCGCCTCCTGGCAGTCGGCCCGGCGCGCCGCGGGGTTCCCCCTTCAGCCCGGTGGGGATGTCCTCCGCGTCTACACAACCCGTCCCGACACGCTTTACGGCGTCACCTATCTTGTCGTCGCTCCGGAGCATCCGCTCGTCGACGCACTGACGACGCCCCACCAGCAGGAGGCGATCCGGATCTACCGGGAAGCCGCCGCACGGAAGAGCGATCTCGATCGCACCGATCTGGCCAAGGAAAAGACCGGCGTCTTCACCGGCTCGCACTGCATCCATCCGCTGACGGGCGCGCCGGTGCCGGTGTGGGTGGCTGACTACGTCTTGGCCACCTACGGCACCGGCGCGATCATGGCCGTGCCGGCCCACGACGACCGCGACTGGGAGTTTGCCAAGACGTTCGGCCTGGAGATCGTCACGGTCGTCGAGCCCCTCGCCGGCCACGGCCACGACGGGACGCTGTTCACCGGCGACGGCAAGGCGGTCAATTCCGGCCCCTACACGGGGATGGAAACGCGCGCGTTCATCGTGCGGGTGGCGGCCGATCTCGCGGAGGCCGGGCTCGGCCGGCCGGCGGTCAACTACAAGCTCCGCGACTGGCTCTTCAGCCGGCAGCGGTTCTGGGGGGAGCCGTTCCCGATCCTCCACGAGCTCGGCCCCGACAGGAAGCCGACCGGCGCGATCCGCGCCGTCGACGAATCAGATCTGCCGGTCAACCTTCCCCACCTCACCGACTTCAAACCGGGCGACACCCCCGATCCGCCACTGTCGCGATCTCCCGCCGAGTGGCTGTTTGTCGAGCGCGACGGCCGGCATTACCGCCGTGAGACCAACACGATGCCGCAGTGGGCCGGCTCCTGCTGGTACTACCTGCGGTTCCTCGATCCGCGCAATGACAACTGCTTCGTCGATCCGGCGATCGAGCGGGCCTGGATGCCGGTCGACCTCTACATCGGCGGGGCGGAGCACGCCGTGCTCCACCTCCTCTATGCCCGCTTCTGGCACAAGGTCCTCTACGACCGCGGCCACGTCTCCCTCCCCGAACCGTTCGGCAGGCTCGTCAACCAGGGGATGATCCTGGGGGAGATGGAGTTCACCGGCTACCGGAGCCCGAAGGGGGGCTGGGTATCGGCGGAGAAGCGCGGGGCCGACGATGTCGCGGCGAAGCTCCCTGCCGATCAGGTGGAGAAGCAGGGGGAGTACTTCGTCCTCCGCGACTGGCCGAAGATCCGCGTCGAGAGCCGGGCCTACAAGATGTCGAAGGCCCGCGGCAACGTCGTCAACCCCGACACGGTGGTGAAGGAGTACGGCGCCGACTCGCTCCGCCTCTACGAGATGTTCATGGGCCCGCTCGAAGCGACGAAGCCCTGGAGCACCACCGGCGTCAGTGGTGTCCGCGGGTTTCTCGACCGCTGCTGGCGGCTCGTGGTCGACGATCGGGCCGACGAGGTCGTCCTCTTGCCGCAGGTCGTCGACGACGCCCCGACCGACGACCAGCTCCGCGAGCTCCACCGGATGCTCGACAAAGTGACGAAGGACATCCTCGCGCTCTCGTTCAACACGGCGATCGCCCGAATGATGGAGTTCGTCAACTATTTCACGCCGCTCGAGCGGAAGCCGCGGGGGGTTCTCGAGCCGTTCGTCGTCGCGCTGACCCCCTTCGCGCCCCATCTGGCCGAGGAGCTGTGGGAGGTGCTCGGGAAGCCGGCACCGGTCTCCCTCGCCGTCTGGCCAATCGTGGAGGAGCGGTGGCTCAAGGACGATACGGTCGAGATCCCGGTGCAGATCGGGGGGAAGCTGCGGGCCAGGGTGACCGTCCCGGCCGACGCCGACATCGCGGCGCTGGAGGCCGCTGCCGCCGCCGATCCGCGCGTTGCCGAGCTCCTCGCCGGGAAGCAGATCGTCAAGGTGATCACCGTCCCGGGGCGGATGGTGAACTTCGTCGTCCGCTGACCGGAGAGAGGAGGCCGGCGGCCGGGGCTTTGCCCAGGCCCGATGTGTCGAAACGCTTGCATATTCCGCACAAAAACCGAATTGGCGGGTAAGACCGGTTGCCGTAGCATGGTCGGCTGGCGGGTGTCCGACCGACCTTCGGGAAGGGTTTTTCCAGCATGAGCGTGCAGCGGGTCCTGGCTTTGGTCCTCGGTGGTGGCCGCGGGACGCGGCTCTATCCCCTCACCCGCGACCGCTCTAAACCCGCCGTGCCGCTGGCGGGGAAGTACCGGATCATCGACGTCCCCCTCTCCAACTGCATCAACAGCGGGGTGCAGCGGATCTACGTCCTGACGCAGTTCAACTCCGTCAGCCTCCACCGCCACATCCGCCGGACCTACACCTTCGACCCCTTCAGCGGCGGCTTCGTCGAGATTCTTGCCGCCCAACAAACGCTCGACAACTCCGGCTGGTACCAGGGCACCGCCGACGCCGTTCGGCAGAACATCCGCTATCTCCAGCAGCCGGACATCCGCCACGTGCTGATCCTCTCCGGCGACCAGCTCTACCGGATGAATTACGCCGACATGCTCGCCACCCACATGGCGCGGAAGGCCGATGTGACGATCGCCGGAATCCCCGTCCACGAGGAGGCCGCCTCCGGCTTGGGGATCATGCGGCTCGACGACGAGGGGCGCGTCGAGGGATTCCTCGAGAAGCCGCAGACGAAGGCGGAGCTCGACATGGTCCGCACCGATCCGGGGTGGATCGACCGCCAGGGGATCCCCGCCGGCGGTCGCTCGCTCATGGCGAGCATGGGGATCTATCTCTTCGACCGCGACTGCCTCCTCGAACTGCTCCGCAAGACCGACTACCAGGACTTCGGCCGCGAGGTCTTCCCGGCAGCGATCCGCACGAAGCGGGTGTTTCTCCATCCGTTCGACGGCTACTGGGAGGACATCGGGACGATCCGTTCCTACTTCCAGTGCAATCTCGATCTTGCCGGCAGTTCGCCGCCGTTCGAACTGGCCAGCGCCGAGGCCCCGATTTACTCGCGAGGCAGGTTTCTTCCGCCGTCACGGATCGACGGGGCGAGCATCCGCTCGAGCCTCGTCTCCGACGGGTGCATCGTCGAGCAGGGGGCGGTGATCGAAAACAGCGTTATCGGGCTGCGCTGCCGGATCGGCCGCAACGTCGTAATCCGCAACTCGGTCGTGCTCGGCAGCGACTACTACGAGACCACCGACGACATCGCTGCCAACACCGCACGCGGCCTGCCGCCGATGGGCATCGGCGAGGGGACAATCATCGAGGGGGCGATCGTCGACAAGAACGTCCGCATCGGCAAGCGGACCCGGATCGTCAACGACCACGGCTGGGACGAGATCGGCGACAGCACCACCTTCACCGTTCGGGACGGCGTGGCCATCGTC
>CALQRA010000341.1 GCA_943332855.1 Candidatus Kuenenia stuttgartensis
CCCTTCTCCACCTCGGCGCGGATGTCGGCCTCGCGGCGCTTCGTCTTCTGCATCTCCTGGACGCTCGGCTGCTGCCAGGTGCCGGCGAGGTTTGACCGCATCCTCTCCGCCAGGAGCGCCACGGCCGTCGGGGAGAGCTGCTCGATCGGGCCGAAGACGCGGGCGATCGCCTCCGGTTGCCAGACCTCGGCCGCACTGTGGCAGGTGGTGAAGCAGTCGACGAGAACGCGCTCGTCGAGCGGCCCGACCGGCAGGGCGCGGAGCCGGGTGACGATTCCGTCGAGCTCGGCGAGATTCCGCTCCTGGAGCGAGCGCGAGAGCGGGATCCCCCCCTGCCGCTCGTCCATGCCGAAGCCGTAGTAGAAGGGACGCCGCCGTGTCCGTTCATCGTTGGGATCGTGGGCGAGTTTCCAGCCGGCGAGGAGCGGGGTGACGAGCGACCGGGCCGCCTCGGGATGCGTCTGGCTGAGCTGTTCGAGCGCCGGGAGTGCCTTCTCGGCGTCTCCCATCTTGGCATGGAGGGCGACGACCGCCCGCTCCACGGCGGGGCGCTCGGCCGGATCGAGGCGGGCGAGCCAGGCGTCATCCGGGCGGGTCTCGAGCATGTCGGCGAGCTTGACCGGCCACTGCGGCATCCGCTGCCGCGACATTTCCACCTGCTGCTCCTCCCAGTAGAAAATATTTCCGTAGGGATCGCGGCGCATGCCGACGTCGCGGGTGTCGTGCTCGGCGGAGAGCTGCGCCTCGACGGTCCACGCTCGTGCGGCGAGGCCGAGCCTGGCCCTCCAGCGCGGGTCGTCGGCGGCGGTCGTGGCGGTGACGCCGCTGACCGCGCGCTCGAGGAGACGGAGCCAGGTTGTCCGCGGCTCGACCTCGTGGGGATCACGCGTCGGGCCGGCAGCCACGCGCGCGGCGATCGCCGAGACGAGCTCCACGCCGGTCTCCGGCTCGGCCTGAGTGATCCGTCCGATCCATGCCGCAGCGTCGGTCTTCGGGAGCTGCGGGAGCAGTTCGGCCGCCTGTTCGATGGCGAACCGGCGCGCGGGGGTGCCGCTGGCGGTGGCACCCATGAGGGCCTCGACCCCCTGCCAGACATCGGCGAGCGTGGCGGCCTTCGGATCCCGCTGCCGAGCGGCACGGAGCTGCTTCACGCGGAGCTCGAGGACGGTGACATTCTTTCCTGCCGTCGCTTCCGCAAGCGACGGCAGGAGAGGGTCAGCGAGATCGGCCCGGCCGGCGTCGGTGAGGATTCCGGCCGCCGCGGCCAGATCGAGCCCCGTTCCCTCGCGGCGCAGCTCGGCGCGGAGGGCGGCAGTGAGATCGTTCCCCTCGGTGCCGGCGGCGAGCGCCATGCGGGCGATCGCCCCCAGCTGCCGGCGGTGGGAATCGCCGATCGGGGTGGGAAGGAGGCGGGCCAGGCCGATCACATCGGCCGCCGAGAAGAGGGGCAACTCCGGCTCGAGCGGCAGGCCCATCGGGCTCGGCTGCGGTTGCGGGGGCGTGGCGAATTGTTCGAGGATCCGCTCGACGGCGGCGGTCGATTCGGCGGGCTTGAGGGTCGCGAGAAACGTCGCCACGCGTTCCCAAGCCCCAGCGAGGACATCGTCGCGAAAGCCCTTGAGCTCGGTGTCGAACGGATCGGGGGGGGCTGTGGGGGCCGTTGGTCCCGCCGCGGCTGACGGTCCAGTCGCGTCAGTCGCGGTCGGCGGTGTGGCGGGGGATTCCGCCGGGGCCGCGGTCACGACCGCCGTCGTCCCCGCGGCTGGGGTGGCGGGGACGATTCGGATCGTGGCGGTGGCGATGCTGCCGCCGCTGGTGATCACGCCGCCGCTGGGGATTACCCGCTCGATGACTGGGACAACGCTGCCGTCGGCGCTCATCGTCGCCGCTTCCCCTTCGGGGGCCGTGCCCCCCAGCAAGACCGACGGCCGCCGGTCGAAGACGAGCTGCTTGATCTTCGCGATCCGCGCTGTCGCCGGGTCGACGGTCGCAGCGGCCGGTGCCGATGGCTCCGCAGCGGCGGGCGCGACAGGGGTGTTGTCGCCGGCGGCGCCTGTGGCGACGGCGGTCGCCCGTTGGAGAGGGACCGCGAAGTACCGGGTCCCTTGCACCGGGACAGCCTGGCCGGAGGCGGAGGCGGCCAGCGCCGTGGCGACGAGCATCGCCGCGGTCATGCCGCGGAGGCTTCCCAGGGACAGTCCCCAGCCCGACGCTGTCTTGTGGCCGAAACGTCCGACGATCAACGCCTTCATCACGAGTCCCCTTGTGCCGTTCGGCTCTCCGTGGAGACCGTCATCCCTGTCGTCGATCCACGCCTCGCTGCGATCGCTCCCTCACTGTCCCCTGCGTGCCGCGGGCTCACGACCCGGAATCGTCCGGCGGCGGGCCGCTCGACGCGCCGCGCGCGTCCTTCGAGCGATTGTTGCTCTGCGAACGGCTCCGCGACGGCTTGCGACCGTTGCAGCTGCGGCACTGGCCCCCCTTGCACTTCGAGCATTCCTTCGGGATCGGCAGGCCCTGGAGCTCGTCCGGCTCCATCCGGGCCAGCCGCACCACCGCCTCGAGGTCACGCTCGTGCGCCGCGACGGCGGTCGAGTCGCCGCGGCTCTCGGCCTGCTCGGCGAGGCGCCGCCAAGTCTGCCGGGCACTTTCGGTGTGCGGCTCCCAATCGTCGCGGCCGTAGCCCTCGAGCCGCTTGAGCCAGGCCACGTAGAAGTCGCTCGTGGCGAGGATCGCGCGGGCGTCGTCAACGAGCGCCGGATCGGCCGACGGATCGGCCTCGAGCTCGTCGACCAGCGCGCCGAGCTCCTGGGAGGCCGGCGCCAGTTGGCTCGCCGCGATCCGCGCCTTGCCGCGCTCGATCTGCAGCCGCCGGGCCGTTGCCAGATCAGCCGCCGGTAGCGCCGCCAGTGCCGCCGAATAGGCCTCGACCGCCTCCTCGGCATCGTCGGCCGCAAGCGCCGCTTCGGCCCGCACCACCTCGACGGCGGCCCGATCGCGCGCCCGGCCGTCGACGCCGGGCCCGAGATGCCAGGCGAGCATCGCCAGCGGCACGAGCATCCAGGCCACGAGTGTGATCGTCTTCATCGCGCACCTCTCATCGGCAGATTCGACCCACCGGCTCCGACCGGCCGGCGGCCGGTTGATGGCGGGGACCACGCCCCCGTCCGCCCAGCCCCTTCCAGTATCGCCCCGGAGCGGTTCCGCCGCACCCCCGGTCGCCACCGTGACCCTGCCAGGGCCAACAGCCCTGGCAGGAGGGCGAGGAGGGCCGTCCCCGCCACCGTCGCGGCGATTGCGTAATCCCGGAGGGCGAGCCGGTCGAGGAGCCGTTCCCGCGGCACCATGCCGAGGGTCGTGAGGGCGTCGGTCGGCACCTGCTTGGTGTTGCCGTCGTGATAGATCCCGCCGGCCCGGAGG
>CALQRA010000342.1 GCA_943332855.1 Candidatus Kuenenia stuttgartensis
CGACTACGAGCAGGCCGGCTGGCCGGCGGCGAGCGTGCTCGGTGTCGGCCAGGGCTGGGCGATCGACGGGCATCTCGCTGACCAGCGCCAGCCGCGTCGTTTGGCGGTGTTTCCCGCAGCGGCGGTCGAGGTGCCGGAGAACGCCCGGCTGCGGATCCGCGTGCGGCAGGAGGGGATCGAGGGGCATGCCTTCGGCCGCGTCCGGCTGGTGCGGACGGCTGCGCCGCCGGCGCTTGCGGGCGTGTCGGGCTTGGCCGTGCCGGCGCCAGTGCGTGACTCGCTGCGGATCGACGCCGTAGCTCGGACTCTCGAGCAGCAGCAGGTGATCACGGCGTACTATCGAGAGAAGGTCGGGGGGCCGGTGAAGCAAGCTGAAGCGACGCACGATGCGGCGCGGAAGGCGCTCGATGCCTTCCGGGATGCGCTCCCCAGCGCCATGGTGATGCGCGAAGGGCCGCCGCGGGATGCGTTCGTGCTTGCGCGCGGCGAATACGACAAGCCGGGGGAGAAGGTCGAGCCGGGCTTGCCCGCCTTCCTCCCGCCACTCCCGCCAGGAAGAAAAGCCGATCGGCTGACGCTCGCCGAGGGGATCGTCTCCCGCGATCATCCGCTCACGGCACGGGTGTGGGTGAACCGCCAATGGGAGCGGCTCTTCGGTATGGGCCTGGTGAAGACGAGTGAGAACCTCGGCAGCCAGGCCGAGTATCCGAGCCACCCGGAACTGCTCGACTGGCTCGCGGTTGAATTCATGGAAGGGACGAATCTGCCCCGGGTGTCGGGCTCCCCGGCCCACCCCTGGGACATGAAGGCCTTTCTCAAGCTGGTGCTTACGAGCTCCGTCTACCGGCAGTCGAGCCTGGTGACGGCCGACGGGCTGGCCCGCGATCCGGCCAACCGGTTGCTTTCGCGGGGCCCGAGGGTCCGGCTCCCTGGTGAGATCGTTCGCGATCAGGCGCTGGCCGCGGCGGGGCTTCTCGTGCCCACCATCGGCGGCCCGAGCGTCCGGCCGTGGATGCCCGAGGGGGTGTGGGACGAGACGAGCAAGTATGGCAATCTGCGGGGCTATGTTGCCGACGCCGGCCCGGGGCGGTTCCGGCGCAGCATGTACACGATCTGGAAGCGGACGGCCGGGCCGCCGACGATGCTCCTCTTCGACGCCCCCAACCGCGAGACCTGCACCGTGAAGCGCTCGCGGACCAACACGCCGCTGCAGGCACTGGCCCTGCTCAACGAGACGACATTCCTCGAAGCGGCCCAGGGGCTCGCCCGGCGGATGGTGGCCGAGGGGGGCGCCGATCCCGCGGCTCGGATCGGCCGCGGCTACTCACTCGCGCTCGGGCGGGCACCCGACGGGCCCGAGCTCGACACGCTCCTGGCCGGCTTTGCCGCCGATCGTGGTGCGTTTGCGGCCGACGCGACATCGGCCGAGGCCTTCATTGTTGCCGGTGCTGCCGGCAGGCCGGTGACGGAAGCGACGGCGGGCCTGGCGGCCGACGAGTTCGCCGCCTGGTGCCTCGTGGCCAACGTGATCCTGAACCTCGATGAATTCGTGATGCGGGAGTGACTCGATGGACCGTCTCATGAAGGGCTTCCACCTCCAAGACGCGCTCAACCGCCGCGTCTTCCTCGGCGGTGCCGCCGGCACCCTGGCTGCGGCCGTCGCCGGGCTCACTCCGCAGGCGTCGGCCGTGGCGGCGCTGCCGGGAATCCCCCATCACGCGCCGAAGGCGAAGCGGATCATCTATCTCTTCCAGTCAGGCGCGCCCTCGCAGATGGATCTCTTCGATCCCAAGCCGGCGCTGGCCGCGCGGCGTGGGGAGGAGCTGCCCGAATCGATCCGTCAGGGGCAGCGGCTGACGACGATGACCAGCGGCCAGTCGAGCTTCCCGGTGGCGCCGTCGATCTTCCCCTTCGCCCAACATGGCAAAAGCGGGATGTGGTTCAGCGATCTGATTCCGGGGATCGCTTCGAAGGCCGATCAGTGGTGCATGATCCGTTCGATGCACACCGAGGCGATCAACCACGATCCGGCGATCACCTTCTTCCAGACCGGCAGCCAGTTGGCAGGCCGGCCGAGCATCGGCTCCTGGGCGAGCTACGGCCTGGGGAGCGAGAACGCCGATCTCCCCGCCTATCTCGTCCTCACAAGCTTCGGCAGTGGCCGCCCGGACGACCAGCCCCTTTACGACCGGCTGTGGGGGGCGGGGTTTCTGCCGGCGGAGCATCAGGGGGTGCGGTTCCGCAATAGCGGTGCCCCGGTTCTGTATCTTTCCGATCCGCCGGGGATCGCCCGGCAGACGCGCCGGGCAACGCTCGACCGGATCGCGGCGCTCAATGGCCGCCGCGCTGATTGCATCGGCGATCCCGACATCGCCGCCCGGACGAGCCAGTATGAGATGGCCTTCCGGATGCAGACGAGCGTGCCCGATCTCGTGCGGATCAGCGATGAGCCAAAGCACGTGCTCGAGGCCTACGGGCCCGACGTCGAGCGCCCCGGGAGCTATGCCTACAACTGCCTCCTCGCCCGGCGCCTCTCGGAGCGCGGCGTGCGCTTCGTGCAGCTGTTTCACATGGGGTGGGATCATCATGGCGGCCTCCCCGACGCGATCCGCGGACAGTGCCGCGACACCGACCGGGCGACAGCGGCGCTGCTTGACGACCTCTCCGCCCGTGGACTCCTCGACGAGACGCTCATCGTCTGGGGGGGAGAGTTCGGCCGGACGATCTATTCGCAGGGGGGGATCAGCGATACGAGCTACGGCCGCGATCATCACCCGCGCTGCTTCACGACGCTCCTGGCCGGCGCCGGGATCAAGGGGGGGCTCACGTGGGGAGCGACCGACGACTACTGCTACAACGTGACGACGCCCGACGAGCATGTCCACGTCCATGATCTCAACGCCACGATCCTGCATCTGATGGGGATCGATCACCTCCGCCTCACCTATTCCTATCAGGGGCGAGACTTCCGGCTGACGGACATCCACGGCGAGGTCGTGAAGGGGATTCTGGCGTGAGGTCTTCTCCACCCGCCCCGCGTCTGGCATGAGCGCCGCAGACTGACAGGGATCGGGGGGAGTCGCGAGCGGAGAGACCAGTCCTCCGGAATCAGGCGAGCGGGTTCTTCCACCCGGGAGTCTCGGCTCACCTCGGCGCGACGGCGAGTTCCGGACAGCGTTCCAGGATCTTTCGATCCCACGTGTGGAGTTTCAGGTGGCGGTCCTCGGCGAGCGCTACGAACTGGCTGTCGTAGGCGCTGCAGCCTGTCCTTCGGGCGATCGCCAGCACCCGCTCGGGAGGCACTTCATACGTGCCATCCTGCATCAGATCGACCGCGTCGCGGATGATGGCGGCGGCCTGCTCGGCATCGAGAAAGGCTTGGCGCTCGGAGGTGGCGAGCACATTGAGGAGTTCATCGA
>CALQRA010000343.1 GCA_943332855.1 Candidatus Kuenenia stuttgartensis
CGATCAGAAACGACACCCGCGCCCACTCGCTCTGCACCGGTTCCGCAAAGGAATCATCAAACTCCTCGGGCGGGGATTCCGTCGACAACCCAACCAACGCGATGGAAGGCCGTCCTGACGCCACGCACGCAGGCCGATATGCTGCTCGCGACGTTTATTGAGTCAATTTGCAGAGGGCCAGAAGTCCACGCCTCGCACGCCAGCCCTGGTACATGCGTCATAAAGACTATGGCGAACCATAACAGACCTCCACGAAGACGATCCAGAACCGAAATGCTCTTGTGTCTTAAGAATCGGAGTATCTAAAGCTGTTGGCAACCGTGGAAAAAAACCGCGTCGGTGCGGGGGGTGCCGAACACGACCACAGGCATTGCAGCACTCGCTCTTGGGCGAAACGCCAAACACTAACGGCATAGGCGATATATCATCAATAACTAATTGAACGACACTGGTTAGAACGGCCCCCGTAGTTCCTTCAATAACCTCTCGTGCGGCGATCCCGAACCGCTGGAACACCTGAACGTAGAGTTCTGGGGTAACAAAAAACTCATCAAACACCCAATTTAGCTGAAAAATGTTGCGGCGGCCCCACTTTGGCTCTCCTGAAACTCTGAAAGGTGCTTTCTGCACCCACCCAGCTCCACACGCCAGACATCCCTTTTGTATGTCGTAAGTGGCGTCGATGTACGCGCGGTGCGCGACGGGCATTGGGTAGTCCCAGTGCCAAGATGGCTCAAGCGATAGCCAGGTCGCAGCCGTTTTCTCCTTCGCCGTAAACTCCGTTGTGATTGCGTCGGAAGCTTCCCAATCCAAGAGTTGTTGCTCAACTGCCTCCCACAGTTGCGTGTTTTCTTGAATGACGGCGGAGACCATCCCCAGTGGCTCGAGAACTCCCGGAGGCGCGGGGAGGTCAGTGAACGTCGTCGGCACGCCCAACTCATTCAGCCGAAGGCGCTTCCCCCCATTTCGCGTGTCATTGAAACTGACTCGATGCAAGATCTTCATTGTGTCAATCCCAGAGCGGTGAGGATATCTGGAAAGTTTGCATAGATAATCTTTGCCTGAGCTAGGACTTCCTCTCTTGTGGCTGTTTTGGTGCCATGGCCATAAGGAATTGCATTCCGCCATGCTTTTGTGAATGCCTGATGGTTCACGCGACTTAGCGTCTGGGAGATCATCTCGCCCGTTGACTGGCCAAAAAGATGCTTGAATCTACGTTCTATCAGGTGATGAACCTGATAATCGGTGCCAGTCGCGAGCTTTCGTAGATTGCTATAGGTTCCGATTACATATTCAGGCCCGGCATTATGAACCAGCACCCCATCCACCGCGATGCGGTAGACGTGCTCACCGTGGACTTCGAGATTGTACACGGCCGGGTGGCGGTCGAGGGTATCGACGCTTACCACGGCCACGGGACCCGTGAGCGTGTCGACCTGCTCGCTGGGCACGAGCTTGCCGGCTGGCACCCAGTCTTCACGGTCGATTGACCAGACCGGATGGACGTCGGTCGCCCGGATCTCGGTGCCATTCGCGAGCGTGATCTTGACGACGTTGGCAACGTCGCGGGTCACGAACTTCCCGGTGACCACCCGGCCTTCCCCCTCGGCGATCGGCGGGCAATCGCGCACGGCGGTCACTTCGGCGAGGCCGTCGATCTTGAGCTCTGGGACAGCGAGATCGATTCGGGCGCCCTTCACAAGCCCAAGGCCTTCGATCCACGCCCGCGGCCGAATGAACTCGGCTTCCACGACCGAGAGGTCGTTCCGCACGATCAGAAACGACACCCGGGCCCATTCGGACTGCACCGGCTCCGCGAAGGAATCGTCAAACTCCTCGGGGCGGGGATTGATAGCGAGGACACGGGAGCCGATCGGGACCTTCGCGATCGCCAGGCACTGGGTCGCCGTAGTTGTGGCCGCGGTGGATGAGCCGTGCTCGGTATGCCCCGCAGATTCTTCCCCGTCCACCACCGCCGTCACGTGAACAAGCGTGTCGCCGGTGAAGCAGCCGCCGACGGCGTTCTAGCTCTGTCGAACCATTCCTGGGGCATTGACAATGTCTAACGCAATGTTTGACGCGTCATTTTCAGCAGCGCTGGCAGACATGCCTAGGTCCCCGAGAATTGCGCTGATGGCCTTAAGCAACTGGCAAATCACAGCGGCCAAGGACTCTTTGTCATGAACTGCGTTTAGGAAACCCGGCAAAAAGATGGTGTACTCCACCGTCTTGTGCCGCTTGAATACCGCCGGGCCCTTGACCTCCGGGGACACAAGGCATTGCTTCGCACTTAGGTTGAATATTAGGTCGTAGTCACTGCCGAAGCGGTCCGAGAACGCTTCTTTTGGTACTGCGGCATTTGTGAGCAAATCGCCGATATGCTTTTGAAACACATGCGTAAACGGAAACGCTACTCCTGGCTCGACGTAGATCTGGCCAACGTGAATCCTCATAGTGTAAAACTTTTCCAGTTGCCGAGTGGAACGAATCCGGCATCCTTGAAGGCCTGGAGTATTCGTGAGCGTTCTGCCAATTTGGCGGCTAAAGTGGTTGTGTTGCCAAGATCTTCCACCACTTGGCCGATTACGTTATCGCGTCCAAATATGTCCTGCAGCTTTCGGATTTGCTGATGAAGCCGAGTGGGCAGGCCGGTTGCTGAAGTGATTCGACCGAGATGTGCCTTGCCGATTTTGTGAAGCGCACCATTGACCGAGATTTCATAGAGTCCGAAGTGCGCGAGTGCAGCGTTCGTGTTGAGGTTAATCGAGGGACATGCCGGCCCTGCATTGTGCACGAGCACCCCATCGACCGCGATGCGGTAGACGTGCTCGCCGTGGACTTCGAGATTGTACACGGCCGGGTGGCGGTCGAGCGGCTCAACGCTCGCGACGGCCACTGGGCCTGTGAGCGTGTCGACGAGCTCGCTGGGCACGAGCTTCCCAGCTGGCACCCAGTCTTCCCTATCGATTGACCAGACCGGATGGACGTCGGTAGCCCGGATCTCGCTGCCGCTCGCGAGCGTGATCCGGACGACGTTGGCGACGTCGCGTGTCACGAACCGCCCAGTGACGACCCGGCCCTCCCCCTCGGCGATCGCCGGGCAGTCCCGCACGGCGGTCACCTCAGCGAGGCCGTCGATTCCGAGCTCGGGCACGGCCAGATCGAGCCGGGCCCCCTTCACGAGGCCAAGGCTCTCGATCCACGCCCGCGGCCGAACGAACTCCGCCTCCACGACCGAGAGATCGTTGCGGACGATCAGAAACGACACCCGCGCCCACTCGCTCTGCACCGGTTCCGCAAAGGAATCATCAAACTCCTCGGGCGGGGATTCCGTCGACAACCCAACCAACGCGATGGAAGGCCGTCCTGACGCCACGCACGCAGGCCGATATGCTGCTCGC
>CALQRA010000344.1 GCA_943332855.1 Candidatus Kuenenia stuttgartensis
AAGCGACCGACCGCGAAGCGGCGGGAGTCCGTGAAGCGGTCGAGGCCGACATCGCGGTATTTTGGCTGGCCGTCGGATTCGTAGAAGTCGGCGGTCAGCGAGACGGTAAACGGCGCAGAGGAAGTCATCGCCACGGGTTTCCTTCCGGGGTTGCACAGGCTTCGGCGACGATGATCCGCTCCGGCACCGGGCCGGCGTACACCCAGAGCATCTCCATGGGGAGATCCGATTCGTTGACGAAATAATGGACCCGGCCGCGGGGCTCGAGCGCCGTGGCGCGGTCGCTCATGGAATAACGCCTCCCCTCGACGACGCAGGTGGCGGTGCCGGAGATGATGCAGATCGACTCATCGAAATCGTGCACATGCGCCGGGAGCCGGCCGCCGGGCTGGAAGAGCCCATAGCCGCCACTGATCTCGATTCCCGGCATGAGGTCGCGGTTGAAGCAGTCGATGAAGACGGTGTTCGGGCCCGCCGAACCGCGGCGGGCGGTGGCGAAGCGGGTGACACGTTCGGCCCGATCCTGGCCGCACGAGTCGTCTGGCATCACCTTTTTCGCAAATCGCTCCGACACGAGCGCCCGGGTCGGGGTATCGCTGGCCATCGCCACATGGACGGTCGCCGGTTCCGTTGGCGAGGGATTGGTCACCTGGTGTGCCCGGCCGGGGGGAATGACGACGTTGTCGAGCCGAGAGAGCCGGTAGCTCCGTCCCTCGATGTCCGCCTCGAGCGCCCCCTCGAGGAGCGTCACCGACTCGGAACTCGGATGGGTGTGGTAGGGAAGAACGGCTCCGGGTGCGAGCGTCACGATGCCGGTGGTGAGATGGCGAGCGCCAGAGTGGGCGCCGACGAGCCCCTCGAAGCGGACGCCGGGGGCGATCTCGAACGGTGCCCCTCGCCCCACCACGCAGATCTGTTCCGGGCGGTCGGGGCGCATCGCCTCCGGCGGCCGGGGGAGCGGGCGGGCGACGGTGCCCGGCTGCGGGGATTCCGGGGCGAGCGAGGGGCGGATCGGCTGGTCGCGTCCGACCGTCGCGAGCGTGCCTTTGAGCGAGCGCAGGAAGAGGCCGGAATCAGTGCCGACGCCAACGGCTCGGAAGCCCTGGGCGAGGCGCTCGCGGAGGTTGTCGTCGCCGGTGGCGATCACGCCGCAGTGCCGGCCCGATTGGCGGATGCGATCTTTCATCGCCAGGATCTGCGCGGCGACGCCGGGGCCCTCCCACTCCCCGCGGAAGCCGGCCGTGGAGGAGAAATCGGCGGGGCCGAACCAAAAAAGCTCGACGCCGTCGACCTGGCACATGGCCGGCACCGCGCTGACGGCCGCGACCGATTCGAGGATCGGCACGACGAGGACATGCTCGTTGGCTTCGGCGGTGTGCTCGCGCATGCACTGCCCCCAGCCGGTGGCCCGTTCGGCGCCGATACCCCGCTCCCCTTCCGGTGGGTAACGGCAAGAGGCCACCGCCCGGGCCAGTTGTTCGGCCGTCTCGATCCACGGGATCACGATCCCGTCGGCGCCGAGGTCGAGGGCCCGCTTGATGAGCCCGCGATTGAGCTCCGCCACCCGCACCAGCGCCACCGTATCACTGCGGACGGTGGCCCGGAGGTGATCGGCGATCTCCTTCCAGTCGAGTTGGCCATGCTCGGCGTCAATCACCACCCAGTCGAGCCCGAGCGCCACCGCCATCTCGGTGATCGCCGTCGATTCGAGCCCGACCCACAGGCCGAGGACCGGCTCATCGCGGGAGAGTTTGGCACGGAGGTTTTTGATGGCGGAGATTTTCATCGGGTCTCGTGCCGGGGATTCTCAAACCAATAAAGCCCAGATTTTCCGGGGGCGACGATGTCGAGATCGCCGTCGCCGTCAAGATCGTGAATCGCCATTTGCAGGCCGGTGCCGGCCGAGCCCGGGCGGAAGTCCTTCATGGCGTCGCGCTTCTCCGGATCGAGCGGCGCCAGCGGGGCCGGATCGCCCGAGTAGACGACCTGCTTGATCCAGGTCGAGGACGGGCGGTCGAATCGGTACATGAACAGGCACGGCTCGGCGGTGGCGCCCGGTTCGCTCGCGTGGGCGTAGATCCGCTTGCCGGTGACGAAGTCCTGCTCGCCATCGCCGTCGAAGTCGGCCAGATGGAGTGTGTGGACCTGCGAGAAGCTCTCGTCGATCGCCTCCTTCGTCCAGACGCGCTTCCCCTCGGCGTCGGTCGATTGCTTGAGCCAGTGGAGGCCGAAGTCGTGCCCCATTCCCCACACGACGTCGGTGTCGCCGTCGCCATCGAAGTCGTAGCCGAGGATCCCGACGCTCGCGGTGCCGAGCTGGAAGTCCGGATGGAATGCCCATGCGGCCGTCCGCTCGGCCGGCTGCTCGTACCATCCCATCGGCGTGATCAGATCGAGGCGGCCGTCGCGGTTGATGTCGCCATGGCCGACGCCATGGCCCGCCCCTTCGGGAGCGAGCGTGCGTGTCGTCCACTCGACCTGCGGCGATCGGGAGACGAGCTCGTAGAGGAGGACCTGCCCACCAACGTTGGGGATCAGAACAGGCGTCTGATCGCCGTAGAGATCGACCAGATACGCTGTCTCCATCGAGCCCGGGGTATCGATCGTGTGTTCGGGCCACGGCTGCGTGGCGTCGGCGGGCTGCTCGGCCCAACTGATCCGCCGGCTGAAGTAGGCGCAGGTGACGATGTCGGTCTTCCCGTCGCCGTTGACGTCGAGGGGGGCATCGGCGAAGTCTTCGTGGTAGTGCGGGTTGGTGCCCGGGGAAACGTCGCGCACCTTGTGCTGCGCCCAGTCGGGCGCCGCGTACCAGGAATCGCCGCTGAAGACATCGGGCTTCCCATCGGCGTTGAGATCGGCGACCCCGACGGCCTCGAACGGCGAGCGGTGGTTGATCACGTGCTTTTTCCAGGCCGAGGGTTCCTCCGCCCGGATCGGCATCCCGAGCGGGAGCAGGAACGGCAGGAGGGCGAGGGCACGTCGAGTTGTTGGTCGCGGAGGCAAGGCTGGGGGCTCCGAGGGATCGGGAATGTGGAAGCGGAGGGGATGGTATCAGGATACATGCCGGGCGCGGCCACGAGCCGTCATGCCCGGACGACCAGCTCCATGGTCTCCGGCAGTCGTTCGGCGACGGGCCCGATCACGTCCCCCTTGAAGAAGCTGAGGATTCCGCGCCGCTTGCGGATCTGCTTGGAGATCTTCGAGGCGTCGGCCTCGATGGCCGTCTGCAGGATCTGATCGGCGACCGCGCCGCCGATCAGATAGACCAGTCGCACCGGAACGCCGAGCCTGCGGGCGGGGGCCAGGGCCTCGGCGAAGACGGTGCGGGCGACCTGATCGTCGGCGACATCCTCCGCCTTCCCCAATCCGGTGACCGGGATCGCCACCTCCC
>CALQRA010000345.1 GCA_943332855.1 Candidatus Kuenenia stuttgartensis
CCCGGCTGGGACCCTGAGGAGATTCCCCGGCTCGGATTCTTCGCCGCGGTGATCGATCGCCGCCTCGGGCGGATCCCCTACGGAGCGCCCCCTGAGTTTCCCTGGGAGAGCGATCCGACCACCTGGATGGAGCTCGACCTCGCCGGGGCGTGACTCGACCACGTCGGCCCGTCAGCGGCTTCGCCCCCGGTTCAGCGGCTTCGATAGCGAGCACTGCCGAAGGCGAGGATCGGCAGGAAGATAAATGGCAGGAAGAACAGCCCACAGGCGAACCCGGTCCCCTTGCCGAAGTTCCGTGCCAGCCCCTGGCAGTTGAGCGCCCAGACGAGCGCGTAGAGCAGCCACGCCAGCGCCATGATGCCCGAGGCGGCCACGGTGCCTGCCAGCCCGGCGAGGTTCACGACGACCGCGCTGATCTGGGGGAGAAAAAAGACGGTGAGCAACCCCATCGGCAGTCCGGCGATGTCGAGGAAGACCGCGTTGCCGTAGAACGGGATCAGGCACTCCCAGCCTCCCCGGCCAGCCTTGGTGAAGATCTGCCAGACGGTGATCAAGCCGCCGATACTGATCACGAGCGCAGCGAATACCAGCCCGAAGATCCAGCCGAGGAGTTCGCCCCTTGCCTTTGGTGACATGGGCTGGCCCCCTCCCTGCCGCTCCAGGTCACGCTTGGCCCCCTCTCGAACGGCCTCCTCGAACTGCTTCGGATCAAACGCGGCGCTCGGATTGCGGATCTGTTCGAGGGCTTTCTCCCTGATCTTGTTCGTTTCGGCGATCGTCTCCCGCAGGCTGCGGTCGGTGTTGACGATCTGATCGTGCCTGCTCTGCGAGGCATCGACCGGCAGGTCCTTCCATCCGGACTCCTGCGGCTCGCTCCTTCCCTGTCCCGCCACCACTTCGGGCCGCTCGACCATGGTCGGCAGGGCCACGGCGGCAAACGTGGCGATCGAGGGCGTTTCCAGGCGGCGGATCCCCTGCTCGAGCGACTCATTCGGCTGGAGCCTGACGACGGGGAGGGACGAATAGATGAGGTTTTCCGACCAGGCCACGCCGTCCGCCGTCCGAAACTCGATCGATGCCACGAGTGGATTGGTCTCCATGGTCGGTGGCCCTCCCGGGCTGCTGCCGCGCCCGACGCCGAACACGACCCCGAGGGCCGCGGTCCGGGGGGCGAGGCGATCGAGTCGGGCGACGAGCCTCGTCGGGGCCTCCGCCACGACCTGGTAGCCGGCTTGTTGGGCGAGGCCGGCGAGCGTCTGCTCGAGCGCCGCCTGATCGATCTGCACCCCTTGGGAGACCTCGCAGGCGACCTTCACAGCGCTCCCCGCGCGGAGCAGGATCGGATCGGCCACGGCCACCCAGCTGGCGCGTCTGGCCTCCGCGGCCGGGTGGGGCACGGTGAGGAAGCACAGCTGATCGTCCACGCGGGCAACCACTGTCGATCCCGACACGCTCCAGCCGCTGCTCATCTGGTATTTCCAGAGCACCGCCTTGCGCTCGACATCGATCAGCGCCCCCGATCCGGTGAGGATCGTCGTTGGTCCCACCCACGATACCGTGCCGGTCGCCTCCGGCGACTGGAAACGGACCGGATCCCCGCCAGCAACACAGTCTTGGATCGACACCCATCCCGGCTCGACGATCGCCAGCTTCTGCCCCGCGGGATCGAAGGCCAGACCAGAAACAGTCAGCGCCGTATGCACCGTCACCACCGTGCGCCGTGAGGCCGGTTCGATCACCACGACCTGATTGGCGGTGGGGATCGCCGCATAGCGCAGGCCTCCGCTGGCGGCCGCCGGCCCGGTGCTCGGAAACACCTGGAGCGCCTTGCAGGTGTCGAGCTCCCAAACGCCGGCGGCGGTCGTGAACGAAACGAGCGCATGGCGGGCCGAGAGGAGCCGGGCCCCGACGATCTCCGCCGCGATGTCCTTGTCGATCTGGGGGCAATCCCGGATGAGCTTCAATGCAGGCGTCTCCTCGGGAAAGCCGGAGGCGAGCACCAGCCGCGTCGGCTTATCGGCCGCCATGATGCCGTACTTCGACCCGCGCTCGCCGAGGAGCGTCATGCCTGATTCGATGTCATGATCGAGAAGTTCGTAGAGCTCCTTCGTCTCCTGGACCATCGTCGCGGTGTCGGCCGAGGCATCGATGAGGTAGATCCGGGAGCGCAAGTTTGCCGATTCCCGCCTAATGACGCTCATGAGGAAACGCCGTCCCTCCGTGTCGAGCGGCACCGCGCGCGACACGTGCTCGGTGCCGTAGTACTTGCCAAAAGAGGCGCCGAAATCTGCCTTGATCGCCCCGAGCGTTACCCCCGGATCGCTGACATAGCCCCCCACCGGTTCAGCCGGCGTGGCAAGCTTGGTCGGCCACACGAGCACCCCCTTGGGTTTTCCGGCTCGCTTCGCGGGAATGTCGCGGAGCCGCACCAGATCGGCGTCAGAAGGCTTCGGCTCTTGGCCGTTCCCCTTCTCGGCAGCCGGATCGTCGTCGGCCTCACCGGATCGATCGGGCCGCGGCTTCTCCGCGCCGTCGTTGCTCTTGTCGTCGTTGCTCTTCTTGTCAGTGTCCTGGTCGTCGGCCTTGCCGTCGCTGTTGTTCATGAGGCGCCGGACATGCGCCCTGTCGGCCGCACACAGCCGGGAGAGGGGGACGGTGATCTCCTTGCCGTCCTCCTTCGCCAGCCGGACCTTCTCGCCATCGAAGTCGAGGAGTTCGGCACGGATCTCGAACTTCCCCGATTCGTCGCGCCAGGTCCGGATCCCACCGGCACCGAACGCCGGCGCCACTGCCAGGACGAGCATGATCTGGAAGCCCGCAACGAGCGTCCGCAACCATCGCCCCACAATCATTCGCGCCATCGCTTCCCCCTCCCGTCGCATCCTTATCCATGGGGGCTCTGCCCCCCACCCAACGGCAGCCTACGGGCCTCCTTGCAAGGGGGCAAGTTTTCGTCACTTTCGGCGGGGGCTCCCGTCGCCGCCCCCCGGGCGATCGAGTTTTTCAAATGGGCCCAGTCGAAGGGGCTCTCCAGCCGGAGCACGGCCGAGTGCGGCCAGGACGACAAAGGGAAGAACGGCCCGGGGAAAACCTGCGCCAAGGGGGACGGCAGCGGCGGTCAGTCGGCCCTCCCCGCAGGGCGAGCTCATGCGTCGAAGTGCGGCAGGAAGTACGCCCCCAGAAAGGAGAAAGTCGTCGAGCAGGACCGGAAGCTCTCTGACGATGAGCTATGATCGAAAGTCGTGTTCGTTGAGCGCATGAAAAAAGGCGGCGTATCCTGCTGGGGCTACTACCCCACCAGCCGCCCCACGTTGGGGCAAAAGGATACGCCACCATGCGAAGTTTTACGGTTCGCGGTTCGGAAAGTCCAGGATCGAAAGCAA
>CALQRA010000346.1 GCA_943332855.1 Candidatus Kuenenia stuttgartensis
AGCGCGGCGCGGAGGGCATCGCCGACGACCGACTCGGGAACCGCATCGGGCGCTGCATCGTACGCCGAGACGATCGCACCGATGCCGGCCACGACGTCCCCGCTGTCGATGGCCATCTGTCCTTTCCAGAGCAGCGTCCGCGGATCAGAACTCCCCTCCCGAACGGCGGTCTCGATCCGCTCCCCGAGGGCGGCGGTCTGATGGAAGACATCGAGCGAATCGACCCCTTGCGAGACCACCTCGCCGCGGTAGGCGACCAAATTGCCCGCCACGGTACCGCCGCGCGACGGCGAGCGACCGACGATCTTGCCGTCGGCGAGATCGATCTCGATCACCTCCGGCGCGTCGATGGGGAGGAACAACCGGCCGTCGGTGATCACCCCCCGACCACTCGGGCAGGCTCCAGCAAGGACCAGCGGCGTGGCCCAGCGCGGCGCCCCGTCGGCGAGCGCGACGCTGTGGACGCCACGACGGCCGACAAGGATCACGGCGCCATCGACGACACCGGCGACATACAGGCCCTCCTTGCGCGGTTGCTTCCAGACGATGCTCCCTGACCGCAGATCGAGGCAGTGGATTTCCTCCGACTCCCGTGGCGTGAGGATGATCCTCCCCCCGGCAACAATCGGCACGCCATCGCGCCACCCTGTCGTGGCCGACGGTCCTGCGGCCGCGCCGAAGACCTGGCCATTGATCACCACCGCTCCACCGAGGGCGTTGCCCCGGCGGATCCGCACGCCGTTTTGGAGCACGACCGTGTCCCCCCCCTCCGAAGGCGGGTGGTTGTAGGCCCAGAGGAGCGTCCGCGTGGCAAGATCGACGGCGACGGTTGTGCCGGTCCCGGTCGGGCAGACGAGCACCCCATCGCCGAACGACGGGGAGAGCCCTCCGACCCGGCGGAGGTGGCTTTCACGATTGCCGATCACGCGGTCGTCCTCGAGCTCGGCCAGCGGTTGCGACCAGACGATCGTTCCATCGGCGGCGGCGAGGACGTCGAGACGGATCTCCCCCCGCTCCTCGACGAGGACGAACAACTGATCACCGATCGGGAGCGGAGCACCGAGATACCACCCGCCTGCCGGGGGCGCGATCCCCTGGAATCCGGGCTGGCGGGCGGGGGGCTGCGGGGGCTCGGCGGCGGGGAGGCGCCACGCCAGTTCACCCCGTGCGGCGATCCGGTAGGCGGAGAGAACATTCGACCCCCGGGGTGGCGGTGCGAGTCCCCGGAACATGCCGTTGATGTTGTTGACCGCGGGACCGGCGAGCGAGGCCGGATCACTCTCCACGGCAAACACCAGTTCGCCGTCGCTCGACAGCGTTCCGCTCGTGGCATCGTCAAACACTCCGCGGATCGCGGCCCGGGCCTCGGCATCGGCCGTCGAGTCCCCTTCGGCTCCGGCGGGCGTGACGTCGAAAAACGACCCGGCCGCGCCGCCGGTCTGCAGCCAAACCCGTTTGCCGGTCTGGAAATCGACCGCTAGGAGGCCCATCGGCGTGTGGGCCAGGAGAAGGCCGTCGACCGCCAGCGGAGTGCCCGCCGGCAGGAGCGGCATGTCGCGGTCGGCAAACATCTTCCGCCGCCGTTCGAGGAGGCGGCCCTCCTCTGGATGGCGGGTGAGGGGCACCCGGTAGCGCGGCACAAGGAGCGGCCGGGATGCCGCGACGAGGGCATTGCGGGCGGCATCGCCGCGGTGGAGCCACCATTCGCTGGCGCGCCGACCGGCGCCGCTGGCAGGCGCACCGGCCAGCCCCTCGAGCCAGGCCGCGGCACCGCCAGCCGGATAGGTGAGCGTCACCTCCCGTCCGCCGACACGCACCGGCCCCGTCCCCCGCGCCTTGCCGAGAATCGCCACGGCCGCGTCCCGCTCGCCGGCGCGCCACCAGGCAACAGCGCGCATCACGGCGAGGGTCGGCTCATATTCCTCGTGCCCCGGAGCGCTGGCCAGCCGGTCGAGCCAGGCCGCCGCCTCGAGTGGCCGGCCACTCTCCAGGGCGTCGAGCGCCGCGAGCATCGTCGCCCGCCTCCCCGCAGGGGTGTGAAACCAGCGCCGGGCCACCGCCACAAGAGCGACCGGATCGTCGGCTCCGATCGCCTGCTCGAGGAGCCGATCCGCGCGGGCCCGAAACTGGATTTCGTAGGCCGTTCTCCCGGCCTCGGGGAGTGTTCCGAGGAGACGGCTCGTTTCCGTCTTGATGCTCCGCCAGGTGCTCTCGCCCCCCGGCGGACGGAAGAAGAAGTCGCGGTCGCCCCCGAGGATCTCGTCGACGAGCGTCGCCGAATCGCTCCAGCGTTCTTCGGTGATGAGGCGGCGGACGCGGTCGAGTTGACGCTCCTTGAGTCGGTCGGTGGGGAGCGCAACGCCCCCGTCGTCGGCGCCTTCGCCAGATTCGTCAGCCGGGCCGTCGGTGTCGCCGGGGCGCGGGGGATCGGCCTCCGCGGCCGCTTCGTCGAGCGGCTCCTCCCGCGCTTCAGCCTGCTGGGCAACGGCGGAGAATGGCCAACAGCCAAAGACGACCGGGGCGGTGACAGCGATCACCAGCAGAAGGGATTGAGCGGAAAATGCCACTCGGGCCGTCTGCCCCGGGACGGCCTCCGATCCCCGGCGAGGCGCCCTGCACCAGCCCGACCAGCGATTCGACCGTGCCATCGCTTCCCCCGAGTCACCCAGCGGAATCTGGCCACCACCCCACACAACCTCCCGACTGGAACGACCAGGGGGCCGGTTTTCTCCCTCCCCGCCAGAAGCCGGGTATCGGGGGGAGAGGCTCAAAAAGGGCTTTTTTTCAGCACCGTCTGGCGATCGCAGCGGCGTCCGAACCGATCCTCGACTTCCTATCCTAGACCGTCCGCCAGCCGGGCAGCAAGGAAGCCACCCCACCACCACCGCAGCCCCGCGCCACCGCCCGACCGGGATTTTCCCCGGAAATCATCGGGGTTTTGGTTTGCAATTTCATTTCCAGAGCCTCTAATCACCGAACCCTTCCCGGCACGCGTTGCCGGGCTCGGGGCAGCGGCGGGGGTTCTGCCGCACACCAAACCTTTCCACTGGGAGACGAGGCGATGGCGAAGAAGTCGGGCAGCAAGCCGCTCACGAAGACCGAGATTCTCCGGAACATCTCGGAGTCGACAGGCCTTGCGAAGAAGGATGTGGTTCTCGTGTTGGATCACCTCACCACCGAGATCCAGAAGTCTCTCAAGGGCTCCGGCATCGGGGTGTTCTCGATTCCTGGTCTGGTGAAGATCGAGCGCCGCAAGGTGCCTGCCCGTCCCGCCCAGAAGGGGGTTAAGAACCCCTTCACCGGCGAACTGCAGGACCGTCCGGCCAAGCCGGCCAGCGTCAAAGTGCGTGTCCGCGCCCTGAAGAATCTCAAGGC
>CALQRA010000347.1 GCA_943332855.1 Candidatus Kuenenia stuttgartensis
CGTCGCGTCGCTACAGAATAACGCACCCCGCCCTCGACCCGGAATCGTTCGATCCGGCCCCTCGCCCCGCCACGGGCGGGATTGTGCGGCTTTTTCGCATGTGACAGCCCAATTAATGGTCTAGGGACCCTAGGGGCAATTCCCTACGCTCCGCCCACCACGCCGGAAGGAGCACCCCGGAGTGTCCCGACAGGACCAGGAGCGCACCATGTCCGTGATGCTGGCCGATTCACTCCCCATGATCGACGCGGAGTGCGGGGCCGTCGCCGTTCCCGGGACCTCCGGAAGAAAACTCTCGATCTGCCTCATCAACCCGCGCTTCGAGCCCTCCTACTGGGGCTTCGATTTCGCCCTCCCGATGTACCCGGGCAACAAGCGGAGCACGATGATCTCGGGGGCCCTCTCCGCCCTAGCCGGGATGTGCGGTGATCACGATGTGGTCCTCGTCGACGAGAACGTCGAGGAGATCGACTGGGAGTCGATGGCCCGTTTCGACATCGTCGGCGTGACGGGGATGATCGTCCAGAAGGATCGGATGCGGGAGATCTTCGAGCGGCTCGCCCCGCTTTCTCCGATGACGGTCGTCGGCGGGCCGCTGGTCTCGGTCGACGAGGCGTTCTTTGCCGGGCTGTGCGACGTGAGATTCATCGGCGAGGCGGAGACGACCTGGCCGGGCTTCCTCCACGATATCGCCCACGGCATCCAGACCGCGACCCGCTACGAGCAGGAGAAGCCGACCGACATGACGACGGTGACCCGGCCGCGCTTCGACCTCCTGAAAGTCGACCGCTACGCGTCGGCCGCCGTGCAGTATTCGCGCGGGTGCCCATTCCAGTGCGAGTTCTGCGACATCATCATCATCTATGGCCGCAAGCCGCGCGTGAAGCGCCCCGAGCAACTGATTGCCGAGCTCGACGATCTCCGCCGGGCCGGCTTCCACTCCGCCTTCATCGTCGATGACAATTTCATTGGCGACAAGAAAAAGGCCAAGGCGCTCCTCGAGATGATCGTGCAGTGGATGGAGGAGCATGGCTATCCGCTCCGGCTCACGACCGAGGCGAGCATCGATCTGGCCAACGACGAGGAGCTCCTCGATCTCCTCTACCGGGCGAACTTTCGCAGCGTCTTCGTCGGCATCGAGACACCGCGGATGGCGTCGCTCCAGGAGACGAAGAAGTTCCAGAACGTGCGAGGCGATTCGCTCGAGGCCAAGCTCGCCCGGATCCAAGCAGCCGGAATCGACGTCAACGCCGGCTTTATCGTCGGCTTCGACAGTGACGACAAAGAGATCTTCGAGGATCAGTACCGCTTCATCCAAGACAACGGGATCACGCTGGCGATGGTGGGGATGCTCCAAGCGATCCCGCGGACGCCCCTCTACGAGCGTCTCGAACGCGAGGGACGCCTCGTGCTGGACGATCCGAGCCTGAACATCATCCCCAAGCAGATGACGCGCGACGAACTCCGGCAGGGCTACTGGGATCTCGTCACACGGCTCTACACGCCGCAGGCCTACCTGGAGCGATCCTCGCGCGCCTATGACTCGGAGTCGTATGTCAGCCGGCGGGCGGAGATCTGCCGGAAGGCGGGGGAAGGGAAGCGCATCCCCACGCTCCTCTACGCCCTGGCGCTGTTGTGGGCGATGGTGAAGACGCTCGTCCGCGACGGCTCGCTGTTCTCGGTGGGGTCGGTCTACGCGCGCCACTGCCTCAAAAACCGCGTCGTCGGACGGCGGGGGATCGTCGGCTTTGCGCAGTACATGAGCCGGTGCGTGACCCACTGGCACTTCTACAAGTTCACCCGCGAGGCGACGGCCGGGCGGCTGCGGGCCTACAACACAACCTGAAGCCGGCGGCCGCCGGGATCCAACGACCGCTCCTGCGGATCCGGTGGCCCAACACCTCCGCACCCCGTGACGGTCGGCCGGAATCGCTGCGAGGGGGGATGGCCCTCCGCCCGCCGGTCGGCTCGAAGGGAACACAAAAAAGGCTGCCGGAGGGAAAGATTCCTCTCCGGCAGCCTCCGGTGAACGGCGCCTCCGCCACGGGGCTCAAGTCCGTAACGGAGGGCGTTCACGCCCCGGCCGGTTGATCCACCGGCCGTGTTTCGCTGGCGTCGGGATCGGCCATCGATTCGAGGACCTGCTCCGACATCCGGTCGGCAAACCGCTTGAGTGGGTCGGCCTCGTCGATGCCGACGCCCCCGAGGCCGCTCTTCTCGGCGACGAGGAGGTTGATCAGCAATCCGAGCATCCCCTGGCCGGTCGCCTGATCCCCCTTGCCCTCGCCGCCGCCTGAGACGAACAGTCGCTGGGGGACCAAGGGCTGGACACTCGTCGCCAGGCTGTCGGCCACGAGGGTCAGGGCGTAGAGTCGCGGATCGCCGTAGCTCGAGATCTTCTTGAGCTGGACGGCCGCCTCGCTCAAGCCGATCTGCATCACCTTCTGCCCCTCGCCACGCCCCTCCAGATCCTTCTGCTTCGCGGCGGCCTCCGCCAGGAGCACATGCTGCTCCGCCTGGAGACGCGACCGCGACAGCTCCGCTTCTGCCATGACGACCATCTGCTCGGCCGACTTGCGCGCCCGGAACAAATCGGCCTCCCCCTGCTGCTCGGCAATCTGCGCTTCGACGCGGGCGTTGGTGAGCTGCGTCTGCATCGTCGCCAAGGCCTGCGCCTCAGCGAGGAGCCGCATTTTTTCCGAGGCCACCCGCTTGCGCTCGAAGGTCTCGAGCTGCTCGACGGAGAGCTGTCGTTCGCGGAGCTGGTCGAGGAGCGTCTCGATCTTGCCGGAATCCTTGCCGGTCTCCGGCTTGCCGATCAGCACGGCGACACACTCGATGTCGAACTCTTGGAACTTGGCGTGAAGCTCGTTGCGGGCCTCGGCCTGGATCAGGTCGCGGTCGTGGAGGAGCTCGAGCATCGTCTTCTTGTGGGCGACGTCGCGGAAGTAGGCCGAGAGCATCGGATCGAGGGTCTGCGTGATTAGCCGCTGGACATCGCCGAAACGCTGGATGACGCTCGGGGCCCGCTGGTAGTCGATGTGAACGACCACCGACAGGGGGAGCGACGGCTCGTAGGCATCCTTCGTCACCAGGTCGATCGACTTCAGGCCCTCGTCGTAGCGGTGCGACTCGCTCCGACCGGTCACCCAGTGGAGGACGAAGTTCGTCGTCGGCACGAGGACGACGTTGCCAGAGTAGGTGTTGAAGGCGTACTTTCCCGGGCCGAGGGCCCGCTCCCACACGCCCCGCTCTCCCTCGGCCACCCGTTCACCGTGGCGGAAGGTGGCGCCGGAAATGTCGTTACCGGTGCGGCCGATGTAGCTGACGACGACGCCCACCGAGCC
>CALQRA010000348.1 GCA_943332855.1 Candidatus Kuenenia stuttgartensis
ACGCTCGTCGAGGCGATCCACAACGCCCTCTTCCTCCGCAGCCGGGCCACCGGCGAAGTCGCGCAGTCGCTCCGCTCGGCCCATCATGCCGGCCATCCGTCGGTGATCCTCGGGTTCACGGCCGGGGGGAAGCGGTGGACGATCGAGAAGACCTTCACCGGCACCTCCTCCGGGAGCACGACGCTCAAGGAGCAGGGGGGGCGGACGCGCCACAACGAGGAGGCCGAGGAAGAGATCCACCGTCTGCTCCAGGAGGAAGAGGTCGGCGGAGGCCGCGGCATCGCCGAACGGATCCGCGGGCGCTGGGCCCATCTGTGGGTGTGGCAAGGAACGGCCGGAGCGCCGCCGGGGGGGCAGGGGCCCGGCGAAGGGTCGATGGAGAAGCTGCGAGAGCGGCTCGGTCGGCTCGGCAGTGGGAGTGTCCTCGAATCGGCGGCCGACGGTTCTGTGGCTCGGCAGGTCCTCGACCTCGTCGCCGGCTCCCACACCGACAAGGGGAGGATCAAGGCCGGGTCGGAGCTCGCCCGGGCCACCGAGGAGCTCGCAGCGGCGAGTGAGGGGCGTGCGGCGGCCGATGCGGTCCTCGCGGCGCTCGACGACGCGGTCCGGGAGGTCGACGCCGCCGAGCGGGTGCTCGCCGAGGGAACGCGGAGCGTGGCAAAAATCCGCGGCGAACTCGAGGCAGTGGAGCAGCGCCGTGAGGCGCTGACGGCGTTCGATCTGGCCCTCGGCCGGGAGCGGGTCGGCGCCGATTCGGCCCGGCGCGCCCACGAGGAGCTGGCCCAGGCCGACGCCGAGATCCGTGCCCTCGACGAACGGATCCGCGCCGCGGAGGTAGCGCTCAACCCGGCGCGGGAGGAGCTTGAGTGTGCCAAGGCGGCCGCAGGGGCGCAGCGTGCCCGGCTCGACGCGGCCGTGACGGGGCTCGGTGGGTTGACGGCCCGGCAACGCGAAGCGGACGCGCGGGCCCGGCTTCAGGCCCTCGTCGAGCAGGCCGAGCGGCAGGCTGTCGAACGGGCCGGGCTGGCGTCGCGCTGTGATCTGATCCTCGCTCACCGGAAGAAAGCCGAGGAGATCCGGGCCCAGATCCGCGACCTGCCGGCGGTGAAGCCCGCCGATGTCGAGACGCTCGTGTCCCTCGAGAGGGCGGTCGACGCGTCCGACGCGGAATGGCGCGCGATCGCCACGCGCGTCGAGCTGATCGCCAGCGACGTGGCGGTGACCCTCGGCGACGTGACGCTCGAGCCGGGAGAGGCGGAGACGATCACGACCGGAAAGGAGATCGTCGTCGGTGATCACACCAGGCTCCGCATCGTGCCGGGAGGCGGCCGCTCTCTCGCCGAGTGCGCCCAGCGCCACGACGCGGCCACGGAGGCGCTCGCGGCCAGGCTCGAGGCCCTCGGGGTGGCGACGGTCGACGAGGCCCGCCGGGCCGCGGCGAAGCGAACCGATCTGGCCAACGATCTCCGCGCGGAGACCACGACGGTGGAGGGACTCGGCGACGGCACAGCGCTCGCCGAGCTTTCGCAGCTCGATGAGGCGCTCGCCGGACTCGATGCCCGGATCGCCCGGGCGCCCCTGGAGGGCTTCATCCGGGCCGAGGGGCTCGAAGCGGCGGTGGCGGCCCGGCGCGGGGCCGATGCCGAGGTCGAGCGGCTCGCCACCCTGCTCGCGTCGGCGAGCACCGATTTCGAGATCGCCCAGAAGCTCGCCGACGGCGCCGTGGCGGAGCACGCCCGGATCGTCGCATCGATCCGCTCCGGTCAGGAACAGCTCGCCGATCTGCGTTCGCGCCGGCAGGCGCTCGTCGAGAAGGTCGGAGAGGAGCGGGGAGGGGAATTGGCCGTGCGCGAGGCGGCACGCCGCCAGGCGGAGGATCGGCTCGCGGCCACGCAGCGGCAGCGCGAAGCCCTCGAGCCGGAGAGTCTCCAGCGCGATCAGAAGCGAGTGCAGGCCTCGCTCGAGCAGCGCCAGGAGGCGATGCAGAAGGCGGAGACGCGCCGGCAGCTGGCGCTCGCCGCGTGCCATGCCGCCGGCACCTCTGACCCGGCCGAGGACCGGGCTCGGGGGGTGGCCCGCGAGGCGCTGGCCGTGGCCCATCATGCCCGGCTGGAGCGGGATGCGCTGGCGGCCAGATTGCTTGCGGATCTCTTTCGGGAGAAGAAGCAGGCGGTCGAGGATCGGTTCGCCGAGCCGCTCAAGGCGCGGGTCGGCGATTACCTCCAGCGGCTGTTCGGGCTGGGGGTGGAAGTGTCGATCGACCTCTCCGGTGAGGGCATCGGTGCGGTGGAACTCACGCGCACCGCTGACGGCGCCGTGCCGTTCGGCTTCGGCGCGCTCTCCGGCGGGACGCGCGAACAGGTCGGGGCGAGCTTGCGGCTGGCGCTGGCCGAGATCCTCGCCGAGGATCACGACGGCTGCCTCCCGGTGGTCTTTGACGACGCTTTCGTGAACGCCGATCCGGAGCGGCTCCGCGGCCTCCAGCGCGTCCTCGATCTCGGGGCAGAGCGTGGCCTGCAGGTCATCGTTCTCACCTGCGACCCGGTCGCGTACGATACGCTCGGGGTCAAGGTCACGGAGATCCGGCGGCAGGGGGGCATGGCATGAGGATCACTCCAGCGATGGCCGGCGGCGGGGTAGGGCCGCGGCGTGAGTTTCTCCGCTTCGGGCTCTCTGCCGCAGGCGGCCTGTCGCTTCCCGGCATGCTTCGGTTGCGCGCCGAGAGCCAGCTGGGGGCGGCATCGAAGGCCGTGATCATGGTCTGGAAGCCCGGGGGGTGTTCGCATGTCGACACCTACGACCCCAAGCCGGAGGCGACGAGCGACTACCGCGGCCCCTTTCAGACGATCGCCACGAAGGTGCCGGGGATCCGATTCACGGAACTGCTTCCCCGGCAGGCGGCCATCGCCGATCGGTTCACCGTGCTCCGGTCGATGTCGCAGACCGCCGGCGGGCATCCGGCGGGCTCGATGCAGATGCTCTCCGGCGACATGGACACGCAGGACAAACCGAAGCCCCGACTCCCCGACTGGATGTGTGTCGCCAACCGGCTCCTCGCCGAGCGGGGGTCACGCGTCAATGCGCTCCCGCGGTACGTCGGGATCAACCCTCCGCTGGGGTACAACGGCCCCGCGTATCTCGGTGATGCATGGCAGCCGTTCGTGGTTGCCGGTGATCCGAGCGATCCGGCGTTCCGCGTGCCGAATCTCGGACTCGAAAATGCCGCCGAAGTGGAGCGGCTGCGGCGCCGTGTCGGGCTGCGCAGCCGGTTCGACCGGCTCGAGCGGATGGTCGGTCGCCGGCT
>CALQRA010000349.1 GCA_943332855.1 Candidatus Kuenenia stuttgartensis
TCGACTGGAAGATCCCCGATCCGCGCGACATGACCCCGGAGGAGTTTCGCGGCGTCCGCGACCTCATCGAAGCGAAGGTCAAGGAACTGCTCGCGTCGCTGTGAGAGGGTAGCCCAAGGGACGGGCCGCATTTCTCGGTCTGCGCCTCCTCTTTCCCGGAGGTTCCCGGCCTCTGAAGCCCGGCTCCCCACAGCTCGAGAAAGCCGGCTTCCCCACCCCCAAGGGGCGTTGATTCCACTGCCCATCCCCGACAACGAAAACCAAGAAACCCACCTCAATGAAGATCCAGCAGTACTACCTCGCCTGCCTTTCGCATGCCTCCTACATGATCACCGACAACAGGTCGAAGACGGCCGCAGTCGTCGATCCGCAGCGCGACATCGCCCAGTACCTTGCCGACGCAGCCGCGGGTGGCTTCACGATCAAGCATGTTTTCCTGACGCACTTCCATGCCGACTTCATCGCCGGGCACATCGAGCTCCGCGACAAGGTCGGGGCCACGATCCATCTCGGCCGCCGGGCCGAGGCGGAGTTTGACCACATCGCCATGAAGGAGGGGGACAGGGTCGATTTCGGTGATGTCCGCCTCGAGGTGATGGAGACCCCGGGGCACACGCCCGAGGGGATCTCGATCCTCGTCTACGATCTGGCGAAGAGCGACCGCGAGCCGTTGGCGGTGCTGACCGGCGACACGCTGTTCATCGGCGACGTGGGGCGGCCCGACCTGCTGGCGAGCATTGGGGTCACCGCCGACGAGCTCGCCGACATGCTCTACGACAGCATCACCAACAAGCTCGTCAAGCTCCCCGACGCCACGCTCGTCTACCCGGCGCATGGGGCTGGCAGCATGTGTGGCAAGAGCCTGTCAAAGGAGACCGTCTCCACGATCGGCGAGCAGAAAGTCTTCAACTACGCCCTCCAGCCGATGAGCCGGGAGGCTTTCAAGCAGATCGTCACCGCCGACCAGCCCGAAGCTCCCGAGTACTTCGTTCACGATGCGATCCTCAACCGCAAGGAGCGGGCTCCGCTCGAGGCGTCGATGGAGCGATCGCTGCGGGCCCTGCCGCTCGACGAGGTGCTCACGCTCGAGAAGGCGGGCGCGCAGTTGCTCGACGTGCGCGACGGCATCGACTTCGAGGGGGGGCATCTCGTCGGCGCCCTCAATATCGCCCTCTCCGGCAAGTACGCCACCTGGGCCGGCTCGATGCTTGCCACCGACAGGCCGATCGTCGTCATCGCCGAGGAGGGAGCCGAGGAGGAGGCGGTGATGCGGCTCGGGCGGATCGGATTCGACAACGTCGCCGGCTACCTTGCCGGGGGGATGCGTGCGCTCGAGCATCGCGACGATCTCGTCGAGCGCACCGAGCGGATCACGGCTGCGGCGCTCGGTGAGTGGATCCGTGGGGAGCGGGCCGATGCCGGTGCCATCCCGGTAGTCATCGATGTCCGCAGCCCGGCCGAGTATGCCGCCGGTCACCTTCCGTCGAGCGTGAACATTCCCCTCACGCATCTGGTCGAGCGGTTTGGGGAGATTCCCTCAGGCAGGCCGGTCGTCGTGCATTGCGAAGGGGGATACCGCTCCGCGATCGCCGCGAGCCTGCTTCAAAAGCTCCGGGTCGGAAAGGTGCACGATCTCGTCGGGGGCTACAAGGCCTGGGCGGCGGCGAAGCGGCCGACGCAGGTCTGACGGTCGCTTCCCGACTCCAACCCTGGGATCCCTCCCATGGTGTGGCCGTCACGCCACGCCGTGCTTTGTGAACCATGCCAGGAGCCGCTTCCAGCCATCGGCGGCCTGCTCTTCGCGGTAGGAGGGGCGGTAGTCGGCGTAGAAGCCGTGCGGTGTGTCGGGGTAGAGAATGATCTCGGAGGGCTTCTCCGCCTCGGCGAGCTTCTTCTGCATCGCTGCCACGAGGTCGTTGGGGATCCCTTGATCGGCGCCGCCGTAGAGCCCCAGCACCGGGCTCTCGAGCTTGGCAACGAGGTCGATCGGATTGGCCGGGTGGAGATCGTCCTTGGCCGCATCGAGCCGGCCGTACCAGGCGACGCCCGCCTTGAGGTTCGGATTGTGGGCGGCGTAGAGCCACACGATCCGTCCTCCCCAGCAGAATCCGGTTACGCCCAGTCGCGCCGTGTCGCCGCCATGCTTGCCGGCCCAGTCGACCGCGGCATCGAGGTCGGCCATCACCTGCTTGTCGGGCACCTTGGAGACGACCTTCGAGATGATCTCGGAGAAGTCCTTCATCTGCGAGACATCCCCCTGCCGGGCGTAGAGCTCCGGCGCCACCGCCAGAAACCCGAGCTTCGCAAAGCGCCGGCAGATGTCCTTGATGTGCTCGTGAACGCCGAAGATTTCCTGGACAACAAGCACAGTCGGGAAGGGACCGCCGGTGGCCGGAGCGGCCCGGTAGGCGGCGATCGCACCGTCGGCCGTGGGAATCTCCACCTCGCCAGCTTCGAGCCCCTCGGAGCCGGTCGTGATCGTCGCGGCTGAAATCGGCTGGACGGCAAGGGCGAAGCCGGCGGTGAGCGCGGCCACCGCCTGGCGGCGGGTGAGATCGGGGGTGGCCGGCTCGGTGACGGGGCGATCGGTGGGCATAGAAAACTCCTCGGGGAATGAGTGGGAGAGTGTTGAAAGCTACCACGCCGCCCGGCGGCCGGGGCGCGCAGCAGGGATCACTCGTTGTCGATGATCACTTCTTTTCGAGATCGTGGTTGGTGATGTTGTCGCGGAAGGCGCGCGGAAAGGCCGGGTCGGGGGCGCCGATGAGACGGGAGGGCGCGCCCGTGGTCTGGATCAGGGTCTTGAGTGGACGGCGCTCGACCCACCCCTCCTCGCAGAGCGTGATGCCGGTGAGCTCGTCGGGGCCCGCCGAAGCGATCAGCGGCACCAGGGCGTAGCCGCTGCGATCGGGGAGGAGCCGATCCGCAACGTGGGAGTCGACCCCGAAGGGATCGAAGGGGTCGTGTTTCAGATCGGGGTCGTCGGTCTGGAGCGTGCTCATCGGCGGCAGCCAGCCCGGCGCCCACCGGAGGAACTCGATCGGTCGCCCCCAGGCGTCGACAAACTCCGCGGCCCGGTCGTTGTCGGTGTCGCCGAGCTCATCGGGGCGGAATCCCTCGAGCGCGTCTGGCTCATAGCCCGATCGCGACAGGATCATGTAGAGGCACTCCGCAGCGCCAAGCGCCTCGGTCTTTCCCGTCTTGTAGGAAAGGTAGGCCGGCAGCGTCGCAAACGACGGCGTGTCGCTGACGTCGGCCCAGCAGTCGGGCATCTCTTGGAGGAGGAGATCGCGCTTCGCCA
>CALQRA010000350.1 GCA_943332855.1 Candidatus Kuenenia stuttgartensis
TCGCGCCATGTGGCGCCGAGCGCCGAGAGTTGACGCTGGACGGTCTGCATCTGCGCCATCACTTCGCCGCTGAAGTGACGGAGCCGGGCCGCGAACCGGCGGAGCTCCTGCGGATCGACGATTGCCTGTCCCATCGGATGATCCCCCTTCGAGGGCCGGCGACCCAAGCGCCCCGGCTGTGGGCATCTTACACGCTTCGGTCCAAAGCCGGCTGAAGGGGGCCGGGGCGTGGTTGGTTTTTTCGCAAGGCAGGTAGACTTCCGACGTCAGCCCCCGCCGCCCGGAGTTTTGCCCGCGATGACGCGCCCCGATCCCGCCCCGCACGCTGCCCCAAATCCCACTGAGCACCCGCATCAGGGCCCCCCGTCGCCCGGCGGTGGTGGGCGCCCCGAGGGGGGAGGGTACGGTGCCCCGGCCCACGCCGCCGCCGGATCGACGATGTCGTTCCAGCCGGAGAAGGGCTGGCACTGCAGCCATTTTTTCTACTCCTTCGACCGCGCGAAGCTGGCGACGATGCCGGCGGCAACGATCGCAGCGGGCCGACGGGCGCTGGTTGCCACGCTCGATCCGGCGGCGCCCGGGGCTCCGATCCGGCTGCAGACGTGGATTGTGCCGGGGCACAAGGCCGACTTCGCCGTCATGGCGACCGACCCCGATCCGCTTGTCATCGACGGGCTCCACCAGCGGCTCCTCGCCGGGCCGCTCGGGCCCGCCCTCGTGCCGGGCTACTCGTTCGTGTCGCTCACCGAGGTCAGCGAGTATGTTCCGAGCGTCGAGCAGTTCGCTCAGCGCCTTCTGGTTGAGGGGGAGACGGCCGACAGCCCCACCTACCGGGCGAAGGTCCAGGGCTATGCCGCCCGCGAAGGGGCGATGCGGAAGTCACGGATCGAGCCGGAGCTTCCTCCGTGGCCCAACGCCTGCTTCTATCCGATGAACAAGAAGCGGAAGGTGGGGGAGAACTGGTTCACGCTGCCGTTTTCAGAACGGAGCCGGCTGATGGCCGAGCATGGACGATCGGGAATGACGTTCGGCGGCCGCGTCACGCAGCTGATCACCGTCAGCGTCGGCCTCGACGACTGGGAGTGGGGAGTGACGCTGTGGGCGCGCCATCCCGACTTTCTCAAGGAGATCGTCTACACGATGCGCTTCGACGAGGCCAGCGCCCGCTATGCGGAGTTCGGGCCGTTTTATGTCGGGTATGTCGCCGACGCAGCGCGGATCCTCGAGCATTGTCGGGTCGGCTGACGCTCTCCCGGCGGCTCACTCGGCCGCCGAGAGGATCATCTCCACCGGCGTCTCCCGTTTCGGCACGCGCTCCTTGAAGACCTCGAAGAGGAGCGCCTCGTTCGATTGGGAGCTTTCGATGGGGAGATCGAGCGTGGCGGTGGGGAAGTTGGAGACGCAGAGCAGATCGCCGCCGTCAGCCTGGTAATACTCGCGGCCGTCGGCGGGATCGATCCAGAACGCGCTGCCGGCAAACACCCAGTCGGTCTCGAGGGCCTTTCCGGTCCGGGTGTTGCGGATCCAGCCCCGGGCATCGCCTTCTTGAACGGCTCCGTCGGCGTCGGTCCAGCGCATCGTTACCCTGATCCGCGGCCCCGTCGCCGGCCGGTACTCCGGATCAAACGACACCGGCTTCCCCGGCTCGAGCCCGACCGCCAACAGCGCCGCATGAACGAGCCGGGCGCTGGCCGCCACGGCCACGACCGATTCGTGTTCCTTCGTTCCCTTGGGGCAGGCAAAGAACTCGAGCAACCCGTCGTCGAGCGCCACGCGTCCCCCCACGACCACCTCCCCCCGCTCCCGGTCGATCCACACCTCCTCCGTCGGCGACAGTCGGCGCAGCTCGGGGTGGCGGTCCTCCGGGGCAACGGCCGTCGCCGCGACATCGGACGGGGCGGGATCATCAGCGCACGCGCTGGCACCCGCCAGGATCACCAAGCCCGCGGTGAACGCGGCCCGGGCGACTCCCGCCGCGGGGCTGTGCCATCGGCTCGCGGCCCCACGGTGGCGCCGGGTGGAGGAGATCAACGCCGCGAAATCGCCGGAGTGAGGCATCGGAAGTGACCCGTGGAATGCAGGGTGGTCGCTCCGCTACCATACCGCGCCTCCCCCGGCGGTACGACGTCGGTGAGCCGATGCTCCGCTGCCGGTCGCGAGGCGCTGCCGGGGCACGGAAGGTGGGAACGGACCATCGACACACTCGACGCGCGGGGAATGCCATGGCAAGTGATGGAAAGACGAAGCGGAAACGGGCCGGGGCGGGGGGAAGCGGGGAGGAGCGCGACGCCGTCGGCCACGAGTCGCCGCCGCAGGCCGTGACGCTCCACGCGCCGCCGACCGAGGCCGAGCAGGAGCACGCGGCAGGCCAGGGCGTGAGGCGGGTCGGGCGCCGCGACGTGGCGGCCCAGGTCGAACGGATCGCCAGGGCGATCCAGCCGCACGATGCCCCCGAAGTCGCGATCCTCGAGGATCTCGCGAAGGAAGTGGCCGCTGGCCGCCGGGGCGGGGAGGGGACCGACGCCGTGGCGGCCGCGCTGGATCGCTGCCTCGATCGGGCGGCAATGGGGCCGGACACGGCTGGACGCTGGGCCCTCGACGAGGGGGCTGCCTGGAGCCTTGCCTGGCTGCTGCGCTCGAAGCGCCCCGGCGTTGCCGGATTCGTGGCACGGCTCGCCACGGAAGGGGAAGCCGCCGGGCACAGCTTGCGGGGGGGGGATCTCGCCCCGGCACCGCTGCTGCTTACGCTCCTCGGGCTCTTCTCCCGTCTCCCCGAGGGGACGGCGCTGGAGCAGATCGGAAGGGTCCTCGCCGCCGATCTCGCCGCGATGACGGCGGTCGACGGAGCGCCGAAAGCGGGGCCTGCACTGGCCTTCGTGGCCCGCGTTCTGGCTTGGACGCGCGCCCGGGCGGCGGCGGAGGTGAGCGGCTGCGGCGTTCCCTGGGACGAAGCCACCGAAGCCCGGTGGAAGGGGAGCTGCGTCGCAGCGCTGCGCCTCCTCGGCGACCGCGGCCGTGTGCCGGGGCGCGGCGGTCCCGAAGACCTCGATTCCTCCCCGCTCCTGACGATCTTCGCTGCGGCCGACAGCCCGGCGCTGTGCCGCACGGCGGCGGCCGTGAAGGGGCAGCGGCACGCCGCCCCGGCCGGGAAGACGATTCCTCGCGACAGTCGCTGTGAAGGGGGAACCGTGGCGGTCCTCCGCACCGACTGGGGGCGGGGGGCGGTCCGTCTCCTTCTTGACTTCAGCGCCCCGCGCCATCACCTCGAGA
>CALQRA010000351.1 GCA_943332855.1 Candidatus Kuenenia stuttgartensis
CAGCTCGATCTGATCCCGATGATGGTCGTCTGCGGGCCGCGCGACGAGGCCGCGGGGACGGTGAGCCTCCGCGACCGGCTCGACGGCGATCTCGGCGCGATGAGCCTCGAGGCGGCGGTGGAACGCCTCCGCGAGGAGAACCTCTCCCGCACGGTCCGCCACAAGCCGAAGCCGCTCGTGCTTCCGGGCGACGCCGGCGGGGATGGCGAGGAGTATTGAGGGGCGGGCGCCCGGCGGCTCTTCAGAACCGCCGGGCCCGTCCGATGCTGAGAGTCGCTCCCGAGAGCGAATTAGGCTAGCCGTTTCCGCCGCTCCAAGAGTGCGAGGGCGCCCGAAACGAGCGCCATCACCGAGCCGATCCCAGCAGGATCGATTTCAGGGACGGCAGAGATCGCGGTCACGAACGTGTAGTTCGACGTCGGGTCGTAGAACACCGACATCGGCCCCCAACTCCCCGTGATTCGGCTGCCGGTGATGAGCGTTTCGAGGAACGACTGGCTGTCGCCCGGGAGGCGGAGGCCCCAGTTGCTGATCGCACCCGAGCCCGTGAAGTCGTGGAGGCTGAGAACGCCGCCGTTGGTGATCGAGAGGGAGTTGAGGGAGAGCGGCTCGTACTCGGCAAAGCTACTGCTGATGCCGTCAATGGAGAGGTAGTTCGTGATCGCGTCACCGTCGCTGTAGGTGAGCGAGGCGCCGTTTGAGAGAAAGAGATTGCCGACTGGGTATTTGCCGTCGGTGCGTGTCAACGAGCCGGGCCCGGAGAGGGCAAGAACGCCGGCCGTCATTGTGCCGGCGTCGAGATTGACCACACCGCCTGAGTGGCTCGAAACCCACCCTGCAAGGGTCACGTCACCGTTGACATTGAGCACGCCGCCATTCGCGATGGTGTTCGGGAAGTTGTTGTTCGCCCCTAGTACTACTACGTTAAGCTGATCTTGTGGCAGATCGGGTTTTCTGCAGACTTCGCGTCATGAAAGCACGAACCCTCCAAAAGCTGAAGAGGGATCTCGAGGCGTACGTGTCGGAGAGCGTGGCCGAATGGGCTTTCACGCGGCAGGAGACTTTTCGCAAGGTGACTTGGCGGCAAGGCAGCAAGGGACCGATGTCGAGTCGCTTCGCCGTGTGGCGGATGCGACATGCCCATCGCACGAGCGCAGGCGCCGAGCCTCTGGCCGCCTGCTGGCTGATCGCCGAATGGCCGATCGGGGCAGCCGCACCAGCGAAGTTTTTCTTCGCCAATCTCCCCGAGACGACGTCGAAGAAGGACCTCGTCAGAATGGTCAAGAATCGCTGGTGGGTCGAACACTCCTACAAGGAGCTGAAGGACGAGCTCGGTCTCGATCACTTCGAAGGAGCGGAACGTGTCAATGACTTTGAGACACCTGCGTGACGAAATCAGTGTCGCGTGGGATCTGAATCGCGCGGCGGATAGCCACGTTTTCGGGCGGGTTGATCCAGACCTCGGCTGCGGGCTTTGAGGGCCTCGGGATGCCGCGGACGAATCGTTCCGGATGCAAGGCGTAGGCTTCCTCGAGGATGACTCGGCGCTGATCGAGGATCCTGCCAGCCGCGCCGGTGTGGACGGCGGCAGGCGTGAGCAGGCCCAAGTTCCAGTGGCGGTGGTGGTGGTTGTACCAGTCGATGAGCCGGCGGCTGCAGTCGAGGGCGTGGTCGTAGCCCTCGAAGCGATCGGGGAAGTTGGGGTGGCTCTTGATCGTCTTGAATTGGCTCTCGGAGTAGGGGTTGTCGTTGCTCGTGTGCGGTCGGCTATGAGATCGGGAGACTCCGAGTGATGCCATGAGCTGGCTGACAGGGCGGCTCGTCATCGCCGCACCGCGGTCGGCATGGATGGTGAGCTGGTCGGGGCGGATCTGCTCCTTGATCGCCGTCTCGCGAAGGAGCCGCTCGGCGAGATACTGGCATTCGCGATGGGCAAGCATCCAGCCGACGACATAGCGGCTGTAGATATCGATGACGACGTAGAGGGGATAGTAGGTCCACTTTTTCGGCCCGAGGAGCTTCGTGATGTCCCACGACCAGACCTGGTTCGGTGCATTGGCCACGAGCTGCGGCTTGGCGTGCGTCGGATGCCGGAGCTGGTTTCGACGCTCCCGCACCTCCTTGTTGGCGTCGAGGATCCGGTACATCGTGCGGATCGAGCAGTGGTATTTTCCCTCGTCCAGGAGCGTGGCGTAGGCCTCCGCCGGGGCTTTGTCGGCAAGCGGCATGCTGTGTAGCGCATCAAGGACCGCTTGCCGCTCCTCGTCATTGAGCGCCCTTGGGCTGGCAGGACGTGTCCGGGATTTTGGCTTCTCCGGCGACCGCTTGCGGTAGACCGTTGCCCGCGACACGCCGAGGGCGGCACAGGCCGCCACGGTGCCGACGGAGTCGGCCAGGTCCGCGACCGCGGTCATGGCTCGCTCTCGTAATCGTTTGGCGGTAGTTCGATCCCCAGGATCTCGGAGAGTTTTTTTTGGACGTCGAGAATGACTTCCGTCCGCCGGAGTTTCCGCAGGAGCTTGGCGTTCTCGCGCTGGAGCCGCTTGTTCTCCTCGACCAGCGGCGAGTGCGGATCGGCCTTCCGGCCGCGACGCTTCGGCGCCAGGGCCGCGAGCGAGGCGGCATCGCGTTGCTTCCGCCATGCAGCAAGATGGGACGAATAGAGCCCTTCCCGCCGGAGCAGCGCGCCAAGCTGGCCCGGCGCGGTCGCCTGGTCGGCCTCGCGAAGGATCCGGGCCTTGTACTCGGCACCGAATCGACGCCGAGACGCCTTTTCCGGCACCGCCGGATCGGGCCGACCTGGTGCTCTTTCTCCCGCCGGTTCGGCGGCCGCGGTGGTGGGCGGAACTCCAGTCGGGCCAGGCCCTCCTTCCGTTCCGCCCACCACCGCCTCTGGTAGTCCAATCATCCTCTCTGTCTCCATCTGCCTGCCTCCTGGCCCTCTACTCTAATAGGGACAAGGCAGGTGTCTCACCTATCATTGGCACAGAGGGGAGGCTCCTGGCGAGGATGGCATCATCACGTCACGCTCACGCTGCTGGCGTACGCATTTCTCGTCGAACTCCGCCGAAAAAAGGGGATTCCGGCCTGACCTTGCCCAGACTTCGCCGACTCCTTCAGGCGTGTCTCTCCTGCTGGCTCTACCACTGCCCCACTTGCAACAGATCGAGCAGTTAGCGACGAACAAGAGCAGACACGAGCTGAGCTAACGTAGTAGTACTAGCGTGCCGATGATTGCGGGGATGCGGTGTGGGGGGGGGGGGGGGA
>CALQRA010000352.1 GCA_943332855.1 Candidatus Kuenenia stuttgartensis
GCCGCGAACGCGCTGGCTCCCCCGCCCCGGCCGGATCCGCCTCGAGTTCGGCGCCCTCATCCCGGCCGGTGAGGTGGCGAGAATGGACGACAAAACCCTTGTGGCCCTTGTGACGCAGCGACTGACCGAGCTCGACGCGGCAGCGCGACGGCTGCGGGACGGGGGTGACGATGTCCCCTCACCGCGCCGCGCGGCGCTCAGGGCGGCAAAGTCGGCGGAACGTCGCCGGGCGACAGATTCGTCTCGGGAGGCAAAGGCAGGGCTCCCGGCGGCGCCTCTGCCGGCGGCTGCGGAGCAGCCCCTCCCGGAGCAGGCTGGGACGGAAGCGGGACTGTCGCCGCCACCCCCGCCCGCTTGAACGGATCGATTCGACCGCCACCGGGCCCCGGTGGCGGCGCGGTGGCCGCTCCGGCGAACGGGAGCTTCGGCCATTCGAGATTCATCCCCGGCCAGGCCGTCGGCGTGCCGCCGGCCGGCGGCGCCGCCGCCGGGGCCATCGTGGCTGCCGCCAGCGGTGGAGCTACGCCGGAATCGGCTGCGGCCAGAGGGGGCGGGGCGAGGAGCTCACCGGGGGTGGGGAAGCTCTTGGCCCCGCCGTCGCGGCCGGCCCCGGTGGAGACGATCATCGCCGGCGTGCCCGCCCCCCGATCGAGCACGCGAACGCTGACATCGTCGACCCGCGCCTCGCCGAGGCCGGTGAGCGCGAAGGTGACGGTGAACGCCTCCCCGTCGTTGTCGGCAGGCACGATCCGGTAGAGCACCAGCCGCCGCCACTGTGCGGACGGGCCGACCCGCTCCGCCAGCGCCGGCCCACCGAGTGAATCGAAGACGAGGAGACCATCGACGCTCCCCTTCACTGGCTTGGGCACCCACACCCGGGCCTCGATCTGGAGGAGCTTGCCGCTCGGCGCCGAAAGCGGGGGCGTCGTGATCCACACCGGCGGCGTCTCCACGACCGCCGGCGCCGCGGCCGGATCGACCGCCTCGGCGCGCATCACCAGGCAGCCACGACCGGAGGCGGGCTGTGACCGGGAGATCTCGACCCCGGTGCGCATCACCGCCTGCTTGAGGGCGAAATGCCGCCAGCCGGAGCCGGAGAGATCCTCAATCCGCTCCATGCCGCCGCCGACGAGGAGCTCCTCGCGCGGCGAGGTGGCAGCGAGGGCCTCGACAAACCGCCAATGCTCGACGAGCGTGGCATCGGAGGTGGAGAGCGGCCCGGCCACCATCGAGCCGGTGGCGACCACCCCCTTCTCCCACACGAGCCGCTCCAGTTGGCCGGCGATCGCGGCAGCCCGATCGTAGCGGGCAATCGCCGCGGAGGGATCGGAGGCCGCCACCCGGTCGGCCGCGAGGCTGTCCTGCTGCGCCGCGGCGACCATCTGCGGCCCCGGCAGTCGCCCGAGTGCCAGGGGGGGAATGCGGGCGAGGAGATCGGCGGCATCGGCGATCAGCAAGCCGGCCCGCTCGCGCGAAGCAGCGAGCGTGGCGGCCGCCTGCTCGCGGAGGCGCTCCTGGACATGGGCGGCGACGGCCGGGTCACCGGTAACGAGGACGAGCGCCGAGGAACGGAACGGATCGAGGACGACCGACACGCCCCCCGTCACGCGCCGGTGCCGCAGCGGTCGCAGCCCCCCGGGCGTCACCTCCCACGCCTGATGGGCCTCAGGGATCCCGTTCATGAGGAGCGTTACCGGGGCCGACTCGGCCGGCAGGTCGCCCTGATAATGGCTGGCGACGATCTGTCCCCCCTGGACGTTCCGCCAGGCGACGACCATCCGCGCCCGCGCCGCCTCGAGGACCACGCCGCGGACCTCCGGGTCGCTCGCCGTGGCGGTCGTGGAGAACCGCCCCGCCGCCCCCCACGGCTCGAGGACTCGCAGCCGGAGGTTCATTGAGCGAACGGCCGCCGCGCGGATCCGCGACTCGTGGTCGTCGCCGTCGATGCGCCGCGATGAGGTGAAGAGGATGCCGCGAGCGCCGGCCGCCAGCGTGGCCAGGCTCGCAAGCGTGAGGCTCTCCGGATCGACCGCCAGCCCGCGGCCGCCGATCCCGGCCAGGTTGGCGGCCTGGCGTGCGGTGCGCGGGTCGAGCTCGGTGGCGAGGGTGGCGAGGAATGGCGTGCCGGGGCGGGCGAGCCGGGGACGCTCGCGCAGCCAGGTGAAGTAGTCTCCCAGCTCCACGGTCGTCCCCAGCACGGTGCGGCGGGCGACGAGCATGTCGACATGGCGCGAGAGGCTCCGCAGCCCGGAATCGGGCGTGGCGACGAGCGGCCGCCCAGCGTGCTGATCGCACGTCCGCACCCGTCTGGCATGCTCGGCGAGGGTCTCGACATCGGCCTCCGACAGGCCGCTCCCCATGTCCCACACGAGAACCCGATCCCAATTGGCCGAGAACATCGGCAAGCTCTCGGGGCGGCGGACGTCGACATCGGGAAGGTGGGGGGGCGGACAGATGATCCACAAGCCCGTGCGCCGGGCTTCGTCGATCTGGTCACTCGAGGCCGGGGCCGCCAGCCGGACGGCATTGAAGCCGAGGGCGACGATGATCTCGAACGGCTCACCGTTGTGGTCGAGGGCGCGGGGGAAGAACGGCTGCCCGGCCACTTCGAGCACGCCGCGATTGAGGCCTGAAACGGGGTCGCGCCGCCCTCCCAGGGCCGCCGCGGGGGGGGAAGCCGAAGGGGGTGGAGCCGCCGCGGGGGGTGGGGCACCCCCGGGGGAAGTCCAGGCAAGGGGGCCGTTGGGGGGCGCGGCGGAGGGGGGCGCTGCCGGGGCCTCGGCGGGCAGCGCGGGGAGCTCGGCTGCGGCTTGGATGACGGCGCCCGGTGCGGCGGGATCGGCCATGGCGGCCGCCGGGACGACCGCCCCGCGCGGATCGTCGACGGCGGCGGGAGCCGCGACGGCTACGGCGCCGGTCGGCACGATCCCCTCGATCTCGAGGTCGTCGATCGAGACGTCGTAATGGCCGGGGCGGGAGTAGAGATCGAGGACGAGATCGGTGATCACCGCCCCGGTGAGATCCCCCATCGGTCCATGTTCGGCCCGCAGCGCCGGCAGGCTCTTCCGCAGCGCCGTGGCGACATCGGCAACGCCGAGCGGCTCCCAGCGGTCGGCCCCGCGCGACACGTCTCCCGGCACGAGGACGGTCACCGCCCCGCCGGTCAGGGCGGAGCGGAAGGCCGGCAGGCGGATCCGGGCCGAGAGCCGGATGTCGGCCCGGTCGGCCCGCACCCACAGCGA
>CALQRA010000353.1 GCA_943332855.1 Candidatus Kuenenia stuttgartensis
CCCCACGAAGCAGGCATCCTCCGGGCTCCATTCGACGATCTTCACGTACGGCCGCGCCGGGCCGGAGGAAATGGCCGAGCGGCCCGAGCGTCGCTCCGAAGGAACCGGGGGTTCAGCCCGCTCCACCGGATTTTCCTTCACGAGCTTTGGTTTCGCGGACTTCTTCGAGGGCATTTTGCGCCTCCTTTCCCCCACATTCATCGGAAAAAAACCGACTCGCCGCTCCCTTGACGGGCAAACGGAGCGACCTTACCATGACTTATCGAAACGTCGACTAGCGGACTAAGATCAACATAGATCGGCCGAAGGACTTTGGTTGCTCATGGATCCTCGCACGAACCCCTTCGCTCCAGGGGCTGGCAACCCGCCGCCCGAACTCGCCGGTCGCGACGCGATCATCGAAGAGGCATCGATTGCCCTCGATCGGATGAAGAATGGCTTGTCTGCAAAGAGCATCATGCTCGTGGGGCTGCGGGGCGTCGGCAAGACTGTGCTCCTCAACCGGATGCATTTGGACGCGGAAGCCAAAGGGATTCCCACCGTGATGCTCGAGGCTCCGGAGCGGCGGTCGCTGCCCGCCCTCCTCGTGCCGCAGGTGCGGCTGGCGCTGCTGAAGCTCGACCGGATGGCCGCCGCGGGCGATCGAGCCAAACGTGCTTTGCGGGCGCTGGGGGGATTCGTTCAAGGGATGAAGCTCAAGTACCAGGACATTGAGTTCGGGCTCGACCTCGGTATCGAGCCCGGCGTGGCCGACACCGGCGACCTTTCCGCCGATCTCACGTCGCTGCTCCAGGCGATCGGCGAGGCAGCGAGGGAGAAGCGGACGGTGGTCGTCCTCTTTATCGACGAGTTGCAGTACGTCGAGGAGGCCGAACTTGCCGCGCTCATCGCAGCGCTCCATCGCTGCGCCCAATCGCAGCTTCCCGTCACGCTCATTGGCGCCGGGTTGCCACAGCTTGTCGGACAGATGGGGAAGGCGAAGTCCTACGCCGAACGGCTGTTTGAGTTTCGTGTCATCGGCCCGCTCGAAAGCGCTGATGCTCGCCGAGCGATCATCGCGCCAGCAGAGCGGTGCGGCATCAATTTCAACGACGACGCGGTCGAAGAGATCCTCCAGCAGACCGATCGCTATCCCTATTTCCTTCAGGAATGGGGGAAGCACTCCTGGAACATGGCCGCACAGAGCCCCGTCCAGCATGGGGACGTCGTGGCCGCGACGGATCGGGCGCTCGCCGAGCTCGACGCCAGCTTTTTCCGTGTCCGTCTCGATCGCCTGACTCCGGCCGAAAAACGGTACCTGCGGGCGATGGCCACCCTCGGCCCGGGGCCCCATCGATCGGGCGACATCGCCGAGGAGCTGGGGAAGAAGGTCGAAGCCGTGGGGCCGACTCGTTCGAACCTCATCAAGAAAGGCATGGTCTACAGCCCAGCCCACGGCGACACGGCATTCACCGTTCCCCTCTTCGATGCTTACATGCGCCGCGTGATGCCGTCCGCCGACTGAAGGCCCGCTCCCTCAATCGATCAGGAGCGGCTCCGGTATGAAGGTCAGCACCGGAATCAACAGCGACAGGAGCCCGAGCGTCGTCCGCCGCCAGTCGAGCGGCGGCCCCTCATCGTGGACCGGCGGATGGTCGATGCCGATGAGCGTTACGAGCACCACCATGAGCGTCCAGTTTGTTCGCCCCGTGACGATGATCGTCGAAATAGCCGCCAGGAGCACGCCGCGGGCCAGCCACTTCGAACGGTCGCCGAAGAGGGCATAGATCACGTGGCCGCCGTCGAGTTGGCTCATCGGCATCATGTTCAGCCCCGTCACGAGCAGTCCCACCCAGCCAGCCATGAAGAGAGCATTGGGGCGGATCGTCCCCGCGGCGATGTCGGGGCGCAACCACCCCAGCAGCCAGTGCCCGGCCAGCGGGAGGCCGAAGAGGCTCTCCGCCGAGGGCTCGGCCCACGCCATCCCCGCCGCGAGCGCCGGAATGGCGATCGCCAGCCCAGCCAGCGGCCCGGCGATGGCGATGTCGAAGAGCTCGCGGCGGGTCGCCCGCGATCCCTCCATCCCGATCACGGCGCCGAGCGTGCCCGTCAGGAGCACCGGCACGGGGAGGAAGAAGGGGAGCGTCGCCGGGATGCGGTGGACGGTCGCCGCGATGAAGTGCCCCGCCTCGTGGGCCGTGAGCACCGCGAGCACCGCCACCATGTAGACCAGCCCCCGCAGGCCATGCTCCGCCAGGCCACCGGCCACGTCGGCATCGACACCGAGCACGAGCGGTTCCCAGCCGACGACACCGGTCGAGAAGGTGGTGACAGCGGTGAGGAGGTAGAGCACCCCCTGGAGGAGGCGGCGGCGGATTACAAACCGAGGTGTCCGCCCCGGAAGCGGGAAAACGGGGTAGACCGGGGGAGTCGGTGAAGCCGGCTCGTAGGTTGTCGGGAACGCGGGCATCGTCTCCAGAGAATACCGCGGCCAGCCCGATTCCGCAGCGTTTCGCCGCGCCGATCCAGTGCCGGTCCCCCCGGCAGACTGCTACACTGCCAGAACCGTCAAGGCCTAGCCACGTCCGTCCACGAAAGGCTCTTCAGTCATGGTCCGTGCAACCGTCCGTCGACTGGTCGGCCCGATCGCCGCCGTCGTCGCGCTCCTCGTGCTTCTCCAGCCGGCAATTACCGCGGCCCAGACCGGCATCGGCCGGAAGGTGCTCGCCGTCGTCGCCATCGACAGCTACGGCGACCTCAAGCAGCAGCTGACGTGGGTCGGCCCCCATGTCGACAACCCCGGCCTGGCCGGGATGCTTGAATCGGTTCTCCTCCTTTCGACGCAGGGGAAGGGGCTCTCCGGCCTCGACGTCAAACGCCCCCTCGGCGTCATCGTCACCTCGGCCAACGACGACATCGGCATCCATGCCGCGGTGCCGGTCAAGGATCTCGGGAAGCTTCTCGCCGCGCTCCAGGGGGTCACCGGCCCGGTCGAGACCGAAGGCGACGTCCGCCGGCTCACGCTCCCCAGTGGCCAAGAGATTGAGATCCGCGAGCAGGACGGCTGGGCGGTGATCGGCCAGCGTGGCCAGGAGTTCGACATCGCCGACCCCGCCAAGCTCCTCGCCCCGCTCGTCGCCGACTACACCCTCGCCATCGAGACTCACCCGGCGGTGATGCCGGAATCGCTCCGCGCCCTGATCGCCGCCGGGATCCAGCAGATGGCCGCCGCGTCAGCCAGCCAGGGGCGGCC
>CALQRA010000354.1 GCA_943332855.1 Candidatus Kuenenia stuttgartensis
CACCCGGAGGACCGTAGCCAGGCGGAGTGCCGGGAGCGCCAGGGACGCCGGGAGTTCCACCCGGAGGACCGTAGCCAGGCGGGGTGCCAGGAGCGCCAGGGACGCCGGGAGTTCCACCCGGAGGACCGAAGCCAGGCGGCGGGCCGAAGCCCGGAGGTGCGCCCACCGTTCCGCCCGGCGGACCGTAGCCAGGCGGAGTGCCGGGAGCGCCGGGAGTTCCACCCGGAGGACCGAAGCCCGGCGGCGGGCCGAAGCCCGGAGGTGCGCCAGGAGTTCCGCCCGGAGGACCGTAGCCAGGCGGCGTGCCGGGACCACCGTAGCCCCCCTTCGGCGGGCTACTCGGAGCCGGAATCCCTCCAGACAACCCGCCCGGCGGCGGCGACCCTGGCGGGCCGTAGCCGGGAGGGGCTCCGGCCGGGGGACCGTTGCCACCTCCGTTACCACCTTGAGCGAAGTCATCCCCCTGCTTCGAGTCTTCCTTTGGCTTGCCACCGCGCTTGAGCTTGGCGGTGATGAACACGGTCGAGGCGCCGAGGCGCTCGTCGATGTCGACCCACTTCTCCTCGCCGATTTCATCGGTTGCCGGCTCGACCTCGGGGAGATGCTCCTCGAGGAACGGCCAGACTCGCTCCATCGGGATGCCGACGGAGTAGGCCGAGCCCATCAAGCTCGTCCGCCTGATCGCCACGACAACACCGATGACCCGCCCCAACTGGTTGATGATCGGCCCGCCGCTGTTGCCGGGATTGACGATGGCGTCGAAAAGGAATGTTCCGTCGAGCTTCGGATCGGCCGCTGAAGCGACCTCCCCCCGCGCGCTCTTCAATTCCAGGCCGAGCGCCGAGCCGCCGGGATAGCCGAGGACCATGATCTCGGTGCCGCGCTTCGGCATGGCCTCGGCCAGCGGCATCGGCTCGGTCTCGAGCCCTTCGACCCGGAGGAGCGCGAGATCGGGATCTTCCGACTCGGCCACGAGCGTGGCGAGGAGTTGCTTGTCCCGATCCTTCGGATCGAGGATCGTGATGTCGGTGGCCCCCTCGATGACATGGTGGTTGGTGAGCACATACCCCGGGGCGATGACGAAGCCGGTGCCGTTGGCGATGCTGACGACGACCTGCGCCGGCTCGTCGAACATCGACTGGATCCCCTGCTCCCCCTGGGCGCCTCCCATCGACCGGCCCGACGGCCCGAAGACGCGGTAGGCAAACATCGGGCGGCTGTTCTGCTGGCCGCCGGGCCCGCCAGCCCCACCGGGGCCGCCAGGCCCGCCAGGACCCGCCGGCGAACCTGGCCCGCCGAGCGATCCCGGCCCCCCCATGGAACCGGGGCCGCGTGGCCCACCCGGGCCACCCGGCCCGCCGGGGCCCCCGGGGCCGTTCCCCTGCTGGCCATTCTGCGCTGTCTCGGCAGCCCGGCTCTGGTCGAGGGGGAGGAGGTGGAGCTCGTAGAGCGCCCGGCGGTAGAGCTCGTTGAACTCATCCGCTTGATCGTCGGGGATCTGCCGGTGCCGCACCATGCCGTCCATGCCGATCGCCACGGCGATGTTGTCGGCAACTTCCTGGAGATCGGGCATGATCTCGAGGGCGCGACGGAAGTGCTTCGCGGCCGCGGCATAGCGCTTCAGGAACACCTCGCTGACGGCGAGGTTGTTGTAGGCAAAGGCGTTGTTCGGCTCGCGCTTCACCACCTCCGAGAAGTGGGCCACCGCCTTGAGATCGTTGTCGGCGACGAGCGAGTAGATGAAGCCCATCACGAAGTCGGCCCGACCGCTCTCGGGATTGAGCCGGCTGGCGGCAATCAGCTCTTTCTTGGCGAGATCGCGGTTGCCGAGCTTGAAGAGTTGGTGGCTGTGGCGAACCATCTGATCGGCCTTCTTGGAGACGCTTTCATACTCCTCCTCGGTGACCCATTTCTTCCCCAGGCGGAGCTGCTTCTCATCCTCCATCACCTTCCACTGGGCCAGCTTCTTCTCCGCCGTCTTGCGCAGGTCGGCAGGGAGCTTCGGATTGGCGAGGAAGATCTTGTAGACCTGCACCGCTTCCGCGGCGGTGCGGCACGACTGCGCGTCGGCCTCGAGTTGCTCGAGCGGTCCGAGGGGCGCCGCGTCCCCGGCCTTGGACTGCTTGTTGGCATCAGCGTCGCTCGACGCCTTCCCTGCCGTCCCCTTCGGGGCCGCGGCGCGCGATCCCTTTGCGGCGTCGCCGCTTTTCGAGGCGTCGCCACTTCTCGAAGCGTCGCCACTTCCCTTCCGGGCCCCGTCGGCCGAGGGAGCCGATCGCGGCGCTGACTTCGGCCCCTGCGATTTCGATGACGGGCCCTTGGTCGTCTGGGCGTTGGCCGGCAACGGACCGACCACCAACGCCACCAGGGCGACAAGGAGCAAGGTCCAAACGACCGGACGGAGGGTGCGCATGGTATTCACTTCGGAAGGAAACCGAGGGGCTGGAAGAAGGGGGCGGAAGCCTCTGGCCGCAAGCAATTCGGCACCCAGCAACCAGCTTATCGATGCGTGGCGGGAGCGTCCAGAAAACTGCAGCGTTTCCGGCTGACTTCCCGGTCTTGCCGGCGACCGGTCCCGGCCGGGCTGGTATACTTTTGGGATCTTTGAGGAGGGATGCGATGGCAGACACGGCTCCCCGGTCGGTTTCCGCGGCTCCCGTTCCCGACATGTCGTCGGTCGGCTCCCCGTCCGCAATTCCCTGTTCTGGCCCTCCCCCCTTCCGCTCCGGCGGCCTTTCCCCGCGTCGTGACGGGGTGCGCCCGGCCGTCCCCCGCCGCGTGGCGATCGCCACCGGCCTCCTCGGCCTGGGAGGCTTTGGGCTGGCCGATCTCCTCCGCCACCGTCACGCCAGGGCCGACGCCGGCCAGCCGGCCGCGGACGACACGGCGGTGATCTTCGTCTGGCTCCCGGGGGGCCCGCCCCACCTCGAAACCTACGACATGAAGCCCGACGCCCCGGCGGAAGTCCGCGGGGCCTTCCGGCCGATCAGGACGAACGTCGCCGGAATCGATGTCTGCGAGCTCCTCCCGCTCCACGCCCGCTGTGCCGATCGCTATTCCCTGATCCGCTCGGTGACGCACGACTTCGCCGATCACGGCGGCGGCCACAAGCGGTTTCTCACCGGTCGGGCCCCGAAGGAGCCGACCGGGTTTGTCAACGACTTCCCGATGGCCGGGTCGTTCGTCTCCCGCTTCCGCCCTGCC
>CALQRA010000355.1 GCA_943332855.1 Candidatus Kuenenia stuttgartensis
CATCGATCCGCTCGGGCTGGGGAAGCACTTCGCCGGCTTCATGCATCTGGCCGATCACGACGAGCTCCTCGTCACCAGCCGGATCTGGACCGAGCCACAGCAGATCGAGCAGCGGCTCGCCGACATCACCGAGCAGATGGAACTGGTGATCCAGAAGTATCTGCGCAACGAATACCCCTCGATCGGCGCCTACAACGCCGACGCCGAGGTCCCGGAGCCCTACCGGTTCGTCGTCGTCAGCAACTTCCCGGCGAACTTCACCGAGACCAGCGCCCGTCGCCTCGCGAGCATCGCCGCCAGCGGCGCGCGGTGTGGCGTTTACACGATCGTTTCGGTCGACACCAAGCAGACGATGCCGGCGAACTTCACCCTCTCCGACATCGAGCAGTACGCCACGACGCTCGTGCTGAAGGACGGCACCTTCACCTGGCAGGACCCTGAGTTCTCGAAATGGCCGCTCGCCGTGGAGCAGAGTCCTTCCGACGAACTGTTCACGGAGGTCATCCAGCGCGTCGGCAGGGCCGCGAAGGCGGCGAAGCGCGTCGAGGTGCCGTTCGACCGCGTGGCGCCCCCCGAAGACCGGTGGTGGACGGGGAGCACCGCCTCCGGAATCGACGTTCCTCTCGGGCCGGCCGGGGCAAAGAAGATGCAGCACATGAAGCTCGGCAAGGGGACGAGCCAGCACGTCCTGATCGCCGGCAAGACCGGCTCGGGCAAGTCGACGATGATGCACGCGCTGATCACAAATCTCGCGCTCACCTATAGCCCGAACGAGGTCCAGTTCTATCTCATCGACTTCAAGAAGGGGGTCGAGTTCAAGATCTACGACCACTACGAGCTGCCGCACGCCCGCGTCATCGCCATCGAGAGCGAGCGTGAGTTCGGCCTCTCGGTCCTCGAGCAGCTCGACCGCGAGCTGAAGCAACGCGGCGACCTGTTCCGGGATCTGGCCGTCCAGGACCTCGCCGGCTTCCGTGCCACCGGCAGCCCCGAACCGATGCCGCGGATCCTCCTCATCATTGACGAGTTCCAGGAGCTGTTCATCGAGGATGACAAGCTCGCCCAGGATGCGTCGCTGATCCTCGACCGGCTCGTCCGCCAGGGCCGCGCCTTCGGGATGCACGTCCTCCTCGGCTCGCAGACGCTCGGCGGCTCCTACAGCCTCCCCCGGGCGACGATGGGGCAGATGGCGGTGCGCATTGCGCTGCAGTGCAACGAGGCCGACAGCAGCCTGATCCTCTCCGAGGAGAACTCGGCCGCCCGGCTGCTCACGCGCCCCGGCGAGGCAATCTACAACGACGCCAATGGTATGGTGACTGGCAACAATCCCTTTCAGGTCGTGTGGCTCGACGACAGCCGCCGGGAGTGGTATCTCGGTGAGCTGCGCCGGCTCGCCGACCGGCGCACCGACATTTTGCCGGTGCCGCGGATCGTGTTCGACGGCAACCAGGCAGCCGATCCCGACGGCAATGTCCTCCTCCGCGAGCTCCTCGCCGAGGGTACGACCGGCGGCCGCGCACCCGTCGCCCCGGTCGCCTGGCTCGGCGACGCGATCGCCATCAAGGATCCGACGACGGCAATCTTCCGCAGGCAGGGGGGGGCCAATCTCCTCATCGTCGGCCAGCGCGAGGATCTGGCGGTGAGCCTCCTGGCGATGGCCATCGTCGGGCTGGCAGCGGCAAACGATCCCTTCCCGGGCGGGAAGCTGGGCCACGATGCCCGCTTCGTGCTTTTCGAGCCGGCGATCGCCGACGAGAAGCCCGACCTCCTCCTCTCGCAACTCGCCGCCAGCCTCCCCCACGATTTCGTCAACGTCGGCCGGCTCGGCGTCACCGACGGGATGGCCGATCTGGCGGCCGAGGTCAGGCGCCGCCTCGACCATCAGGTGCTCGACGGCGAGGCGGTCTTCGTCGTCGTCCGCGATCTGGCCCGGTTCCGCGAGCTGCGCAAGGCCGACGGCGATTTCGGCTTCTCGTTCAGCGGCGGCGACAAGAAGGCCGGGCCCGCCGACAACTTCGCGACGATCCTCCGCGACGGCCCGGCCGTCGGCATCCACACGCTCATCTGGTGTGATTCGCTCACGAACCTGATGCGGACGTTCGAGCGCGGGGCGCTGAAGGAGTTCGAGCTGCGGGTCCTGTTCCAGATGAGTGCCTCCGATTCCAGCCAGCTCGTCGACAGTCCGCTGGCCAGCAAGCTTGGGCCCCAGCGGGCCATCTTCATCCACGAGGAGACGGGGACGTTCGAGAAGTTCCGCCCCTACGCCTTTCCCTCCGGCGAATGGCTCGCCGGGGTTTCGGAGCAACTCCGGGCCCGTCCCCAGGGGACGAGGGGTGAGCGCTCCCGGGTTGAGCGGCCGACGGACGGCGCGACGACCGCGGAGCCGGAGGAGTTCAACTTCGGCTTCGGCGGTGGCGACGGCGAGTTCAACTTCACGAAGTTTCTCGATGATCCCCCGGCGGGGGACGGCACGGCTGCCCCCCCTCCCGAGGCCGGCTGACCGCCCGTTCCCCGTTCGATCCGCCCTCCCCGTCTCTCCCGCGATGACCGCCACCATGCCCCCGCTTGTTTCCCTGCGCCAGCTTGCCGCACGCGTCTTGGCCACGGCGGGCCGGAGCACGTGGGTCGCTCTGGCCTTCCTCCCGATCCTCCTGATGGGGACAGCCCGGGGGCAACTCCCGCAGACCGAGCCCTGGCAGCAAACGCTCCACCGCTTCCTCGCCTCGCTCACCGAGCCAGACATCACTCTCGCGGTCGTCCCGGTGGAGTACATCGAGGAACAACTCGACGACGATGCCCTCTACCGCGACTGGCTCCTCCTCGGCTCGGCCCTGGAGCGCCGCCCCGCCTCCCCCGAGCAGCCCAACATCGATGCTCTCCGGCACCCGGCCGGGGTCTACCTCCTGGAGTCGATCGAGCGCGACAGTCGGGTGTGGATGTCGCCGCGGCAGTACCCACCGATGGCGCCGGCTTGGTGGTCAAGCTGGTCCTATCCGGGCAATCCCTACTTCGGCTCGCGGGCCTGCAAGCTCCGCGGCTTCGTCCCCGCTGCGGTCGACATGATGATGCTCACCAGCGACGACCAGGAGACGAAAACCGCGATCCCCCCCACGAATCTCCTCGCCAACACCTACGCCTACCTCCACGCGATCGACGTCCTCCCCAACGACGTCCGGCAGGCCTTCGAGACGGCG
>CALQRA010000356.1 GCA_943332855.1 Candidatus Kuenenia stuttgartensis
GAGATTGCGACCGTGGCAGTGGCGATTCGGATGAAGCGGATGGGTCGGAAGAACCGCGCCTATTATCGGATTTGCGCGACCGACAGGCGCAGCCCTCGCGACGGCCGCGTGATCGAGGAACTCGGCACGTACGACACCTCCGTGCCCGATACGGACGCCCGGGTGACGCTCGACAATGCCCGGCTCGAATACTGGCTGTCGGTCGGCGCTAAGCCGAGTGACGCCGTCAAGGTGCTGATCAAGAAGTACGGGGCCAAGGGAACCCACGTCAAGGAGATGGAATTGGCGCGTGCCAAGCTCAAGCTCCCGCGGATCATCCCTGAATCCGGTACCCCGGTTTTCGTTCCCGTCGTGAAGTCCACGGCTGCCCCCGTGGCACCTGCCGCCGAGGTTGCCGCCGAACCGGCCGCCGCCGAGGCCCCCGCCGCCCCCGCCGCAGAAGGCTGATCCCACCGCGGGACAGCCGCGGGTGGTCCGTTTCCTTTCAGCCGCTCTCCAACGCCCACCATTCCTGGGTTGTGGGAGCCGATGAAGGGCTGTGCGGGTCACTTCTTTAGGCGGTTCAGGCCGGGCCGTCACGCCGGCACGAGTCTTTCGTCATGCGCATCGATATCCTCACCCTCTTTCCCGAGATGTTCGCCGGCTTCCTCGACGGAAGTCTGCTCGGGGCCGCCCGCGCCTCCGGTCTGCTCGACATCCGGGTCACGAACATCCGTGACTTTGCCGAGGGAATCCACCGACAGGTCGATGACCGCCCCTTCGGTGGTGGCCCCGGGATGCTTCTGATGCCCGGCCCGGTCGTTGCCTGTGCCGAGTATGTCGTTGGCGCTGCCCCCGCTCCGTCCGCCGACGAGGGCGGCGAGGACATTGATCGGTCCGCACGGGGCTTCGGTGCGGTGATCCTGCTCACGCCGGGGGGGCGACGGCTCACCCAGGAAGTGGTCGAGGAGCTCTCCCGTCGCGAGCGGATCGTGCTCGTCTGTGGCCGCTACGAGGGGTTCGACGCCCGCGTCCGCGCGGCCCTAGGGGCCGAGGAGCTCTCCATCGGCGACTTTGTCCTCTCCGGAGGGGAAGTGGCGGCGATGGTTGTTGTCGACGCCGTCTGCCGGCTCGTTCCCGGCGTGCTCGGCGACGAAGAGAGCGCCCGTCAGGATTCCTTTTCCAACCCCGGCCGGCTCGTTGAGGGCCCCCAGTACACCCGTCCGCGGGAGTTCCGCGGCATGGGAGTCCCCGACGTGTTACTGTCGGGGGACCATGGCAAGATCGCGAAGTGGCGCCATGAGCAGGCGATCGCCGCGACCCGCCGCCGCGACGCCGGATCGTCGGACCGCTCCGGCGAGCCATCCCCGCACCAATCCCCAGTCCCGACCAAGAAGGCTCCGGAGCCGACAGCCCGGGCCATCGAAACCACACCAAGGAGCGTGCCGTGAGCCAGAAGACCCTCTCTCTCGTCGAGGCCTCAAGCCTCAAGTCGGAAGTTCCGCAGTTCGCCATCGGCGACACCGTCGACGTTCATACCCGCATTCTCGAAGGCGAGAAGGAGCGGGTTCAGATCTTCAGTGGCGTCGTCATTGCCCGCAGCGGCACCGGCAGCCGGGAGATGTTCACCGTCCGGCGGATCGTCGGCGGCGAGGGGGTGGAGCGGAAGTTCCCCCTCCATTCTCCGAAGATCGCCAAGGTCGATGTGAAGCGGTCGGGCGTCTCGCGCCGCGCCAAGCTCTACTATCTCCGTGACCGCGTCGGCAAGGCGGTGCGTCTGCGTGAGAAGCGCGACGAGGTCGCCCTGGCTGCCGGCGCTGCCAAGAAGGCGGCTGCGAAGGCGGCTGCGAAGAAGGCCGCAAAGGCCTGACCCCGTCCAGGTACCCCCGCTCCTCTGAATCCCGCGAAGACCCTGGTCATCGGCGATGCGCCAGTGCGTAAGCCGGTGGGAAGAGGGGCCGATGGAACGGCGCGACCCCAACCTTCACCGTGATGGACCCGAAGACCGCGACGCGCTCGGCCGGGAAGGGGAGGATTTGGCCGCAAAGCATCTCCAGCGACTCGGCTACAGGATCGTTGGTCGACGGGAACGGATACTCCGGGGCGACATCGACATCGTTGCCCTCGATGGCCGAACGGTGGTGTTCGTCGAGGTCAGAAGCCGCTCCGACACCCGGCACGGCCACCCGGCCGAGACGGTCGGGCCGGTGAAGCAGCGGCGGATCTCGGAGCTCGCCAATGCCTACATCCGCCGGCACCGGCTCCAGGATTGTCAGGTGCGCATCGATGTCGTCACGGTGATCTTCGGCGTCGGCGGTGAGGCCCCGATCATCGAGCACTTCGAGAACGCCTTCGAGAGCCCGTGAGTGGTCGGCCTCGCGCCTCCCCTCCCGTTCACGATTCTTCGGGGAGTGGCTCGCCGGACGCGAGCGACGTACAACATCGTTCGCGGTATCCCAGTCGTCTGGGTGGGATGCCGGCGGGTGCTTGGCCGGGGAGCCCGGTCGGCTGTCGATCGCGGAGGTGAGCGTGGATGATTTTGTCGAGCCGCTGGGGATGCGGGTGCTGATCCGCAAGGACGAGAGCCGCCACAAGACGCGCGGGGGGATCGTTCTCCCCGACCAGGCGGAGATCCCCACGATCACGGGGCGCGTCGTCGAGGTGAGCCTCCAGGTGGAGCGCGACGCCGACTTCCCGATCGAGAAGTACGACAAGGTCCTGTTCCATCCCAAGAACTCGATCCCGGTCGACTTCGAGCAGGACAATCTTCTCTACGTCGTGCCGATCGAAGACGTGGTGGCCGTGTTCCGCCGCCACGACGCCCGGCGCCCCACGCGGCGCGGGCCGGACGACAAGGGGGACGACGCCCCCGAACCCGGCGGCGACTGAGCGCCTGCAGCCTCAAAAAAACACATCGCCGACGTCATTCCACCGGATCGCCAGGAGGAGATATCGCCGGGCTGCGGGGTCTTCGTCGGCTGAATACCGGCTGCGGATCGAGTTGACCACAGCCTCGAAGTTCCCGCCTTTCCAGCCCAGTTCCCTGGGAATCCACCCCACGGTTTTTCACGATGGCCAAAGACCTCACCACGTCCGAGATCGACCGGCAAAACATCCTCAACAACCCCTACGCCCTGGCGGAGATCGAGAAGGCGGCCGGAATCCGCGGGATTCCCTTCGAAGGGAAGCCAGTGGTGCTCAAGGAACAGGTCGC
>CALQRA010000357.1 GCA_943332855.1 Candidatus Kuenenia stuttgartensis
CCGAATCGCCCCCCTTCATCACCGCGCCCGACCGGAGCCTTTCCCCCGCCGGCGGAAAGGCAGACCGTGGCATCATCGCCCCGGTGAGGGTGTGGATGACCGGCAGCGGGAAGGGCGGGAGAGCGATCATGGGGCGATTGACTTCAGGGGGAGCGGGGAGAGAACGGGCGGTGGGGGGAGGCGGGGCGGGAGGTGATTTGGCTCAAGCGTCCCCTTGCGAGACACCTTGAGAGACCCCTTGAGAGAACCCTCTCGTCGCGGGCGCGTCAAGCCGCATTGGGTGGGCCGCCGGCTGTCCCGGCGGAAATCCGCCCCCGTCCGGCCCCAGGATGGGGAAGAAACGGAGGCGGAGTGCAAAATCGGCCGGGAAGCGTCAGGTGTGGTAATCGGCGTTGAGGTGGACGTACTCTGCCGTCAGATCGCTGGAGTAGAAGCGGATCGACTCGTTCCCGAAGCCCATGTCGAGCTCGATGAGGGTCTCGCGGGCCGCCTTGATCGATGCGGAGACCTTGTCCCCGTCGAATTCGACCGGTGCTCCGTCCCGGAAGAGGAGCGTGCCGTTGAGCCGCAGCACCATCTTCTCCGGGTCGAAGACGACGCCCGAATATCCGGCCGCCGAGACGATCCGCCCCCAGTTGGGATCAGCGCCGCAGATCGCCGTCTTCACCAGTGGGCTGTCGGCGATGGTCCGGGCGATCTGCCGGGCCTGATCGCGCGTCGGGCAACCGCAGACCTCGATCCGGAGCACGTGGGTCGCCCCCTCGCCGTCATCGGCGATCTCGCGGGCGAGGGTGTCGCAAGCGCCGAGCAGGGCGCGGCCGAAAGCTTCGAGATCGGAGCCTTTCAGCCGCTTCCCCCCGGCAGCGCCGTTGGCGAGGAGGAGCACGGTGTCGTTGGTGCTCGTGTGGCCGTCAACGCTGACGCAGTTGAAGGTCTGCTCGGCGGCTTCGCCGAGGAGCCGCTGGGCATCCTGCGGGTCAAGATCGGCGTCGGTGAGGATCACGCCGAGCATCGTCGCCAGCTTCGGCCCCACCATCGCCGCTCCCTTTGCCATCCCAAACAGCGTGGCATGGGTGCCGCCGGCGGTGAGGGTCGAGCCGGCGAGCTTGGGACGGGTGTCGGTGGTCATCATGCCGCGGGCGGCGGCGACGACCGCATCGGCGTCGTGGGCGAGTTTCGCCGCCACCAGGCCAAGCCCACGCTCGATCTTCGAGAGGGGGAGAAACTCCCCGATCACGCCGGTCGAGAGGACGAGGACCTGATCAGCCGCGGCACCGACGTGCCCCGCCGCGGCCGCTGCCATCCGCTCGGCATCGGCCAGGCCCCGGGCACCCGTGCAGGCGTTGGCGTTGCCGGAATTGATGGCGACGGCCCGGAAGCCCTCTCCCGGCGTCCGCGCCCGGTCGTAGACCACCGGCGCTGCGCAGACGAGATTCGTCGTGTAGACGCCCGCCACGGTGGCGGGGCGGTCGGAGACGACCAGCGATACGTCCTCGCGGGTCGGATTCCGCTTCAGGCCGGCGTGGATGCCGGCGACGCGGAACCCCTTCGGGAGCGACGGAATCGGGAGACGGAGCGGAGTTTCGGCGATGGGCATGGAGGCGAGCCTGCGGGAAAACGGACCGGGACGGAATCGGTGGACGGGGCGAAGGGAGCGACGAAGGAACAACCATCCTCTGGGCGTGACCGGATCAGAGCATGCCGGTCGATTCGGGAAAACCATGGAGGCAGTTGAAGTTTTGGACGGCGGCCCCCGCCGCCCCCTTGACGAGATTGTCGAGGGAGCTGATCAGAAGGACGCGGCTGCGCACGACCCGGGCGGTGACGTCGCAGAAGTTCGTGTCGACGGTGTCCTTCGTGCCGGGGAGGTGATCGACGACGCGGACGAATCGTTCCCCGGCGTACGCCTCCCGCAGACAGGCCAGGATCGCCGCCTCGGTCACCGTCCCGCGCGGCTTGGCGTAGATCGTCGAGAGGATGCCACGGTCCATGGGGGCCAGTTGCGGCGTGAAGATGACCGTCGGGGCGATGCCGGAAAACCGGCCGATGATCTGCTCGATCTCGGGGGTGTGGCGGTGGCGGCCGACGTTGTAGGCCGACATGCTCTCGTTGCATTCGGGGAAATGCGTCATCAGCTTCGGCTGCCGACCGGCGCCGCTGACGCCGCTCTTGGAATCGATGATGATGTCGTCGCGCTCGATCAGGCCGGCCCGCAGCAGCGGCGCCAGCGGGAGGATTGCGGAGGTCGAGTAGCAGCCGGGGTTGGCGACGAGATCCGCCCCGCGGATCTGCTCCCGGAACAGCTCTGGCAGGCCGTAGACCGTCTTTCCCAGCCGGGCGGCGTCGGGATGCTCGTGGCCGTACCACTCGAGATAGGTTGCTGCGTCGTCGAGCCGATAGTCGGCTGAGAAGTCGACCACCTTCGCGCCGGCGGCGAGGACGCGGGGGAGGATCTCGGCGCTGGCACAGTGCGGCAAGCAGCCAAAGACACAATCGGCCCGCTTGCCGACCTCCTCCGGGGAGAGATCCTCGAGCGCCAGTTCGAGTCGGCTGACGAGACTCGGGTGAACGCTCGAGATCGGCGGATTGCCATCCTGACGGCTGGTGACGGCGACAATCTCCACCTCCGGATGGCGGAGGAGGATCTTGAGCAGTTCCAGGGCGGTGTAGCCGGTGGCACCGAGGACGGCGACTTTGACCATCGGGGTTCCTCGAAGGGATTGGACCAGCGGAGTTATAGCGATCTGGGCCCGAAACACTCTACGGCGGCCGGGGGCTGATGGCCGGGCCCGGGATCAGGCCTGCGGGCCGGCCGGGCGGCGGCCGCGGGGACGGCGGCTCACCGGGGTCGAGCAGTGCACGGCGATGAGCCGGACGAGCCAGGCGGAAACGGCCCCCTTCGCGCCCCGCCGTTCCCCCACCTTCGCGTGCGCTGCATCGTAGACGGCGACCGCCGTCGTCCCGGCGTTCACCGCCGTGAGATCGTTGACGACGATCAGATCACAGGCCTTGGCATCGATCTTTTCCAGGGCCCGCCGCGGATCGGCCCCCGGCTCGAGTGCGAAGGCGACCATCCACTGCTCCGGGGCGGCCCGCCGCGAGAGGGTGGCGATGATGTCGGGGGTCGGCTCGAGAACGAGCGAAAGC
>CALQRA010000358.1 GCA_943332855.1 Candidatus Kuenenia stuttgartensis
CTCCCCCCGAGGGCCGACGGCTGCGGATCGCCCATGTCTCCGATCTCCACCTCCACCGCGTCGGGCCGCTCGAGGAACGCGTCCTCGCAGCGCTCCACCGCCTCGCCCCCGATCTCCTCGTGATCACCGGCGACAGCCTCTCGGCCGCGCGGGGTGAGAGGCCTCTCCTCGACTTCCTCGCGGCCTGTCCCGACGCGCCCTATCGGCTCGCGATCCTCGGCAACTGGGAGATCAACTCCGGCGTCCCCGTCGAACGACTCCAGCGCCACCACGAACGGCACGGCTTCGAGCTCCTCGTCAACCGCTCGGTGAGAGTCGCTGTCGGCGATCGCTCGGTGCGGGTCACCGGCTTCGATGACATCCGCCAGGGGCGCCCCGATCCGGTTGCGGCGCTCGCCGGCGAGGAGCCCTGCGATCACCATCTCGTTCTCGCCCACTGCCCGGTTCATCGCGACAAGCTCGCGCTCCCTGCCGAGCACCGCGCCGACCTCGTCCTCTCAGGGCACACGCACGGCGGGCAGGTGGCGCCCTGGGGCGTCGCGCTCCTCACGCCGCCGGGGAGTGGTCGGTATGTCGCCGGCTGGTACCGCGACGGCGGGCCGCCGCTGTTCGTATCGCGCGGCATCGGCACATCGGGGCTCCCGATCCGCCTCGGATCGGTCCCCGAACTGGCGTGCATCGACTGGCACCTCGCCTGACCCGGTCCCCCGATCGCGCCGGGCATGACCGGCGGGCCTGGCTGCGTCATCGCCACCCCAGTCATCACGATCGCGCCAGACCGCCTCTCTTCTCCCGCTTGTGCAGTCGCCCCCGGGATCCGTCGATACCTTCCCGGCGGGACGCAAGCCTCCCGCCACCATCCATCACCGCACACCGTCATCCATTCACCAGGACCGTCGACACGCCATGCCCACCCCCCGCCGCAAGACCTCCTCCGTAGCCGTCCAGAACCCTCTGGAAACCTATCTCCGCGACATCAACGACACGTCGCTTCTGACGGCGGACCAGGAGAAGGAACTGGCGGTGGCGATCGGCAAGGGGGATGCCCAGGCCCGCGATCACATGGTTCGCGCAAACCTCCGCCTCGTCGTCAACATCGCCCGGGGCTACGCCAACCGCGGCCTGCCGCTCCCCGACCTCATCGAGGAGGGGAACCTCGGCCTGCTGCGGGCCGTCGAGGGCTTCGATCCGCGCATCGGCACGCGCTTCAGCACCTACGCCAGCTACTGGATCAAGCAGTCGATCAAGCGCGCCTTGATCAACTCCGGCAAGACGATCCGGATCCCCGCCTACATGGTGGAGCTGCTCTCGAAGTGGCGCCGGGCAACGGCCCGGCTCCTCGATTCTCTCGGCCGCACGCCGACGCCGGAAGAGGTCGCCCGCAGCCTCGGGCTCGCCCGCAAGAAGCTCCCGATCATCAAGAAAGCGATCCACATCAATCAGGCCTCGCCGCAGACCGAGCAGGCCGACGGCGGCTGGTCGCTCGGCGATCTGATCCGCGACGAGAACACGAAGTGCCCGGCAGAGGTTTTCCTCGACGAGGACACGATGCGCCACGTCATGCGGCGCATCGAGCTTCTCGACCACCGCGCCGCCACGATCCTCAAGCTTCGCTTCGGCCTCGGAGGCGGTGACCCGATGACGCTCAAGGAAATCGGCGGCGTCCTCGGGCTGACCCGCGAACGCGTCCGGCAGATCGAGTCGGAAACCCTCGCCACCCTGGCCGCCGAGCTCGACGGCGTCCCCCGGGCGAAGATCCGCCTCCGCCACGGGGCTTGACCGGCCCCCGGCTCGGGGGCACAGTGCCACATCGCCCGTCGCTTCCGACACGCCTCATCCGCGGAGCCTTTTCGTGCCCCACGCCGCCGTCGATCTCGCCTCCTTCATCCGCCCGGTGCCCGACTTCCCCAAGCCGGGGATCTTGTTCCGCGACATCACGCCGCTCTTGGCCGATCCGGCGGCGCTCGCCTCGGCAGTGCGGCTGATGGCGGGCCCGTGGCGCGATGCCGGGATCGACGCGATCGCGGCGGTGGAGGCGCGGGGGTTTTTGTTTGCCACGCCGATGGCGATCGAGCTCGGCGTCGGCGTGATCCCGGTGCGGAAGCCGGGGAAGCTCCCGGCCGAGACGATCGAGGTCGAATACGACCTTGAGTACGGCCGCGACAAGCTGCAAATGCACACCGGGATCCTCAAATCCGGCGCCCGTGTGCTCGTGGTTGACGACGTCCTCGCCACCGGCGGCACGGCGGGTGCCTGCATCCGGCTGATCGAGGCGGCGGGGGGAACGGTCGTCGGCACTTCGTTCCTCGTGGAGCTCTCGTTCCTCGAGGGCCGCGCCCGCCTCGCCCCCCACCGGGTCGAGAGCGGCATCATCTACTGACATTCGCCTCCCGCGGCAGCCGCGGGGCAGCGGCCTATTCTTCGAGGGCTTCGCGGCCGTACCGCAAGCGGACCTCGAGTTTCACCACGGCTTCGTGCTGTACAAACACTTCCGGCCTTGCCCGAGCCAGTCGCCGGGCGGCCGCTGCAGTGATCTTGTTGTTTTCTTTGAGAAGCACGGAGCGGAGTGCGGGCATCTTGGTCAAGGCGTCGCAGGCCGCGTCGTCGAGCATCGGGCAAAACCGCAGATCGAGGCTTTCGAGCGAGGTCGAGGCCGACAGCGCCTCGATGCCGGCCGAGGTGATGGAAGGGCCGTAGGGTCGGAAACTCTTGAGTCGCGGCAGGCGGGCAATCAGACCCAGGCTCTTGTCTGTGATCGAAGGACAAAGGTCGAGGCGCTCCCAGTCGTCGTTTTGGACGAGCACCCCGACATCGGCGTCAGTCAGAGGCAGCCGGCTTGCATAGAACTTTCGCAGGGAACGGATCTGCACGATCTGCGCTGCCGCTTCCGGCGACCAGTTCGGGGCAACGTTCAGACCAAGTGATTCCAACTTCGGTAGCGCAGCGAGCTCGCCGAGTGTCTTGCCGGTGAGTTTTCCTTCCCAGAGATGCAGATCTGTGAGGTTATCTAAGGGGAGGAGTTTCGGAATCAGGTCGTCGGTGACCCCGTCTCCGTCGATGACCAGCGACTCGAGGGCTTCGAGCTTGCAGACGGCGGCGAGATTCTCCGGTCGCTCGAGCGACTTGCTCGACACCATCA
>CALQRA010000359.1 GCA_943332855.1 Candidatus Kuenenia stuttgartensis
CTCAAGGACGGCCGTCACGGCCGCGTGGTCCGACGGGGTGCGGCCGTCACGCTCGCTGCGGTCGATGCCCCCGGCGGCCACGCGCCAATCGCGCGAGCAGCCGATCCAGTCGATCCGCTCGCCACCGGTGACTCGCGCGTCAAACCCGGTAAACGTCCCCTCTGGTCCTGCCGATTTCCGCTTCGGCACGGCGACGCGGAAGGAATCGATGAGGAGCGATGGGCCGTCGTCGCCCGCAGCGAACAGGGCTTCGTAGGGGGGCGTCCCTTCGCCGGCGTTGAAGTCACCGGTGATGACGAGCCGACAGCCGGCCCCCTGCTCGTCGAGCCAGCGACGGATGAGCGCCGCCGACTCCCGGCGGGCTTCGGCCCCCTGGTGGTCGAAGTGGGTGTTGAGAAACAGGATCGGTGCCGCGGCTTGATTCGCCTTGTCGGCGAGCTTCACCCAGGTGGCGATCCGCGGCAGGGCGGCATCCCAGCCCTTGCTGCCGACCGTCTCCGGCTGTGGCGACAGCCAGAAGTCGCCGCCGGCGACCTTCTCGAAGCGAGCGGGCTTGTAGAACAGCGCCGCCATCTCCCCCTGCTCCCGCCCGTCGTCGCGACCGACGCCAGCGGCTTCGTAGCGGTGGAGAAGCCCGAGGAGCTCGTCCCGCTGGAAAGCAAGTGTCTCCTGCGTACCGAGGAGATCGGGGTCAAAACGGGTAATCGTGTCGGCGAGGAACTGCTTCCGCTTCGGCCAGGCGTTCACACCGTCATCGGCGGTGCCGTAGCGGATGTTGAAGCTCATCACACGGATAGGCTCGCTGGCTGCCACCGGCACCGACACGCAGAGCACCGCCAACCACGCCACGAGACCACCGACGGTAAACGTTCGCATCGCTCCTCCTGCAACCAGTTCGATCGGCCCCGGGAAACGGCCTTGATCGGCCTGGGAGTATAGCCAGGCTCACCCGCGGGCCGCGGCGAGCACCTGCTCTTTGAGCACGAAATAGCCCCGTGTAAACCGGGCCCCGATCTGGGCTTCCCGCAGATCGAAGCCGAAGGCGCGCTTGCTCACCGCCACGATCGGCGGCGCCTGCACCCGCTTGAAGAAGCTTCCCTTGAAGCGCCGCCAGACGAGCTCGAGGTCAGCGACAAACGCCGCCGCATCGGGGAAGAACGTCCCCACGCAGGTCTTCCCCACGCCGAGCCCCAGCACCTGCTCGAGCCGACCGGCGGCGAAGTCGGCGAGGATCTCCTCCGGATCACGGCGCAGCTCGACCATCTGATAGAGGAGCCGATCGTGATACTCAAACTGAAAAGGGTCGCCCCCCCCCTGCTCCGGATTCTGGGCGGCGGAGAGCTCGGCCGACGGCTTCACCGCGAGCATCCCGGCGGGGATCGGATCGCCATGCGTGGCATTGAGATGACGGGCGAGCTCGTAGACCTGCGTCTTGTAAAGGTCGGCGAGCGGCGCCACCGCGCCGCCGACGTCGCCGTAGAGCGTGCAGTAGCCCTGCGCGACCTCCGTTTTGTTGCCGTTGTTGGTGAACACCACGCCGCATCGATCGATGGCGCCGAGCTGCGCAGCGAGCCCGGCCAGGATTCGGCTGCCGCGGTCGCGGGCCTGGATATTTTCATCGACGAGGCCCCTGACGGGAGCCCCGGTGAGCCCCTCAATCTGCCGGCGCGACACGTCGACCGCCTCTTCGATCGGGGCCACGAGCAAGCGAATGCCGAGGCGCTCGGCCACCTCGGCGGCGAGGCCACGCGTCGTCGCGGAGTTATGGCGGCTCGGCATGTTGACGCCGATGACGTTGTCACTCCCGAGGGCCTCCACGCACAAGCTCGCGACGACGCCCGAATCGATGCCGCCGGAGAGCCCGACGACGACCTTCCGCGCTCCGATCCGCTCAAGCGTCGCCTTCAGCCCCGCCACAATCGCGGCATGGACCTTGGCGATCTCAGGGGGATCGGCCACAAGGCCCGAGACCAACGAGACGGTGTCCTCGCGGAACGATGCCCCTTGCGCCACCTTGCAGCCGTCGACGTAGATCGGGCTGGCACCATCGAAGAGAAAGACATTCTTCCCATTGTCTTGGGCGCCGGTCGCGTTGACATAAAAGCACTCGCAGCCGCGGGTGCGGGCGGCGAGGACGCGGTCGCGCTTCGCCTGCTTGCCGATGCCGAACGGGGAGGCGGAGAGGTTGACGATCACGTCGGCCCCCTTCGCTTTCAGGACCTCGATCGGCTTGAAGGCGTAGTCGTCGTCCCACAGGTCTTCACAGAGAAGCACGCCCACCTTCCGCCGCGTTCCGCCAATCGCCAGCTCGAAGGGCGCGACGAGATCGGCAGGTGCGACGCCGAGTTCCTGGGCGAGCTTCGGCAGCGAATAAAAATGCCGGGCGTCGTCAAACTCACGATATTTGGGAAGGAGCGATTTCGGCGTGGAGCCTGAGAACACGCCATTGCTGACGAGCATGCCATCGGCAGCCACAAAGGCCGCGTTGTATTTCCGCGTCCGCCCATCCTCGCCGCGAAGGCCGAGCGCCGGCACGCGGCCGAGGATCGGCTCATGAGCGCCGAACACGGCCCGCACGTTCCCCCAGATCGCCGCACAAGCCCCGTGCGTGTGGGCGACGATCTCGTCATTCATGGCCGCGAGGTCGCGGAGAAAGGCGTCGTTCTCCCATTCGTCGCCGAGGAGGTAGCCAGGGAGGGCCATCTCCGGAAAGAGCACGAGTGCCGCGCCGGCAGACCATGCCTCGTCGATGCCCCGAAGGATCCGGGCGAGGTTCACCTCGGGGTTCCCGGGGATCACCTCCATCTGGCAGACGACGATGGCGCCGGGAGGGGTGGCGGCAGGCGCGGTCGTAGGGAGATTGGTCATCGAGGGGCAGGACGAAGGTTCGGATCGGGGAATCCCGCCTGGGCAGGACTCCCGATCATACCGAATTCGGCTCCTCCCCATGCGGCTCGCCGACGACGCGTTCGGCGAGCCTTGTGATGACGTCGCTCCTGCACGCCTCCCTATTTCCAGCTCTTCGACACGACGATCTCGTCCCGA
>CALQRA010000360.1 GCA_943332855.1 Candidatus Kuenenia stuttgartensis
ATATCCCGGCCGCGGTGCGGCGGGCGGTGGCGGTCAATCCGCCGATCGACCTGCTAGCGGGGATCGAGTCGATCGGCAGCCGCACCAACCGCGTCTACGACCGGCACTTCACCGGCGTCCTCATCAAGCACCTCGAAGCCTGGTGGCACTTGCGCCCCGATGCGTTCCGGCCGCCGGAGGGGCCGCGGCCGCGGACGCTCCACGGCTTCGACGATTGGTTCACCGCCCCGGCAATCGGCTTCCGCGACGCCCACGACTACTACCGCCACTCAAGCGCCGCTCCCTTCATCCCCGCGATCGACACGCCGACGACGATCATCACGTCGCGCGACGATCCGCTCGTCCCGTTCTGGATGTTTTCGAGCGACCGCGTCGCCTATCCCGACTGTGTGCGGCTTGTCGCCACCGATCATGGTGGCCATGTCGGATTTGTCGGGAAGAAGGGGCTCGACCCCGACTCGCGCTGGCTCGACTGGCGGATCGTGGAGATCGTCACCGGACTGCCGGTGAGCGACGACGAGGGGACGTGACGGGCGCCCGTGGGCGCGCCTGGCCTCGGGGCGGCCTGAACGAACGCCGGAGGCGCCGGTATATTTGGGGCCGCCCGGGATCCAGTTGGCCCCTGGCGGACAGCGCCTTAGGGACTCTGCCCATGTGTCCGAGATCGTGCCGTTCCTTGTGTGTCGCACTCATCGTCGGGATGGCGGCTGGCCTGGCTGTGGTGCCCGCCACGGCCGCGCCGATCGTCGCCGGCTTCGAGCGTTTTGGCCGCCACGCTGACAAGTCGATTGATCGGATCGAGGGGGGCCTGTTGCTCCTCGGCGAGCTCGGCTGCGTGAATTGCCATCAGGCCGGCGCGGCCGCAGCCCATGTAAGCGCTAAGACCGGGCCGATCCTCGACCGGGTCGGCGAGCGGATCGATCCGGCATGGATCGCGACCTACCTCCGCGATCCTGCCGCGGCCCGCCCCGGCACGACGATGCCCCACGCGCTTGCCGGCCTCGACGAGGGGGCCCGAGCGCGGACATCCCAGGCGATCGCCCACTACCTCGCTTCCACCGGGGAGTTTTCCCGGGGACCTTTTCCGGGCGCACAGGATAGCCGCCCGCGCGACGGGGTGCCGATCTATGAGCGCGTCGGCTGCCGGGCCTGCCATGGCGATCGGCTCTCAAGCGCGCCCCATCTCCCCGACCAGCGCCCCCTCGGCGACCTCGCTGCCAAATGGTCGCCGACCGCGCTCGACGCCTTCCTCCAGAATCCCCTCCACACGCGCCCGTCGAGCCGGATGCCAGGGTTTCCGCTCGACGACGGCGATCGTCGCCATCTCGTCGCGGCCCTCCTCCTCCCCGAGAGCCGGTGGGGGGGCACGGCCGAGCAGACGGTGGCCTTCGAGGCAAAGTCGTGGAATCAGACCTTCGGGTCGCTCCCCGATTTCGCCGCGCTCGGGAAGCCGGACCGGGCCGGACCACTCCAGGGCTTTGATGTGGAAGGCTTTGCCGGCCGCACCGATGGATTCTGCGTGCAGCTGTCGGGCTTTTTCCATGCCCCGGTGAAGGGGCGCTACCGGTTCGATCTGGCGAGCGACGACGGCAGCCGATTGCTCGTCGGCGGTGCGACCGTGATCGACAACGACGGCGTTCATCCTCATAGCTGGCGCTCGGGCGATATCGAGCTCGACGCCGGCATTCACGAAATAGGCGTCGAGTTCTTCGAGGCGGCCGGGCAGTGCACGCTCGAGCTCGACGTCGCCCCGCCGGGGGGCTCGCGCGAGTCGGCCCTCGCGTTCATCACGCCGTCGCGCGACGGCAAGCCGGCCCGCACCTCCCGCCCTGCCCCGCCGCCGTTTGCCGTCGACGCGGGGCTCGCCGCCGAAGGGAAGAAAGCCTTTGCAACGCACGACTGCGCCAGCTGCCATCGCCTCGACGGGGCCGAGCCGGTCGCCCTGAAGGCGGCCGACCTGTCGCAACTGAAGACGCGCGCCGGGAAGGCCAACGCTGAAAACGAAGCCGGATGCCTTGGCCAGACGCCCGCCACGAAGGGAGCGCCCCTCTATGGGCTCGACGACACGCAGCGGGAAGCGATCGGCGCGGCGCTCTCATTTCTTGCCTCTCCGGCCGCTGCGGAAGCACCGGCGCGCGAGCGGGCGATTTCCCGCTCGCTCACGAGCCTCAATTGCCTCGCCTGCCATGTCCGTGACGGGAAGGGAGGGGCGATCCCCGCGGTGGCCATTCTCGACGACGATGGCGAGCCGATCCTGAAAGATCCCGCCCGCGACGCCCTGTTCACCGGGCCGATCCCGGAGATGGGAGAGGAGGGACGGCTGCCGCCGACGCTCGACGGGGTCGGCGACAAACTGCGGCGCGAGTTTCTCGACGAGGTGCTTGCGCAGGGGGGCGTCGATCGCCGGGCCACGATGCACACGCTGATGCCGAAGTGGCACGGCGACGTCGCCAAGCCCCTGGCATCGCTCCTGGCCGATGATCCGAAGACCGACATCACGATCCCGGCGATCGCCGGCCACGCCGAAGCGGAGATCGTCGACAAGGGGCGCGATCTCGTTGGCTCGAAGGGGCTCGGCTGCATCAAGTGCCATGCCTTCGCCGGCGACCGCGGCCAGGGGCTCGGGGCCATCGACATGACGCGCTTCCCCAAGCGCCTCAGGCACCAGTGGTATCTGGCCTACGTGGAAAACCCACAACGCTTTCGCCCCGGCACGCGGATGCCTGCCGCCTGGCCGGAAGGGAAGGTTTTTTATCCCGACATCCTCTCTGGCAACGCCGGCAACCAGATCGAGTCGGTGTGGCGATATGTGTCGCTGGCCAAGCCGCGGCCCCCGGTCGGACTGGGGAACGATCCGATCGAGCTTGTCGCCACCGACAAGCCGGTGATCTATCGCAACTTCATCGAAGGGGCCGGGCCGCGCGCGATCGGCATCGGCTTCCCGGAACGGGTCAACATCGCCTGGGACGCAGAGGCGTTTCGCTTGGCACTGGCCTGGAAGGGATCGTTCATCGATGCCCGCCGCCA
>CALQRA010000361.1 GCA_943332855.1 Candidatus Kuenenia stuttgartensis
CGATCGCCTCCTCCCAGCGGACGATCCTGACACGGATCTGCTCCCCCGGCTCGAGGGCCTGGGGGCCCGGTTCGAGCCCCTCGGCGACGAACAGATGCATCCTTTCCCGGAGAATCCCCGGCGACATCCAAAACGCGCCGGCGGCCTTGAGACAGCGCGACCGATACCCGGTCTCCTCGCCAAGTTCCCGGGCCGCGGCGGCCTCGAGCGACTCGACCCGGTCGAGCGTGCCGGCGGGCAACTCGAGGAGCGTCCGTCCGACGGCGACGCGGACCACCTCGACGAGGCAGACTTCGACCGGCGAGAGGAGTGGCACAACGACGACACTCCCCGGATGCTCGATCACCTCGCGCACCTGCCCCGCGCCCCCCGGCCCCGGCTCGGTGCGGCGGACGACCCGGAAACGCCGCGCCACGAGGAGCACGTCGGCGGCGGGAACCGCCCCATCGGGATACTCGTCGCCACCGCCCTGCGCCGATCCGGCCTCTGACTGACTCATGCCACAGCTCCCTTCCCGCCGCGGCGCGGCGGCAGGTCAACCCAGCGTGCCGCGAATCCGGCGATCTCCAATTCGATCCCGGCGGCGAGCGCCGAAGTCCGCACCAACCCGAGCCCCAACCAGCCATCGAACAAGGGCGTGGGGCCGGATGACGTGATCGTGCCCACCGCTTCCCCGCTCCCACGGATCGTCACCGTTGCCCCCGGCCCGGCAAGCACGTTGGCCGCGGCGACGATCCCCACGAAGCGACGGTTGACATGCCCGAGGGCGTCGATTCGTGCCACTGTCTCCTGACCGAGATAACACCCCTTCGTAAACGAGATCGCCCGGTCGTCACGACCGAGCTCCTGGGGAAGTGCCCGCGGGGGCACATCGACCGCCGACGGACGACCCTCTTCGCGCCGCACCGCATCGATGGCGCCGGCGGAGGCCTCGACGATCCCGTCGCCCTGCCAGCGCTCGACGAGCCGCCCCCGGTCGTCGAGCGCCACGACCACGAGGCAGGTCCCCGGGCCCAGCCATTCCCCCCGGAGGACCGCCGCCGGGACTCCCCCACAGACCGCTGGCAGGTTGCCGGCAACGACGTCGGCCATCCGGCCGAACGGCCGCACCAGCTGGACCGGAAGCAATGGCCCCCGAACGGCGTCCTCCGCGGGGATGGCCTCCTCGGGGAGCGTGGCGGCTGCCCCGCGCTCGATCCAAGCGCCCGCCGCCGGGCCGGCGAGGAACAGCGTTGCGAAGTGATCGCTCCGGTCGCTGATCTCGAGTCGCTCGCGGATATGGTAGCGCTCGAGATGGGCCGCCAGCGACCACTCGCCCCCCGCACCCTCGACCGTTACCGGCACCGCGGGATCGGCGTCGATCCACACGCCGTCAGGGCCACGAAAGACGGTGGCGAGGAGGAGCACCTGCCCGCGGGCATCGGGGAAGAATGCCTCGGTGCCTTCACCGGGGGCGAGCGTGGACAGCGCCGCGGTGCAAAAGCCGTCGACGAATCGCACCGCATCCTCCCCCGACACCAGCACAGTCGAGCGCCTGCCGGCATCGGCCCAGGCGACATGATCGCGGAGGTCGCGGTAGCCATCGGGAAGCGGGCTGCAGGGGGCCATGGTGAAGTCTCGCGCGGTGAAGGGGAATCAACGGGGCGTGGGGCACGAAGCGGTCGCGGGAAGAAAAAAAATTGCCGCCCGCGCGAACGGCCGCTGCTCCTGCGGCGTATTGGTCCCTGTCACGTCCCCCGCGGGCCGGGACAGGCAACGGCCGGTCGGAACAACCGACTTGCCATTGCCGGTAGAGTTATCCAGTCGGGTCCCCCTGGCAAGGCAGGATCCGGTTCTGGCGAGCGGCGTTCGCGCCGGCCCCATTCTTCAGGCTCGCTATACCCCCGTTCGAACGTCCGCGGTCCCGGTGCGCAACTGCGCCCCGCTCCCGGCCCAGCAGGAGGATTCCATCATGGCGACCGTCGACTACGAAACCCGGTTTCAGGATCGCTTCGACGATTCCGAGGACGGGATGCGGCACCCCTTTGCGGTCGCCGACAGCGGAATCTCGGACGCCGTCCGTGCCGAAGCCGATGCGCTGCTCACCCGCCCAGCCATGAAGCCGCGGACGGCGCCGCGCCGGCAGCAGCGATTCCACCGTCTGGCGGATGTCCGCCAGCAGCAGGGGGTGACGCTGCGAAACGTCGCCCGCCGGCTCGGAGTCGAGATGTCGGTCGCCCGTCGCCAGGAGCAGGAGGACTGTGATCTAAGAATCTCCGATCTTCTCGGCTGGCAGGAAGTTCTCGAGGTGCCGATCGCCGAGCTCCTCGTCGAAGCCGATGGCCAACTCTCTGGCCCTGTTCTCGAGCGCTCGCGGATGGTGAAGCTCATGAAGACCGCCGCTGCCATCCGCGAACAGACCGACGGCACCGCCACTCATCGACTGGCCAACATGCTCATCGGCCAGATCCTCGAGATCATGCCCGAGCTCCAGGATGTCAGCCCGTGGCACCACGCCGCGCAGAAGCGCACGCCCGAAGAAGTCGGACGGGCGGGCATGAATGTCGTTTCCGACGAGGTTTTCGCTTATCCAACGACCTAGCCCACAGGCCCCCGACGACCGGTCGCGGCTCTGCGGCACGTCTTGTGAACGGGAGGGGCCATGCCTACGATGGCCACCGAAGCGGCATCGGCCCCAACCTGGGGATTCCGATCGGGGCTGAAGCGCCCGCCGTATTTCCCGGAAACGGTTTCCCGGAAAAAGTTTCCCGATACGGAGGGCTGGCGTCGTGTTTTCCCTGCTCGGAGTGCTCGGGATCGCCTTGATCCTGTTCGTGGTGGTGGCGGCCACGGCCGGGGTTGTTCTCGGCAAATGATCGGACGGAGTCGGATCAGAGAAGCGGAGTCCCTGCAAATAAGCGGAGTCCCTGCAAATAAGCGGAGTCCCTGCAAATAAGCGGAGTCCCTGCAAATAAGCGGAGTCCCTGCAAATAAGCGGAGTCCCTGCAAATAAGCGGAGTCCCTGCATCGGTCCCGATC